>NZ_CP178837.1:1840927-2147748 GCF_047946755.1 Leucobacter sp. HNU | reverse complement strand
CAGCGGTGCGACGTCGAGTGCGCGGCCGAGCCAGGCTCCCGGACGGGTGACCGCGGCGACGACCGCGAGGGCAGCGACCGTGGCCAGCTGGATCCCGCCCGCGAAGCTCTCGACCGACCCCTCGCGCAGCACGCAGGCGAGCCAGAGGAGTACCGCGAGGCCGCCGACCGAGATCGCGAGCAGCCGGATCTGGGCCTGCCGCTCGATGATGACCGGAGCGCCACCGAGCCGCTCGTCGCGGTACAGGCGCAGCGCGAGTGCGGCTCCGAGCAGCAGGCCGAAGACGTGGGTATCGGACCCGAAGTAGACCCGGGTCGGCGGAGCCCCGGAGAACGCGAGGACGGCCATCCAGATCGCGGACGCGATTCCGAGCGCGAACAGCAGTGCGCACGCTGTGCTGCGCTTGGCCCGGCGGAGCAGGAGGAGGAGCAGGAGCGGGAGGGCGACGTAGAACTGCTCCTCGATCGAGAGGGACCAGGTGTTGCGGAAGAGCTCGGGGGCATCCTTGGCGAAGTAGTCGACCCCGGTGGCGGTGTACACCCAGTTGCTGACGAAGAACGCGGCTCCCAGGAGCTGCCCGCCGATGCCCACGAGCGCGTCCCGTCCGACCGCGAGCGCCGCGGTCGTGCAGACGAGCAGCGTCGCGCCGAGCGCCGGCAGCAGGCGCCGCGCCCGCCTGCGCCAGAACCGCCCGAGCCGGATCGTGCCGCTGCGATCTGCCTCGCGCAGCAGGAGCGAGGTGATGAGGAAGCCGCTGATCGCGAAGAAGACGTCGACGCCGATGAAGCCGCCGGGCAGCGCGCCGGGGAAGAGGTGGTAGACGACGACCAGGGCGACGGCGACTGCTCGGAGCCCGTCGAGCCCGCCGAACCAGCCGCTGGAACGGGGAGCGCCGAGTCGCGCGCCGGAGCGCGCGGACGGGGAGGCAGTGGGCGGTGCAGTCATCGATACCGAGGGGCCGGGCGAACCGGTGCCGCCCGACGAAGTCGCGCTCCAGTCTACGCGAGGGCTCTCCCAGCCGAGCGTTCGCGGGTGTGCCCGGGCCGGGCGCGGATCGCCCCGGCGGGGCCGGTGCGAGGGTGCGTCTGGCAGGATCGGATCATGCGCTTGCGTCTCGACCTCGCCTACGACGGCACCGACTTCCACGGCTGGGCGACCCAGCCTGGCCTGCGTACGGCGCAGTCCGAGCTGGAGTCCGCGATCGCGGTGCTGCTGCACGTCGATCCCGCCGCGGTGCGGCTCACGGTCGGGGGCCGCACCGATGCGGGCGTGCACGCGCGCGGGCAGGTGGCCCATCTGGACGTCGACGATGCCGGCGCTGCGAAATGGGGCGCCGACTCCCGCCTGCGCACGCGCAAGGTCAACGGCGTGCTGCGTCGGAACGCTCCGGATCTCGTCGTGCACTCGGTGACGGAGGCGCCCGTCGGGTTCGACGCGCGGTTCTCGGCGCTGCGCCGTCGGTACGAATACCGGGTGCGGGGAACGAACGCCAGGCGCGATCCGCTCAGCGCGCGGTACACGGCCGAGATCCCCAGGGAGCTGGACCTCGCGGCGATGCAGGTCGCCGCCGACGAGCTGCTCGGGCTGAACGACTTCACGACGTTCTGCAAGGCGCGCGAGGGGGCGACCGCGGTGCGGGACCTGCTCGTGTTCGAGTGGCGCGAGACGGAGGACGGCGCCTATGCGGCGCGGATCGAGGCCGACGCATTCTGCCATTCGATGGTGCGCGCCCTCGTCGGCGCGGTCGTGGCGGTCGGGCACGGGCGTCTGGATCTCGCCGAGCTCGTGCGTCTGCGGGATGCGAGGGCGCGGTCGAGCCGGTTCACGGTGATGCCCGCGCACGGGCTCTCGCTCGAGGAGATCGTGTACCCCGAAGCCGGCCGGCTCGCGGATCGCGCTGAGCAGACGCGTGCGAAGCGCGACGCCCTCGACTGAGCCGCGGCGCTCGAAGCGGGCGCCTGTGCTAAAGTAGACCCTTGGTGCGCGCTGCCTGCAGTGCGCGCCCGAATGTGAGCCCTCCAATCGCGGCTCGCGGTCCGCCGCGAACCGCCCGGAGCGGGATCCACGAACACCTCCATTTCGACAGAAAGCAGCACGACAGTGACTCGCACTTACTCGCCGAAGGCAGCTGAGCAGAAGCACGACTGGCTCGTCATCGACGCCACCGACGTGGTCCTCGGCCGCCTCGCCTCGCACGCCGCAGCTCTGCTCCGCGGCAAGCACAAGACCACCTTCGCCCCCCACATGGACATGGGCGATCACGTGATCATCATCAACGCCGACAAGGTCGTCCTGACCGCGAACAAGGCCGCTCAGAAGCGCGCCTACCGCCACTCGGGCTACCCGGGCGGCCTCCGTTCGGTCAGCTACACCGAGCTCCTCGAGAAGAACCCGGAGCGCGCCGTCGAGAAGGCGATCCGCGGCATGCTCCCGAAGAACTCGCTCGGCCGCGACCAGTTCCGCAAGCTGAAGGTCTACGCAGGTGCCGAGCACCCGCACGCGGCCCAGCAGCCGACCGCCTACACCATCGGCCAGGTCGCGCAGTAGTCGCGGACCAGAGTTTTAGAGAAGGACATCACACTGTGACCACTGCAGAGCAGACCGTGGCCCCCGAGAGCTACACCACCGAGACGCCGGCCTCGCAGGCCGTCGCCTCCACCCCGCGTCCCGCGCTCACCGTTCCCGGTGCAGCAGTCGGCCGCCGCAAGCAGGCCATCGCCCGCGTGCGCCTCGTTCCCGGCACCGGCACGATGACCGTCAACGGTCGCGACCTCGCCGAGTACTTCCCGAACAAGCTGCACCAGCAGCTGATCACCGACCCGTTCACCGCGCTCGAGCTGAACGGCTCGTACGACGTGATCGCCCGCATTGTCGGCGGCGGCCCCTCGGGCCAGGCCGGGGCTCTCCGCCTCGCGATCGCTCGCGCGCTCAACGAGATCGACGCCGAGCACAACCGCCCGACCCTGAAGAAGGCCGGCTTCCTGAGCCGCGACGCCCGAATCAAGGAGCGCAAGAAGGCCGGTCTCAAGAAGGCCCGCAAGGCTCCCCAGTACTCGAAGCGTTAATCGCCGAAGGTCCAGCAATGGGTCGCCTGTTTGGCACGGACGGGGTCCGGGGTCTGGCCGGGGTCGATGTGACCGCCGAGCTGGCCCTGGGCCTCGCTCAGTCTGCAGCCTTTGTTCTCGGGCGCGATGCGCGCACCGAGAGCCGTCGCGCCACGGCCATCGTGGCGCGAGACCCCGGGTCTCCGGGGAGTTCATCGCGGCGGCCGTCGCCGCCGGCCTCGCGTCGGCCGGTGTCGACGTGCTCGACGCGGGGGTCATCCCGACCCCCGCCGCGGCATACCTCGTGGCCGACACCGGCGCCGACTTCGGCGTCATGGTCTCGGCCTCGCACAACCCGGCGCCCGACAACGGGATCAAGTTCTTCGCCGCGGGCGGGCGCAAGCTCGCCGACGAGATCGAGGACGAGATCGAGGCGGCGATGCAGCGGCCCCACGCCGGCACGACCGGTCGTGAGGTCGGACGCATCCGCCGCTTCGCCGATGCGGAGGACCGCTACGTGGTCCATCTGCTCGGGACGCTCGAGGGCGTCCGCCTCGACGGCCTGCACGTGGTGCTGGACTGCGCGCACGGTGCCGCGGCCGGGATCTCGCCCGAGGTCTTCTCGGATGCCGGCGCGAAGGTCACGGTGATCGGCAACGATCCCGACGGGTTCAACATCAACGACGGGATCGGCTCGACCCACCTCGAACAGCTCGTCGAGACGGTGCGCTCCACGGGCGCCGACCTCGGCATCGCCCACGACGGCGACGCCGACCGCTGCCTCGCGGTCGACGCCGACGGCGCGGTCGTCGACGGCGATCGGATCATGGCGATCCTCGCGCTCTCGATGGCGGGACGGGGCAAGCTCGAGCAGAACACGCTCGTCGCGACCGTCATGTCGAACCTGGGGCTCAAGCTCGCGATGTCCGACAACGGCATCGACGTGATCGAGACGGGGGTCGGCGACCGCTACGTGCTCGAGGCGATCAACGCGCACGGCTATTCGCTGGGAGGCGAGCAGTCCGGGCATGTGATCATGAGCGAGCACGCGACGACCGGCGACGGGATCCTCACCGGCCTGCACATCGCGGCCGAGATCGCCCGCACTGGGAAACCGCTCTCCGAGCTGGCGAAGTGCATGACCGTGTACCCCCAGGTGCTCGTCAACGTGCGCGGCGTCGACCGCACGGGCGTGCACGGCGACGCCGTGCTCGAGCAGGCCGTTCGCCAGGCGGAGATGGTGCTGGGCGCCAAGGGCCGCGTGCTGCTCCGTCCCTCGGGCACCGAGCCCGTGGTGCGCGTGATGGTCGAGGCCGAGCACGTGGATCAGGCGCAGCAGCTCGCCGACGATCTCGCGGCGGTCGTGAAGGAGCGTCTCGCGGTCTGATCGAGTCCGATCCGATGCGCGTGCATCACCCCGACAGGAGGGCCCGGCATACGCCGGGCCCTCCTGCGTTTCCGGACAGGGGATAGGGTGATGGCATGAGCGCTCTCCGGGGATTCGCACGATTCATCGCATGGACGGGGCTGACCGCGGTCGGCGCCCTCCACCTCGCCTGGGCCTCCGGCTCGTCCTGGCCCGCGAAGAACCGCAAGCGCCTCGCCGAGTCGGTGGTCGGCAACGCCGCGGCGCTGCCCGAGCCGACCGCCACCGCGGCCGTCGGTGCGACTGCGCTCGTCGGGGGCGCGATCGCCGGCGGCGCGCTGGGAGAGAACGGGGTCGCCGTCGCAGTGCGGCGCACGGGCGGCGCCCTGCTGCTGGCGCGGGCCGCGTTCGGTGGCGATGCGGCGCTCGCGGTGCTGGGGCTGCCGCCCGCAGGCAGGCGCTTCCGTGAGCTGGATCGGCGCTTCTACCGCCCGCTGTGCGGAGTGCTCGGCGCCGCGATGATCATCGGGGCGCGTCGGCGCCGGGGCGCCGCGAACGGCTGAACCGCGACGGATGCGGGGCCCGGGAGATTCCCAGCCCCGGTCCTCCGCACGGGGCTGACCCTCGTCTCGCGCCCCGAGCGGCGAGGGGAGTCCCGCTCAGTACCAGTGCGGGTTCCGCGACTGCCAGGTGTTCCAGGCGTTGCACGGGCTGCCGTAGCTCGCCGAGATGTAGGCGAGGCCCCAGTTGACCTGGGTGGCGCCATTGGTGCGCCAGTCGGCACCGGCGGCCGCCATCTTCTCGGCGGGGAGCGCCTGGGGGATCCCGTAGGCGCCGCTCGACGGGTTCAGGGCGTCCGCTCGCCAATCGGATTCGCCGTTCCAGAGCGAGACCAGGCAGGAGAACTGCTCGCCGCCCCAGCCGTACGAGGGCAGCACGGATCGCGCGTAGGCCTGCGCTCCTGCGGGATCGACGGCGACTCCGCCGCCGATGTTGACGCTGCCGCCACCGCCACCGCCACCGCCGTTGCCCGCATCGCCTCCGCCGTTCTGGGCCTCCTGCTGGCGCCGCGCCTCCTCCTCGCGCTGCTGCTCCGCGACCTGGAGTCCGAGCTGGTAGCGCTCCTCGACCTTCGCCGTCGTGCCGCGCAGCGAGGCGAGCTGCGCGTATACGGTGCTCGTATTGCGGCTGGCCGTGCTGACGGCGGCATCGGCGCGCTCCTGAGCGGCGGCGGCCTCGGACGAGGCGCGATCGGCCTCCGCCGCGAGCCGCGCGCGCTCCCGCTTGGCCGCCGTCGCCTGATCCTTCAGGTTCTGCTCGGTGTTGACCGCGGCCGCGGCGCGCTCGGAGAGGGTGTTCCACGTGCCGGCCACCTGCTGCGCGGTGTCGAGCTTCGCCATGAACTCCGCGGGATCCTTGGCGGTGATCAGCTGGCTGGTGCTCGCCAGGCCGGTGCCGTCGCGGTACATCCAGGAGACCACGCGGCCGAGGCTCTCGCTGTCGCTCTGCAGTCGGGTCCGATCGGCCTCGAGCCGGCTCTGGATCTGCTTCTCGCGCGCGGTCGCATCGGCGAGCGCCTGATCCGCGCGCTGCGCGCTGCGGAACGCGACCACCGCCTTCGCCGAGGTGGTCGCCGCGCCCGACTGGGCGCGCTGCAGGGCCTGCTGCAGCTTCGCGTACTCCGCCTGCTTCGCGCTCTGCGAGGCGCGAGCGGCGTTGACCTCGTCCCAGGTGGGATAGCCGTCGGCGGTCTCGTCGCCGGGGTTCGCGACCGCGGGGAGGGCTCCCGCGAGGACGAGGGCCGCGGCCAGGGTCGCGACCGCGGCACGACGGGAACGCCGGAGAGCAGTCATGCCCGGAAGTGTAGATCACGCGCCGCAAGGGTTCCTGGCCGCGCGCCCGGCGGGGCGGATCTCGGCGCGGCGGAGCGCCTCGCCGCCGGTCTCAGAGCTTGCGGAGCAGCACCTTCTGGACGCGGTGGTCGGCCTCCTTGCGCAGGACGAGGGAGGCGCGAGCGCGCGTCGGCCGGATGTTCTCGACCAGGTTGGGCTCGTTGATCCCCTTCCAGAACTCGTGCGCGAGCGCGCGGGCCTGCTCCTCGTCGAGCCCGGCGAAGCGGCGGAAGTAGGAGCTCGGATCGGCGAAGGCGCCGTCCTTGAGCTTCAGGAAGCGGTCCTGGTACCAGCGTTCGATGTCGGAGGTGCGCGCATCCACGTAGATCGAGAAGTCGAAGAGATCGGAGACCGCGAGCGGGCGCTCGTTCGACGGGGGCTGCAGCACGTTGAGCCCCTCCACGATGAGGATGTCGGGGTTGCGCACGATCGTGTACTCGTCGGGGACGATGTCGTAGATCAGGTGGCTGTAGTGGGGAACCCGCACCTCGGGCATGCCCGCCTTCACCTGCGAGACGAACCGCATCAGCGCCCGGCGATCGTAGGACTCCGGGAACCCCTTGCGGTGCGAGATGCCGCGGCGCTCTAGCTCCGCGTTCGGGTAGAGGAACCCGTCGGTCGTGACGAGCTGCACCTGCGGGGTCTCGGGCCAGCGCGCCAGGAGGTCGCGCAGGATCCTCGCCACGGTCGACTTGCCGACGGCCACCGAGCCCGCGATGCCCAGCACGAAGGGGGAGGGGCGATCCTGCTCGCGGTGGAGGAAGCCGCGCGTGCGCCGGTGCACCTCGCGCACGCCCTGCGCGTACTCGTTGAGGAGTCTGCTGAGGGGCCGGTAGACCTCGGAGACCTCACGGAGGTCGAGCAGTTCCCCGAGGCCGCGGAACGCCTCGATCTCCGCTTCGGTGAGTGGCATGGGGGTCTCGCCGGCGAGGCGCGCCCACTCTTCTCGACCGATCTCGATGAACGGGGAGGAGAAGTCGGGACGGATCAGGGCCTGGGTGTCGGTGCTGAACTCGGTCATCGTTCACTCATGGTGCCACTAAACTGATGCGCATGTGTGGAATCGTCGGATATGTCGGCCCCAACGACACCGTTGAGGTGCTGCTGAACGGCCTGCGCCGTCTCGAATATCGCGGATACGACTCGGCGGGAGTCGCCGTCGTCGACGCGGAGGGCGCGGTCGCGGTGCGCAAACGCTCGGGCAAGCTCGCGCGACTCGAGGAACTGCTCGAGCTCGATCCGCTGGCGGCGGCCGGCACCGGCATCGGGCACACCCGGTGGGCCACCCACGGCGGCCCGACCGACGTGAACGCGCACCCGCACCTGGGCGACGGCGGCAAGCTCGCCCTGATCCACAACGGGATCATCGAGAACTTCGCCGAACTCCGCGCCGAGCTCGACGCCGCGGGCGTCGAGCTGCTCAGCGAGACCGACACCGAGGTCGTCGCAGCCCTGCTCGGGCATGAGATCGCGAAGGGCCGCGAGGCCGGCGACGCGGATCTCGAGACCGCGTTCCGCGCGGTGGTCGGCCGTCTGCACGGCACGTTCACCCTGCTCGCGATGCACCAGGACCAGCCGGGCGTCGTCGTGTCCGCGCGCCACAACTCTCCGCTGGTCGTCGGCCTGGGCGACGGCGAGAACTTCCTCGGCTCCGACGTCGCCGCCTTCGTCAGCTCGACCCGGCGCGCGGTCGCGGTCGACGAGGACAACATCGCGATCATCACTCCCGAGGAGGTGCGCATCACCGATTTCTCGGGGGCACCCGTCGAGTTCGAGGAGTACGAGGTCGCCTGGGACGCGGAGGCCGCCGACAAGGGCGGCTGGTCGTCCTTCATGGCGAAGGAGATCACCGAGCAGCCCGACGCGGTCGGCAACACGATCCGCGGGCGCGTGGTCGACGGCGCCGTCGAGATCCCCGAGCTCTCGGAGCTCGGCGACGACCGGCTGCGCGGGATCGACCGCATCATCATCATCGCGTGCGGCACCGCCTCCTACGCGGGCATGATCGGCGCCTATGCGATCGAGCAGTGGGCGCGGATTCCCGTCGAGGTGCAGCTCAGCCACGAGTTCCGCTACCGGGACCCGATCCTCACCGACGGCACGCTGCTCATCTCCGTGAGCCAGTCCGGCGAGACCATGGACACCCTCATGGCCGTCAAGTACGCCATCGAGCGGGGCGTCACCACCGTCTCCGTCTGCAACACGCAGAGCGCCACCATCCCCCGGGAGTCCGACGCGGCGGTCTACACCCACGCGGGCCCCGAGGTCGCGGTCGCGTCGACCAAGGCCTTCGTCGCGCAGATCACGGCGCTGTACCTCATCGGCCTGCACCTCGGCCGCGTGCGCGGAACGCTCGCCGCCGACGCGCAGGCGAGCGCGGTCGCCGCGCTCGCGGCGCTGCCGGCGCAGGTCGCGGAGGCCGTCGAGACCCACGAGCAGATCGCGCAGCTCGCGCACTGGATGGCGGACACCCGCTCGGTGCTGTTCCTCGGGCGCCACGTCGGGTACCCGACGGCCCTCGAGGGCGCGCTCAAGCTCAAGGAGATCGCGTACATCCACGCCGAGGGCTTCGCCGCAGGCGAGCTCAAGCACGGTCCGATCGCCCTCATCGATCACGGCCAGCCGGTGTTCGTGCTCGTGCCGAGCCCGCGCACGGCCCCGGTCATGCACTCGAAGGTGGTCTCGAACATCCAGGAGATCCGGGCGCGCGGCGCCCGTGTCATCGCGATCGTCGAGAAGGGCGACACCTCGGTGCTGCCCTACGCCGACGACGTGATCCGGATCCCGCTCACCGACACCCTCTTCGAGCCGCTCCTGCAGGTCATCCCGCTGCAGTGGTTCGCACTCGAGCTCTCGACGGCCAAGGGCCTCGACGTCGACCAGCCGCGCAACCTCGCGAAGTCGGTGACGGTCGAGTAGTGATCATCGGGATCGGCGTCGACACGGTCGATATCGGTCGTTTCGAGCGGCAGATCGAGCGCACTCCGCGCTTGTTGGAGCGGCTCTTCACCGAGTCGGAGCGCTCGCTGCGGCTCCACTCCTTGGCCGCGCGGTTCGCGGCCAAGGAGGCGCTGATCAAGGCCCTCGGGGGCGATGCCGGGCTCAGCTGGCAGGATCTCGCGCTCGTGCGCGGCGAGGATCGCGTCCCCGCGTTCCTCCCCACGGCCGCGCTGGTCCGGGTGCTCGGCGAGCGCGGCGCGAGCATGCCCCACGTCTCGATGACGCACGACGGCGGGATGGCCACCGCGTTCGTGGTGCTCGAGACCGGCGTCGTCCCGGCGCCGGGCGATAGCCTCGAAGCAGAATCCGAGCAGGACGGAGCGTAAGCGATGAGAACAGGCGGAATGCGGGTCGCCGAGATCTCCCTGCCGGCGGTGCGGCACAACGTGCGGCGCATCAAGGAGTTCAGCGGCGGCCAGGTGATCGTCGTCGTGAAGGCCGACGGCTACGGCCACGGCGCCGCGATCATCGCGCAGGCGGCCATGGACGGCGGGGCGACCATGCTCGCGACCGCCGATCTGGAGGAATCGCTGCGCCTGCGGGAGGCCGGCGTCGAGGTTCCGCTCCTCTGCTGGTTGCACGGTCCGCGCACCGATTTCGGCGCGGCCATCGAACAGCGCATCGAGCTCGGCGTGAACAATCTGGCCCAGCTCGACGCCATCGCCGAGGCCGCGCGCGCCGCGGGACGCCGCGCGACGGTGCAGCTGAAGGTCGACACCGGACTGAGCCGCAACGGGATCCAGCCGAGCGACTGGGACCTGGTGTTCGCCCGCGCCGCCGAACTGACCGCCGCGGGCACGATCCGGGTGCGGGGAATCTTCAGCCACCTCGCGAACGCCGGCGCCGAGGCGGACCGAGCGCAGGCCGCGAACTTCGACGAGGCGATCGCGCTCCTCGCCGCGCACGGGATCGAACCCGAGATGCGGCACCTCGCCGCGAGCGCGGCCACGCTGACCTCGCCGCA
Source organism: Leucobacter sp. HNU (assembly GCF_047946755.1). Classification (GTDB taxonomy): domain Bacteria; phylum Actinomycetota; class Actinomycetes; order Actinomycetales; family Microbacteriaceae; genus Leucobacter. The sequence goes on along the minus strand of NZ_CP178837.1, from coordinate 2,137,482 downwards.
CCTGCACTACGACACGGTGCGGATCGGCGTCGCCGCCTACGGACTGAGCCCGCTCGCCGACAAGACCTCCGCCCAGCTCGGGCTCGTTCCGGCGATGACGCTGAAGTCCGAGATCGTCGCGCTGCGCGGAGTGCCGGCGGGAACGGGCGTCTCCTACGGCTACAACCACGTGTGCGAGACGGCGACGACCCTCGCGCTCGTGCCGATGGGGTACGCGGACGGCATGCCCCGGGCACTGAACGGCTCGGGGGCCTGGGTGACGGTCGCCGGCGAGCACCGTCCGATCGTCGGGCGCATCGGCATGGACCAGTTCATCGTCGACGTCGGCCCGCTCGCGGGACGCCTCGAACTCGGCGAGCCCGTGGTGCTGTTCGGCGACCCCGAGCGCGGGGCACCGCCGGTCGAGATCTGGGCCGGGCTCATGCGCACCATCAACTACGAGATCATCGTCGGCATCGGTCCCCGCGTGCTCCGGCTCCCGGTCGAGGATCCGCTCGCCGAGGCCCCGGACGCGGACGAGGCGGCGGCAGCCGGCCCCGAGCGGGGCGGCGCGTGAACGCCGGGAACCTCGAAGCGGCGTCGCGCCGCTTCGAGATCACCGATCCCGAGGCGATGCACGCGCTGGGCGTGCGTCTGGGAGGGCGGCTGCGCGCGGGCGATCTGCTGATCCTCACGGGGCCGCTCGGCGCCGGCAAGACGACGCTGACCCGTGGGATCGGCGAGGGGCTCGGCGTGCGCGGGCCGGTGACGAGCCCGACGTTCGTGCTCGCGCGTACGCACCCGTCGCTCGCCGACGGCCCGCCGCTCGTGCACGTCGATGCCTACCGCTTGGCGGACGCCGAGGAACTTGACGACCTCGACCTCGATTTCGAGCGCTCGGTCGTCGTCGCGGAGTGGGGCGCGGGCCTGCACGCCGAACGCGACTCCTGGCTGGACGTCGTGATCGAGCGCCCCGAGGGACGCGCCGGCGACGACGCCGACGACCCCGACTGGTCCGAGGCCCTCGTGGAGCCCCGGATCGTGACCATCACCGCGGTCGGACCGCGCTGGCAGACGGAGGGGCCTGGTGAACGGCGCACTCGGGATTCCCGAACGAGACGGGCGGGCGCTGCTCGCGATCGATACGTCGCTCGGTACGAGCATCGCGCTGGGAACCGGCGACCGCGTATTCGAGGCGGCGAGCGACGACCCCATGCGACACGCCGAGCTCGTCGGGCCGCTGCTCGAGCGGGTGCTCGACGAGAGCGGGGTCGATCCCGCGCGCATCGCGGGCGTCGTCTGCGGCATCGGGCCCGGGCCGTTCACGGGGCTGCGCGTCGGGATCGCGGCCGCGCGAGCGTTCGCGGTCGGCCGCGGCATCCCGCTGCTGCCGATGCACGGGCACGAGGCCGTCGCGTTCGAGGTGCTCTCCCGCGGCGCGGCCGCGGGAGTCCGGGTGGTGCAGGATGCGCGGCGTCGTGAGCTGTTCGTGACGGAGTACTCGGGGCTCGACTGGGCCGAACTGCCGGTGCGCTCCGAGGACCCGCACCTCGTCGCCCGCGCGGAGTACGTCGAGGCGGCCCACGAGGTCTGGCCCGAGCGGATTCCCGGATCCGCGCTGATCCGCCTGGCCGCCCTGCGGCTCGCCGCGGGACGTCCCTTCGAGTCCGAGCGCCCCCTCTACCTGCGCGAGCCGGACATCAAGCAGCCGGGAGCCCAGAAGCGGGTCTCCGCATGATCCTGCGTCCGGCCACCGAGGCCGATCTCGATGCCATCTGGCGCATCGAGAGCGATGTCTTCGCGGGGGAGGCCTGGAGTCGCGAGATGATGCGCGAGGAGTTGACGGCCGACCATCGCCACTACGTCGCCCTCGTTGACCCGGAGACCGGGGGGATCCACGGCTACGCGGGGCTCCTGACGGTCGGGTCGGAGGGCGACGTGCAGACCATCGCCGTGGTCCCCGAGGCGCGCGGCGGAGGCCACGGCCGAGCGCTCATGCGCGAGCTGCTCGCGGAGGCGGTGCGTCGCCGGGTGCGCGAAGTGTTCCTCGAGGTGCGCGCGGACAACGCGGTCGCGCAGCGCCTCTACGCCGATCTCGGATTCGTCGAGATCGGGGTCCGGCCGAAGTACTACCAGCCCGAGGGCGTCGACGCGATCGTCATGCGGCTGGAACTGAGCGAAGGAGCGCGCTGATGGGCGCCGAAGGAATGGGAACGGCCGCAGGGGGACCCGAACCCCTGGTGCTCGGCATCGAGACGAGCTGTGATGAGACCGGGGTGGGGATCGTCCGCGGGCGCACGCTGCTCGCCAACGCGGTGGCCTCCTCCATGGACGAGCACGCGAGATTCGGCGGTGTCGTGCCCGAGGTCGCCGCGCGCGCCCACGTCGAGGCGATCGGCCCGACCATCGAGCGCGCGGTCGCGGAGGCCGGGATCTCGCTCGACGAGCTCGACGCCGTCGCGGTGACGAGCGGCCCCGGCCTCGCCGGCGCGCTCATGGTCGGGGTCGCCGCGGCGAAGTCCCTCGCTCTCGCCCTCGACAAGCCCCTCTACGCCGTGAACCATCTCGTCGGACACGTCGGCGCCGACCTGCTGCAGGGCGACGGGCTGCGCCCCGTGGGCGGCGGGGAGATCGGAGCTCTCGAGCTGCCGACCGTCGCGCTGCTGGTGTCCGGCGGACACACGTCGCTCCTGCTGGTCCGGGATCTCGTCGGCGAGGTCGAACTGCTGGGCGAGACCATCGACGACGCCGCGGGCGAAGCCTTCGACAAGGTCGCCCGACTGCTCGGCCTGCCCTACCCGGGCGGACCGCACATCGACCGAGTGGCCGCCGCGGGCGATCCGAATGCGGTCCGGTTCCCGCGCGGGCTGACCAAGCCCGCGGACCTCGAGCGCCACCGATACGACTTCTCCTTCTCGGGGCTCAAGACCTCGGTCGCGCGCTGGGTGGAGCGCACGCGCGACGCCGGCGACGAGGTGCCGGTCGCCGACGTGGCGGCGAGCTTCCGCGAGGCCGTCGCCGATGTGCTCACCGCGAAGGCCATCGCAGCGTGTCGCGACCTCGGCGTGCCCCGCCTGCTGCTCGGCGGCGGCGTCGCGGCGAACGCCCGGGTCCGCGCGCTCGCCGCGGAGCGTGCGGAAGCCGCCGGCGTGACCCTTCGCGTGCCGCCGCTCTCGCTCTGCACGGACAACGGCGCCATGATCGCCTCGCTCGGAGCCCAGTTGGTCGCTGCGGGGCATGCGCCCTCAACCCTCGAGTTCGGGGCCGACTCGACCCTTCCCGTCACCGAGGTGCAGGTGGCCGCCGCCGGCCGATCCTTCAACTGAGCGGTTCGCCGCTCGCGCGGTGGATCCGCCCTGGCGCGATGCAGACGGATCGATCGGGTCCCGTGAGCGCGGAGATTCGCTGCAGGAGCGGCAACTTTCTTGTCCGGAGCGTCGGACCAAGCGGTATCGTGGTCCCAACGGCGCAGGAGCCTTCCGGCCCGGCGGCAGGGGAGCCCACTCGAAACGCCGTCCGATCGATCCGAGCCTGCAAGGAGCATCATGCCCGACAACCTGCCGAACGATCCGGCTCAGCCGAACGACCCGGCCCAGCCGGCGCCCGAGACCCCGGCATCCGCCGCGTCGGTCCCGCCCGCGGAACCCGAAGTCCCGGTCGCGCCTCCGGTACCGCCCGCAGCTCCCGCAGCTCCGGTCCCGCCGGCTGCGGCATCGGTGCCGCCCGCGGCCCCGGCCGCACCGAGCTACGGCGCGTCGCAGCCCTACGCGGCCGATGCCGCACCGAAGAAGGGCCTCGCGATCACCGGCATGGTGCTCTCGATCGTCGGCCTCGTGCTGTGCTTCGTCCCGTTCGTCGGCATCCCGCTCGCGTTCGTCGGTATCGTGCTCAGCATCATCGCGATGGTGAAGAAGCAGCCCAAGGGCTTCAGCCTCACCGGTCTCATCGTCGGAATCCTCGGCCTCATCGCCGGCGTGATCGTCGTCATCGTGGCGCTGCTCGCGCTCGGCGCGGTCGGCAACGCGGCCGAACAGTGCGCCAACGGCGCGGCCACGGTCGAGATCGCCGGACAGACCATCGACTGCTCGAGCGTCGACATCACGACCACCCCGTAGTCCACGTTCCGCGAACGCGGGAGGCCCGGGTCCGCGCGGACCCGGACCTCCCGCGTTCGCGACCGGGTCAGCAGCGTTCGACGAGCAGCGCGGTGTGCTTGCCCGCCACGCGCGTGAGCACGAGGGTCGCCCGCTCGGAACCGCGGAGCCGGAGGCGCGTGCGCAGCGCAGCGGGGTCGACGTCGATCCCGCGCTTCTTGATCTCGAGGGTGCCGATCGAGCGTTCCGCGAGCGCGCGGCGCAGCTCCGCTTCCTTGACTGGGAGCGTCTCGAGCACGCGGAATGCGGCGGCGAACGGCGTCGGAACGTGCGTGTCGCCGGTGAGATAGGCGATGCCGTCGCTCAGCATGCCGCCCCCGATCCGCTCCGCGAGCAGGCCGATGAGCCGCGCTCGGATCACCGCCCCATCGGGCTCGTAGAGGAACCCGCCGAGCTGACGCACCTCGGCGTCGTCGGCGTCGGCGTCGGCCGAGAGCTCGTGGGCGACGGGCTCCGGATCCGTGTTCTCTGATGCGCGCAGCACGAGCGCCGAGCGACGGATACCGGGTCGAGCGGCGGCGCCGAACCACAGACCCATCTCGACGAGCTGGCCGCCGACGGAGACCCACTGGGCCTCGGCATCGGCCGGGATGAGCTCCCGATCGAAGCCGGGACCGAGCTTGACGCCGGTCGGCATGCGTTCGGCGAGGCCGAAGGCGAAGCCGAGCGAGGGCGCGTAGTCGTCGGGCCCCGCGAGCCGCCGGGTATCGCGGTGGCCGGCGGTGCGGCGAGCGGGGTCCAGGAACGCCGCATCGGCGTCGGCCGTTCCCAGCGCCTCGGCGTCGCCGACGCGCACGAGGTCGTCCGGGCCTGCGCCGGAGACCGTCAGGTTGTGAGCGGCGAACGCCGCGGTCAGCGGATCCAGCTCGACCGCGCGCGGAGCCAGCCCCGCCTCGAGCACGGCGATCGATTCGGTGCCGATCCCGCAGCCGAGGTCCGCGACCCGTGCCGCACCCGCCGCGCGGAACCGTGCCGCATGGCGTGCGGCGACCGCGAAGCGGGACGCCTGCTCGAGGCCCGCCGGGGTGAAGAGCATGCGCGCGGCGCGGCGCGCCCCGAACTTGGAAGCGGCGCGGGTGCGGAGGTCGTGCTGGGTGAGCGACGCCGCGATCAGGCCGGGATCGATCCCCTCAGCGCGCAGCCCGCGACCGATCGCGGCGGCGTCGAGCCCGGAGGCTGCGGACGCGCCGACTCGCTCGAGCAGTTCGAGCCCGGCGGGCGTCGCGAGCTCATCCCAGCCCGGCAGCACGGACCCCGCCGCCGCGGTCCGTCCGTGTGCTCCGGGCGGGCGAGGCGCCGAAGCGCGGAAGACCGAGGGCCGTGAAACGGACGACCCCGGGGCATCGCCCCGGGGTCGTCTGCGAGGGTTCGCCATGGATCAGTAGACGCTCGAGTGCGAGAACGCCGTGCCGGCGGTGCCGATCAGCACGACGATGAAGCCGATGTAGAAGATGAAGAAGAGCGCGATCGCCACGAAGTAGGCGTAGCTGACGATGAGGCCGGTGAGGGCGATGCCGCGACCCGCGTCGCCCGTGCGCTTGATCTGGCCGAGCGAGAGGTGCCCGAAGATGATGCCGGCCAGCGGCGCGATGAAGGCGAAGATGATGGCGAGGACCGCATAGGTGTTGGTGAGGCCCATCGTGGTGGCTTCCGGCTTGCGCGGCGCGGTGCTGTAGGCCGGGGCCGGCTGCGGCGGAACCGCGGGGTACTGCTGCGCCGCGGGGGAGGGCTGCGCTCCGGGTGCCTGCGGAGCAGTGAACTGCTGCTGCGATGCGGTCGGCTGGGGCACGGTGGGCTGGGCGCCGGTGTGCTGCGGCTCCTGCGGGGTTGCGTTCGACATGCTGAGCTCCGGATCTCGTTCGGGCAGCCGGTACCTGCTGCGCTTCCACCATACGACATGGCGGTTTTCCCGGGTCGGCAGGCGTCCGCGGAAACGCCGGGAGGCCCCGGACGCGGGTCCGGGGCCTCCTCGGGTCGAGCGCGCGGGTGCGGCTCAGTAGCTCGAGTAGGAGTATCCGCTGGACGTCGCCGCGCCGATCACGGAGATCACGATGATGAAGCCGATCCAGAGCACGATGAACGCGGTCCACACGTATCCGATGATCGTTCCTGCGAGCGCGAGGCCCCGCCCGTTCTCGCCCGTGCGCTTGATCTGGCTCAGGCTGATGTGCCCGAGGATGATGCCGAGCAGCGGGATGAAGAACGAGGCGATGAACGCGATGATCGCCATCGTGTTGGTCGCCGGGGGAGCGGGGTACGCCGCGTACTGCGGGACGGCGCCGGGCTGGGGCGCACCGTACGGGGCCTGCTGCGCAGCGTAGGGCTGGGATGCGCCGTAGGGCTGCTGCGGTGCGGCATAGGGCTGGGGAGCGCCGTAGGGCTGCGGTGCGCCGGCGGGCTGCGGAGCGGCCTGCGGTGCCTGCGGAGCGGCGAACTGCGGAGCCTCGGGCTGAGCCGGCGGCTCGGGCGCGGTCGGCTGCTCGGGCTGCTGCGGGGGTTCGGGCTGCTGCGGGGGCTGGGTGGGGTCGGTGGGGAACGACATCTCGTACTTCTTCCTCGGGCCGTCGGCGGCGGATGCCGGGAGGTTCCCGGCCGTTGTCGAACATCCTCGCATGCCGCGTCGTGAGCCATCGCGCGCACGAGCGGATTCGCTCCCGACGCGCAGCCGACGGATCGTGCGCGTTCGCCTGCCGCGATCACCTGCGCTTTCGCTGGCACTCGCCTTGCAGGAGTGCCAATCCAGACCCTAGACTTCACACGACGTCCGGTTTCCTCCGGGCGTTCGCACAATCTTCAGTTCACGTCAGAAAAGGGGTCAATCGTGTCGGTTGCCATCAAGCCGCTCGAGGATCGAATCGTCATCAAGCAGGTCGAGGCCGAGCAGACCACCGCTTCGGGCCTCGTCATCCCCGACAGCGCTAAGGAGAAGCCCCAGGAGGGCGAGGTCGTGGCAGTGGGCCCCGGCCGCGTCTCCGACAGCGGCGCTCGCGTCCCGCTCGACATCTCGGTCGGCGACGTGGTGATCTACTCGAAGTTCGGCGGCACCGAGGTCAAGGTCGGCGGCGACGACTACCTCGTGCTCTCGGCTCGCGACGTCCTCGCGGTCGTCACCCGCTAAGCGCTCCGCGGCGTTCCCGCCGCGCGAACACGGGCCCCGGAGGCATCGCCTCCGGGGCCCGTTCCCGTCTCCGGGTGCAACCATCCCGGCGGCGTCCGTCCCGCGCCATCGACCGGTGCGGCGTCGCTCACTAGACTGGATCGGTGAGCGGTAACGGAGAGACGACGCGGTTCAGATCCGGCCTGGCCTTCGGGTTCGGCGCCTACCTCATGTGGGGCGCGTTCCCGTTGTTCTTCACCCTGATCGCCGCGGTGAACCCCCTCGAGGTCGTGCCCTGGCGAGTGATCACGACGCTCATCATCTGCGCGCTCATCGTGACGCTGACCCGCCGCTGGGGATCCGTCGCTGAGATCCTCCGCTCTCCGAAGAAGCTCGGCGCACTGGCGCTCGCCTCGCTGCTGCTCTACGCGAACTGGCAGCTCTTCGTGATCGGCGTCATCTCGGGGCACGTGCTCGAAACGGCCCTCGGCTACTTCATCAACCCGCTCTTCACGATCCTGTTCGGCGTGATCTTCTGGCGCGAGAAACTGTCGCGTCTGCAGTGGATCGCGGTCTCGATCGCCGGTCTCGGCGTGCTGATCTCCACGGTCGCCTACGGCCAGTTCCCCTGGATCGCGATCGGCCTCGCCGTCTCCTTCGGCCTCTACGGCGTCGTGCACCAGCGCATCGACTCGGTCGACGGCGTGACCGGCCTCACCGTCGAGACGATCGTCTCGGTCCCGGTCGGGCTCGTCCAGCTCGCGATCCTCGCCGCGCTCCCCGCGGGGCTCGGGGCGTTCTCGCACGGTCCGCTCGTGACGGTGTTCGTGCTGCTCAGTGGGCTCGTCACCGCGGTCCCGCTGATCCTGTTCGGCGAGGCCGCGCAGCGGCTCCCGCTCACCTACATCGGCTTCCTGCAGTTCATGACCCCGGTGATCGGCTTCCTGTTCGGCTACTTTGTCATGCACGAGGAGATGTCGGCGGCGCGCTGGATCGGCTTCATCGGGGTCTGGATCGCGCTCGTGTTCCTCGTCGTCGACATGGTCGCGACCCTGCGCCGGGCCCCCGGAGCCCGGGCGTCGGCCGAGCCGCGGACCGGCCCGATCGCCCTCGGCGGATAGCCGTTCGCGACCCGAGGGAAGAAGCGGCGGGGGTCCAGCGTTTAGAATGGTGCAACGGCAGCGGATGCGCCGTTCTCCTCGCAACGATCCCGACCCGGAAAGAGGCTCCATGGAACAGCGCGATCCCTTCGCGTTCACCGGTCTGACCTACGACGATGTGCTGCTGCTTCCGGCGCACACCGACGTCATCCCCAGCGAGGCCGACACCTCGACCCGGCTCACGCGCCGGATCGAGCTCGGGATCCCGCTCATCTCGGCGGCCATGGACACCGTGACCGAGACGCGCATGGCGGTCGCGATGGCCCGCAACGGCGGCCTCGGAATCCTCCACCGCAACCTGTCCATCCAGGACCAGGCCGAGATGGTCGACCGCGTGAAGCGCAGCGAAGCCGGCATGATCACGAACCCGGTCACGACCTCGGTCGACGCGACCGTGGCCGAGGTCGACGCGCTCTGCGGCGAATACCGCGTGAGCGGCCTGCCCGTCGTCGACAAGCAGGGCATCCTGCTCGGCATCATCACCAACCGCGACATGCGGTTCATCGATCCGGGCGAGCGCTCGCGGGTGCGCGTCGGCGACGCGATGACCAAGATGCCGCTGATCACCGGTCGGACCGGCATCAGCCGGGCCGATGCCGCCGAGATCTTCCGCCAGCACAAGATCGAGAAGCTGCCGCTCGTCGACGGCTCGGGTCGCCTCACCGGTCTCATCACGGTGAAGGACTTCGACAAGGAAGAGCAGTACCCGAACGCCACCAAGGACGATGCGGGCCGTCTGCGCGTCGGTGCCGCGGTCGGCTTCTTCGGCGATGCCTGGAAGCGCGCGACCTCGCTGCTCGAGGCCGGCGTCGACGTGCTCGTCGTCGACACCGCCAACGGCGACAGCAAGGGCGTGCTCGACATCATCGCCAAGATCAAGGCCGATCCCGCGTTCGCGCACATCGATGTGATCGGCGGCAACGTCGCGACCTACAACGGCGCCAGGGCGCTCGTCGAGGCCGGCGCGGACGCGGTGAAGGTCGGCGTCGGGCCGGGCTCCATCTGCACCACCCGCGTGATCGCCGGTGTCGGCGTGCCGCAGGTGACCGCGGTCTACGAGGCCGCTCGCGCCGCGACGCCCGCCGGGGTCCCCGTGATCGCCGACGGCGGCCTGCAGTACTCGGGCGACATCGCGAAGGCGCTCGTCGCCGGCGCGTCCTCGGTGATGATGGGCTCGCTCCTGGCCGGCACCGACGAGAGCCCCGGCGACCTCGTGTTCGTGGGCGGCAAGCAGTTCAAGAACTACCGCGGCATGGGCTCGCTCGGCGCGCTCCAGACCCGCGGGGAGCGCACCTCGTACTCGAAGGACCGCTACTTCCAGGCGGACGTCCCGAGCGACGAGAAGCTGATCCCCGAGGGCATCGAGGGCCAGGTGCCCTACCGCGGCCCGGTCGGGGCCGTCGCGCACCAGATGATCGGCGGCCTCCGCCAGTCGATGTTCTACGTGGGCGCTCGCTCGATCGCGGAGCTCAAGGAGCGCGGCGAGTTCGTGCGCATCACCTCCGCGGGCCTCAAGGAGAGCCACCCGCACGACATCCAGATGGTCGTCGAGGCGCCGAACTACCGGCGCTGATCCGCTCTCCCGGCGAAGCCCCCGACGCCCCCGTGCGCTCGGGGGCTTCGCCGTATCGCCGCCCGGCCGGTAGGCTGGTTTCGTGAGCAACGAGATCGAGATCGGCCGCGGCAAGCGTGCACGTCGCGTGTACACCTTCGACGAGATCGGGATCGTGCCGACCCGGCGCACCCGCGACCCCGAGCTCGTCTCGACCGGGTGGACCATCGACGCCTTCCAGTTCGAGATCCCCGTGCTGGGCGCCCCCATGGACTCGGTCATGTCGCCCGCGACGGCGATCGCGCTCGGCCGCCTCGGCGGTCTCGGCGTGCTGAACCTCGAGGGCCTCTGGACCCGGTACGAGAACCCGGAGCCGCTGCTCGCCGACCTGGCGACCATCTCCGACCCGGTCGCCGCCCTCGCCCGTATGCGGGAGCTGTACGCTGCCCCGATCCGGCCCGAGCTGATCACGGCCCGACTGGGCGAGATCCGCGAGGCCGGGGTGACGGTCGCCGGCGCGCTGTCGCCGCACCGCACCGCCGAGTTCTCCGAGACCGTCATCGGCGCGGGCGTCGACCTCTTCGTGATCCGCGGCAACACCGTCTCGGCCGAGCACGTCTCGGTCCCGGGCCGCGAACCGCTGAACCTCAAGCAGTTCATCTACGAGCTCGACGTCCCGGTGATCGTCGGCGGCGCCGCGACCTACCAGTCCGCGCTGCACCTCATGCGCACGGGCGCGGCCGGCGTGCTCGTCGGCTTCGGCGGCGGCGCCTCCTCGACCACCCGTGCCACGCTGGGCATCCGCGCACCCATGGCGACCGCGATCGCCGACGTCGCCGGGGCCCGAACCGACTACCTCGACGAGTCGGGCGGCCGCTACGTGCACGTGATCGCCGACGGCGGTCTCGGCACCTCCGGCGACCTGATCAAGGCGATCGCCTGCGGCGCCGATGCCGTGATGCTCGGCGCGGCCCTCGCACGCGCCACCGACGCCCCCGGCGGCGGCTGGCACTGGGGCCAGGAGGCGCACCACGAGGATCTGCCGCGCGGCGCGCGGGTCCAGGTCGGCGGAGTCGCGCCGCTCGAGCAGATCATCAGCGGTCCGGCCCACGTGGCCGACGGCACCGCCAATCTCATCGGCGCCCTGCGCCGGGCCATGGCCACAGCCGGATACTCCGAGGTCAAGGAGTTCCAGCGCGTCGGGATCGTGCACGCCGAGCGATAAGCGCTTCGCGGGTTCGGAAGGAGGAGCGCATGAGCGTACGGAAGAACTCGCAGTCGCCTGCGGTCGGGGAGACCCGCGGCAGGCTCGGTCCCGGTGACCGCGCCGCGGCGATCGCCGCGATGCGCGAGACCGGAGCCGAACTCGACGTGCTCGTGATCGGCGGCGGGATCACCGGCGCGGGCGTCGCGCTCGACGCGGCGACCCGCGGCCTCTCCACCGGGATCCTCGAGGCCAGGGACTGGGCATCGGGCACCTCGAGCCGATCCTCGAAGCTCGTGCACGGCGGTATCCGCTACCTGGAGCAGATGAACTTCTCGCTCGTGCGAGAGGCCCTCGTGGAGCGCGGGCTGCTGCTGCAGCGCCTGGCCCCGCACCTCGTCCACCCCGTGCGGTTCCTGTATCCCGTCACCGTCCCCGTGGTCGAGCGCTGCTACGTGGGCGCGGGCATGCTCCTCTACGACCTGTTCGCCCGCACCGGCGGACGCCCGCCCGGGGTGCCCTGGCACCGGCATGTGAGCCGGCGGCGGCTCGGTCGCGAAGCGCCCGGTCTGCGGCGCGGGGCCTTCCGGGGCGGGCTCAGCTATTCGGACGCGCAGGTCGACGATGCGCGACTCGTGTCGACGGTCGTGCGCACCGCGGCCGCCTACGGCGCGCTCGCCGCGAATCGCGTGCGCGTCGAGGGGTTCCTGCGCGTCGGCGAGCGTGTGGTCGGGGTCCGAGCCCATGATCTCGAGACCGGCGAGCGCTTCGAGGTCCGCGCGAAGCAGGTCATCAATGCGACCGGCGTCTGGACCGACGACACGCAGGCGCTCGTGGGGGAGCGGAGCACCTTCCGGGTGCGCGCCTCGAAGGGGATCCACCTCGTGGTTCCGCGGGACCGATTCCGCTCGGAGTACGGGCTGCTGCTGCGCACGGAGAAGAGCGTGCTCTTCGTGATCCCGTGGGGCCGGCACTGGCTCGTCGGGACGACCGACACCGACTGGGAACTCGACAAGGCGCACCCGGCGGCGACCGCCGCCGACATCGACTACCTGCTGGAGCACGTGAACACGGTGCTGCAGACCCCGCTCACCCGCGACGACGTCGAGGGCGTCTACGCAGGGCTCCGGCCGCTGCTGGCCGGGGAGAGCGACGAGACCTCGAAGCTGTCCCGCGAGCACCTCGTGGTGCACGCGGTGCCCGGGCTCGTGATGGTCGCGGGCGGCAAGCTCACCACGTACCGGGTGATGGCGAAGGACGCGGTCGACGAGGCGGTCGCCGCGATGGAGGGCCGGATCCCGGGTTCGATCACGGACGACGTGCCGCTCGTCGGCGCCGAGGGGTACCGTGCCGCGTGGAATCGTCGAGCGCGATCGGCGAAGGTCGCGGGGGTGCACGTGGATCGGGTGGAGCACCTGTTGCGGCGCTACGGGGCGCTCACCGACGACCTGCTCGCGCTCGTCGTCGAGCGTCCCGAACTCGGCGAGGCGCTGCCGGGCGCCGACGACGTGATCGGCGCCGAGATCGTCTACGCGGCGAGCCACGAGGGCGCGCTGCACCTGGACGACGTGCTCGCCCGGCGCACCCGGATCTCGATCGAGGCGTGGGACCGCGGCGTCTCCGCGGCGCCGGTCGCCGCGGAGCTGATGGCCGGGGTGCTCGGTTGGGACGCGACGCGCACCGGCCGCGAGGTCGAACGCTACCTCGAACGCGTCGCCGCCGAACGCGCGAGCCAGCAGGAACTGACGGATGAGGCCGCGGACCGGGTCCGGCTCGAAGCCCCCGACTTCTCGGGCAGCGCCGACGAGTCGGACGCTCAGGGCGAACCCGGCGAGGCCCGGTAGAATCGAGGTCGTCCGGTCGTTCTCCGACCGTGGGCCGTGGGTTCTCCGGCCCTGATCCCTCTGGCAGGAGCGCCGAACCATCAGCACGTCCGCGAAACGCCCCGAATATCTCGGCGACCCGACCCTCGCACGGGTCATGGTGCGCCCGCAGTGGATCCTGGCGCTCATCGCGGCGCTCGCGGTCGCGGCCGGTTTCGCCTGGCTGGGCCAGTGGCAGCTCGGGGTCGCCGTGCAGAACGGGGCGAAGGACTCGACCTCGTCGTCCGAGCAGCCGCGCCCGCTGAACGAGCTGACCGAACCGGGGATCGCGGTCAGCGATCACGTCGGCGGCATGGTCGTCACGGGCACCGGCGTGCTGACCCGCACCTCGACCCTCGTGGTCGAGAACCGCACCAACTTCGGCGCGCAGGGCGCCTGGGTGGTCGGGGAGGTGCAGGTCGAGCAGGGCGGCGGGTCCTCCGCCCGCCTCGCGGTCGCGCTCGGCTGGGCGCCGTCGGTCGCGACGGCCCAGAGCGCGGCGAAGCGCATCGCCGAGCAGCCGGTCACCCAGGTGTTCCAGCCGGTGGCGTTCGAAGGCCGCTACATGCCGCCGGACGCGCCGCAGATCCCCGAGGCCGACCGGGATCCGCAGACCATCCTCTCGATGGCCCCGGCGCAGCTCGTGAACCGCTGGGGCGCTGGCGACGAACCGAGCTACGGCGGCTACCTGGTGCTGCACCCGAAGGCCTCGGCGGAGCTGCTGCAGGGCGCGCCGCTGTCGGAGTACGGGCTCGACCGCATCGAATCCGTGCCGCCGCTGCCGGCCGAGACGGTCAACTGGCTCAACGTCTTCTACGCGATCGAGTGGGTCGTGTTCGCGGGCTTCGCCATCTTCTTCTGGTACCGCCTCGCGCGCGATGCCTGGGAGAAGGAGCACGAGCTCAAGGCCCTCGAAGCGGAGGGCGGCGGCGCTGCCGGCCCCTGAACCTCGTCCCGTCATTCTGCGCGAGGAACGAGTCGCAGAATGAGGTCCTCCCTCCGGGCAGGACGAAACGTCACACCGCGATAGGATGGAATCCATGGTTCTGCAGCCCAAGCCCGCCGACTTCCCGCGCATCCGCAAGTCGCTGAGCTTCTACAAGGTCACCTCGGTGATCACCGGCACCATGCTGCTGCTGCTCTGCGCCGTCATGGTCATGAAGTACGTGTTCCGCGTCGAGCTGTTCCTGTTCACGCCGAACGGCTTCGCCCACTTCGAGCCCGTCATGCCCGGCGGCATGGAGCGCGACTTCGCGGTGCAGGGCTTCGACCTGTTCAAGGCGATCCTGATCGCACACGGCTGGTTCTACGTGGTCTACCTGATCTCGAACTTCCTGCTGTGGAGCCCGATGCGCTGGAACTTCGGGCGCTTCCTGCTGCTCGCCCTCGGCGGCGTGGTCCCGTTCATGTCCTTCTTCCTCGAGGGGCGCACCGCACGAGAGGTCACCCGGACCCTCGAATACCTCGAGGCCGCCCAGACTCCCACTCCCAACGCGGCTTCTGCCGCACCGATCCCGGAAGGCCGTTCATGACCGATCAGACCTCGACCGAGCACCGCCCGGTCCTCGTCGTCGATTTCGGAGCGCAGTACGCCCAGCTCATCGCGCGCCGCGTGCGCGAAGCAGGTGTCTACTCCGAACTCGTGCCGCACACCATCACCGCGGCCGAGGTCGAGGCGAAGCGCCCGCTCGGCATCGTACTCTCGGGCGGACCCTCGTCCGTCTACGAGGAGGGCGCTCCCGCCTTCGACGACAGCGTGTTCGATCTCGGGATCCCGGTGCTCGGCATCTGCTACGGCTTCCAGGTGATGGCCCGCGCCCTCGGCGGCACCGTCGGCAACACCGGCGACCGCGAGTACGGCGCCACCGATGCGACCCTCGTGGGCGGCGGCGGTGCGATCCTCGGCGGCCAGCCCGAGGCCCAGAACGTCTGGATGAGCCACGGCGACGCCGTGCAGCAGGCCCCCGAGGGCTTCGAGGTCTACGCCCGCACCGCGGTCACCCCGGTCGCCGCATTCGGTTCGGCCGAGCGGAAGCTCTACGGTGTGCAGTGGCACCCCGAGGTGAAGCACTCCGACCACGGCCAGCGGCTGCTCGAGAACTTCCTGCACCATGTCGCCGGGATTCCCGCCGACTGGACCGCGGGCAACGTGATCGCCGAGCAGATCGAGCGGATCCGCGAGCAGGTCGGCGACGCTCGCGTCATCTCCGCTCTGTCGGGTGGCGTCGACTCGGCGGTCTCGACCGCGCTCGTGCACGAGGCCATCGGCGACCAGCTCACCGCGGTGTTCGTCGACCACGGCCTGCTGCGCAAGGGCGAGCGCGAGCAGGTGGAGCGCGACTACGTCGCGTCGACCGGCGTCAAGCTCATCACCGTCGACGCGGCCGACATCTTCCTCGGGCACCTCGCGGGAGTCACCGATCCGGAAGAGAAGCGCAAGATCATCGGCCGCGAGTTCATCCGCGCGTTCGAGCAGGTGCAGCTCGACCTGGTCGCCGAAGCCAAGGCTTCCGGCGAGAAGGTCAAGTTCCTCGTGCAGGGCACGCTGTACCCCGACGTCGTCGAGTCGGGCGGCGGTGCGGGCACCGCGAACATCAAGTCGCACCACAACGTCGGCGGCCTTCCCGAGGACCTCGACTTCGAGCTGATCGAGCCGCTGCGCGCCCTGTTCAAGGACGAGGTCCGCGCGATCGGCCGCGAGCTCGGGATCCCCGAGGCGATCGTCGGCCGTCAGCCGTTCCCCGGCCCCGGGCTCGGCATCCGCATCGTCGGCGAGGTCACCCGCGAGCGCCTCGATGTGCTGCGCGAGGCCGACGCGATCGCTCGCGAGGAGCTCACCGCGGCAGGCCTCGACCAGACGATCTGGCAGTGCCCCGTCGTGCTGCTGGCCGATGTGCGCTCGGTCGGCGTGCAGGGCGACGGTCGCACCTACGGCCACCCGATCGTGCTGCGCCCCGTCTCGTCGGAGGACGCCATGACGGCCGACTGGACCCGCGTGCCCTACGAGGTGCTCGCGCGGATCTCCAACCGCATCACCAACCAGGTGCCCGAGGTCAACCGAGTGGTGCTCGACGTGACGTCGAAGCCGCCGGGGACCATCGAGTGGGAGTGACCCGTTCGGCGCAGCGGCGCTGACGGGATCGAAACGGGCCGGGGAGCGATGCTCCCCGGCCCGTTCCGCGTTCCCGGGGAGGGCCGGCCTCAGTCGGAAGAGGGCTCCGCGGGGCCGTCCGCCAGGAGCGCGGTCAGCCCCGCTTCGTCCTGCAGCCGGGGCTCGGTGCGCCGCTCGGGGCGCACCCCCGCCTTGTCGGCGTAGAACGCGCGGATCCGGTCCATGTCGGACACGACGTCGCCGCTGAGCCGCACGGTCGGACCGAGGCCCGTGGTGCGCGTGGTGCGGTCGACGTAACCGAGCGTGACCGGCAGCCCGGCGGCGATCGCGATGCGGTAGAAGCCGCTGCGCCAGCCGTTGCCCGAGCGCGTGCCCTCGGGCGTGACGACCAGCAGGAAGCGCTCGGTGGTGCGTGCCCGCGCGACGACGGCGTCGACGACGCCGGACGCGTTCGCGCGATCGACCGGGATCCCGCCGAGCCCGCGCATGATCGGTCCCGCGACGCCGCGGAAGAGCTCGCGCTTGCCGAGCCAGTGGATTCGCATCCGCGTGCTCCAGGCGATGGCGAGCATCAGAACGAAGTCGACGTTCGAGGTGTGGGGCGCGCCGATCAGCAGACGCGGCCCGGCGGGCGGGTCGGTCTCGGCGACGAGTCGCCACGGGGACAGCCACCAGAACGCCCCGGCGAGCCCGGCACGCATCGACTCGAGGATCATCCGTCAAGACTAGCCGGGGGCGCATGCCTCCCCGGCTCGGGTGACGGTTCGAACCGCGGCGACGACCGGCTCGGCGGCCGTGCCGGCGGAAGCGCGCCGCCGGGGACTCGCAGCCGGCGCCGAGGCTGCGCGGATAGGGTCGATCACATGGACAGTGCCGACGACGAACGCATCTCGATGTCCGCAGCCGAGGCCCGGGCGGTCCGCGACGAGTTCCAGCGCTTCCTGCTCGAGTACGAGTTCGGACTGAAGGAGATCGAGACCAAGATCGAGATCCTGCGCGACGAGTTCCTCTACATGCACGACTACAACCCGATCGAGCACGTATCGAGCCGGGTGAAGTCGACGGACAGCCTGCTCGACAAAGTGCGCAGACGCGGGCTGCCGCCGGGGCTCGACGTCGTGCGACAGCACATCACCGACATCGCGGGCGTGCGCATCACCTGCAGCTTCACGGCCGACGTCTACCGGCTGTTCGAACTGCTCACGCAGCAGGACGATGTGACGCTGCTGCTCGTGAAGGACTACATCGCGCAGCCGAAGCCGAACGGCTATCAGAGCCTGCACGCGATCGTCGAGGTGCCCGTGTTCCTATCGACCGGCGCAGTGCGCGTGCCCGTCGAGATCCAGTTCCGCACGATCGCGATGGACTTCTGGGCCAGCCTCGAACACAAGATCCACTACAAGTACGAGCGCCAGGTGCCCGAGGGACTGCTCGCGAGCCTCAAGGACGCGGCCGACACCGCGGCCGAGCTGGACGCCCGCATGGAGCGTCTGCACCGTGCGCTGCACGGGGGCCTGCCGACGAGTCCGGCGGCGGTGGCACCCGTGCCGCCGCTCGAATCGCCGGAGCCGCCGCGCTCGCTCTCCGCCTGAACCGTCGGACCCGAACGCACCGCATACGCCGAGGGGAGGGAACCGACCGGTTCCCCGCCCCTCGGCGTATGCGGTGCGTCAGACGCTAATTGCTGCGGAAGATCGCGATGATCCGGAGGATCTCGACGTACAGCCAGATCAGCGTGACCATGAGGCCGAACGCGGCCGACCATGCCCACTTCTCGGGCACGCGGTTGCGCACGCCGTTCTGGATCAGTTCGAAGTCCATGACCAGGGAATACGCGGCGAGGAGCACCGCGATCGCGCCGATGGCGAGTCCGAGGGGAACCCGTTCGGGCCGCCGATCTTCGCGCCGTACATGCCCCACGGGTCGGAGTTGACGCCCGTGAGCATGAGCACGACGTTGACGAGCGAGAACGCGGCGTAGCCGACGATGGCGACCATGAAGATCTTGGTCGCGCGGGGGCTCGTGCGCACCTTGCCGCTGCGGAACAGCAGCAGGGTGACGCCGAACACGGCGAGCGTACCGATGATCGCCTGGGCGACGATGCCGTTGAACATCGCCTCGAACGTGCCGGAGATGCCGCCGAGGAACAGGCCCTGCGCGGCGGCGTAGGCGACGATCAGCGGAACGCTCGGCTCCTTCTTGAAGGAGTTCACGAGGCCGAGCACGAGGCCGGCGATCGCCCCCGGGAGCATCAGGACGGGGACGAACCAGCCCACGGCGCCCAGGGCCAGCACGATGAGGAACAGCATGACGGTCTTCGAGATGGTGTTCTCGTAGGTCATCGGCTTGTCGGACGGGGTGATGACGGGCGGCTGCTGGGCGCCCGGCTGCGCGCCGAACCCCGGCTGCGCGGTCTGACCCGCGGGCACGTCGATGCCCGGGCGCTGCGGCTGCGCCGCGGGCTGATCGTAGATGCGGTGCAGTTCTTCGGCGGTCAGCGTCTTGCCGTTGAGCGCCGGGTTGTTGGAGAGCGCGGGATTGCTCATGTGCGTCGGGATCCTTTCTCGACGGGATTTCACACCAGCCTATCGGCGGATTCCCACGCCAGCATAGGAATCCACTGGGTGTTCGCCCGCGGCTCATCCGGTCCGTCACCCCGATCGTTCACCCGGCGGACCTAGCATGGTCGGCATGCCCGACACTCCCGCCGCCGTCCGGTCCCGCCCCTGGTCATCGGCCATCGCGGCGCCTCCGGGCTCCGTCCCGAGCACACCGAGTCGGCGTACCGGCTCGCCTGCAGGCAGGGCGTCGACGCCGTCGAGCCGGACGCCGTCGTCACCCGCGACGGCGTGCTGGTCGTGCGGCACGAGAACGAGATCTCGGGCACCACGGACGTCGCGGATCACCCCGAGTTCGCCGATCGGCGCACCACGAAGACCGTCGACGGCGTCGAGCTGACCGGCTGGTTCACCGAGGACTTCGACTGGGCCGAGCTCGCGATCCTGCGCAGCCGGGAGCGCCTGCCCGAGGTGCGCCCCGACAACCGGGAGTTCGATGGACGGGAGCCGATCCTCCGGCTGTCGGACGTGCTCGCGATCATCGACGAGGAGAGCGCGGCGCTCGACCGCGGGATCGGCGTCGTGCTCGAGGTGAAGCACGCGCAGTACTTCTCTGCGCTGGGGCACCGCTTCGAGGAGCTGCTGCCGCCGGTGCTGACGGAGTCCGGGTGGGCGGACCGCCGGGAACGGCTCGTGATCGAGTGCTTCGAACTCGGGATCCTGGAGCGGCTGCGCGCCGAGGGCCTGGCCGCGGACTTCGTATTCCTGCTGGAGCATGCCGGTGCGGGCGCGGACGAGGTGGCACGCGAGGCGGCTGGCGGACCCGCTGCCGCGAGCTACGCCTGGTATCGCAGCGACGCGGGGCTCGACGCGCTGACCGGCCGGGTCGCGGGGATCAGCGTCGACACCTGCGACCTGGTGCGTGTCGGCCCCGACGGCGCCGCGGAAGCCTCCGACCTGGTGCAGCGCGCACATGCGCGCGGCCTCACCGTGTTCACGTGGACCCTGCGCCCCGAGAACCGCTTTCTCGCGACGCCGTTCCGCACGGGCGAGGCCTCGGATCCCGGAGCCGCCCGTGCCTGGGGCGATTGGCGCGCCGCGTTCGGCGCGATCGTGCGGACCGGCGTCGACGGGATCTTCGTCGACCACCCCGAGCTCGGGGCCGAGGCCGCGCGCCTCAGCTGATCGGGTCCTCGGCGGGCGTCGGCGTGCACTCGCCGATGAGGTTGATGGGCAGCAGATCCCGCAGGATATTGCCGACCGCGCCGCGGTCGATGAGCCAGCCGAGCTTCGCGATCGCCGCCTCGAGCGTGAGATCGGAGCCGGTGATCACCCCTGTGCGCGCCAGCTCGCGGCCGACCGCGTATCGCGCGAGGTCGACGCCGCCGCCCGCCGTGCACTGGGTGATCGCGACGACGGGGATGCGCGCGGCGATCTCTCGGAGGGCGTCGCGCATGCCGGGACGATCCATGGGGCCGTTGCCGCTGCCATAGCACTCGAGCACGAGGCCGTCGGGAGCTCCCGCAACGGCGCCGCGCAGGTCGTCGGCGGTGACTCCCGGAACGAAACGGAAGGAGATCACGCGAGCGGAAGCGGCACCGCGGGACCCGTCGTCGAGCTTCGGGATCCCCGCGGGCCGTCCGCCCAGGGGAGCTCGGCGCGGAACGCCTCGAGCGCGGCGCTGTGGTGCTTCGTGGCCCGCACCGCGGGCACGATCGCCCCGCCGAAGGCGATGGAGACGGGAGCCGTGCGCGACGCGCGCATCGCGGCGCGCACCGCGAGGCTCAGGTTGTCGCGGGCGTCGGACCCCTCGGCTCCGTGGGGGAGCTGGCTGCCGGTGAGCACGACCGGCGAACCGAGGCCCGAGAGCTCGAAGGCGAGGCGGGCACCGGTGTAGGCGAGGGTGTCGGTGCCGTGCAGCACGACCACGCCGCGCGGCTGCTGGGTGCGCACCCGCGCGCTCAGCGTGCGTGCGATCCGCGGAGCGGTGTCGGCGTCGGCGTTCGCGCTGTCGATCGGAGGCTGGAGGTGATTGACCCGCCAGTCGATCCCGAGCGGCTCGCAGATCTCGGCGAGCATGTCCTCGAGGACCTCGGGGAAGTCGGGATCGGGGGCGATGCCCGCAGCGGTCTCGCGCATGCCGATCGTGCCGCCGGTGGCGAGCACGAGGAGCCTCGGATCGGTGGGCATCGGTCTCCGTTCGTCGGGGCCGGAATCGGACCCCAGCCATGCTAGCCCGGCTGGCGGGGGACGATGTCGGCGGTCGCTCCTAGACTGGGACCACGATGAGCGAATTCGAACTTCTCGACCCGTCCGGCGTTCCCCTCGGCGACCCGGGCACCGGCGGCTCCGGCGCGCCGGATCCGCTGCTCGACGGCCTCAACCCGCCGCAGGCGCAGGCGGTCAGCACGCGTTCGCCGGCGCTGCTCATCGTCGCGGGTGCGGGCTCGGGCAAGACCCGCGTGCTCACCCACCGCATCGCGCAGCTGATCCGCGACCGCGAGGCGTGGCCCAGCCAGATCCTGGCCATCACCTTCACGAACAAGGCCGCGGCCGAGATGCGCGAGCGCGTCGAGGGGCTGCTCGGCAGCGCGGCAGAGGGCATGTGGATCTCGACCTTCCACTCGGCCTGCGTGCGCATCCTGCGCCGGGAGGCCGAGCGCTTCGGCTACGTCTCGGGTTTCACCATCTACGACTCGGCCGATTCCCGGGCCCTGCTCAAACGCATCATCAAGGATCTCGAGGCCGACAGCTACGGCTTCACGCCGGCCAATGCGAGCGCGAAGATCTCGCGTCTCAAGAACGAGCTCTCCGACGCCGACAGCTACGCCGCCACGGCCAACGCGAACGATCCTCGCGAGCGGCTGTTCATCGAGATCTTCCGCAGCTACGAGCAGGAGCTGCGGCGCGCCAACGCCTTCGACTTCGACGACCTCATCGGCCAGACGGTGCACCTCTTCCGCACCTTCCCCGAGGTCGCGGCCGTCTACCAGCGCCGCTTCCGCTTCCTGCTGGTCGACGAGTACCAAGACACGAACCACGCGCAGTACTCGCTCATCCGCGAACTCACGCGGCCCGTCGAACGCGACGTGGTCGAACGCCTGGTGCCGCCGGCACGCGAGCGCGAACTCGACGGGCTCGGTCGCATCCCGGCCGCGAGCCTGACCGTCGTGGGCGACTCCGACCAGTCCATCTACGCGTTCCGCGGCGCCGACATCCGCAACATCGTCGAGTTCGAGCGCGACTTCCCGGGCGCCGAGGTCGTCAAGCTGGAGCAGAACTACCGGTCGACGCAGAACATCCTCTCGGCCGCCAACGCGGTCATCGGCAACAACCTCGACCGCCAGGACAAGAGCCTCTGGACGTCGGAGGGCGACGGCCCGAAGATCGTCGGCTTCACGGGCTACTCGCAGCACGACGAAGCCCGATTCGTGGCCGAGGAGATCGAGGACCTGCACCGCTCGGGCCTCGCGTACGGCGATGTGGCGGTGTTCTACCGGACCAACTCGCAGACACGTGCCCTCGAGGAGCTGCTGATCCGCGCCGCGATCCCGTACCGGGTGCTCGGCGGCACCAAGTTCTACGAGCGCGCCGAGATCAAGGACGCTATGGCGTACCTCACGAGTCTCGCGAACCCCTACGACCCCATCGCGTGGTCCCGCCTCATCGGCGCCCCGAAGCGCGGCATCGGCCCGATGGCCGAGGCGCAGCTCGCCAACTTCGCCGAGGCGATGGGCATCTCGTTCCACGACGCCATGCTGCGCGCGGGCGAGCTCTCGTTCGGGCCGAAGGTGCGCACGGCCATCGAGGGCCTGGGGCAGCTGCTGCAGCGCGCGGCTCGGATGGCCGCGGGCGGCGGCGCCACCGACGACTCCGAGACGCAGAAGCAGCCGGCCCCCGTCGCGGACGTCCTGAAGCTGATCCTCGACGAGACGGAGATGATCGAGAAGCTGCGTGCGAAGCGCGACCCCCAGGACGAAGCCCGAGCCGAGAACCTCGAAGAGCTGGTCTCGGTCGCCAAGGAGTATGACGTGCAGCACCCCGGCGCCGGGTTGCTCGAGTTCCTCACCGAGGTGAGCCTGGTCGCGGCCGTCGACGAGCTCGACGACGAGAGCGGCACGGTATCCCTCATGACCATGCACACCGCGAAGGGGCTCGAGTTCCCTGCGGTGTTCATCACGGGGGTCGAGGAGGGGCTGCTGCCGCATCAGATGTCGGTCGACGAGATCGGCGGCATCTCGGAGGAACGCCGCCTGATGTACGTGGGCATCACCCGCGCGCGCAAGCAGCTCTACCTGACCCTGGCGAGCACGCGCGCGCAGTTCGGCGACGTCCAGGTGGCGATGCCGTCCCGCTTCCTGCAGGAGATCCCCGAGTCCCTCATCGATTGGCGGCAGTCGCCCGGTGAGGTCACGGGTCGCGGCGGAACCGAGTCGCGGGCGCTGAACGCGCCCCGTCCCGGATCCCGGCCGGGCCGCGGGGGCGCCGGCCGAGGCGTCGAATCCTCGGTCTCGTTCGGCTCCGGCTCGGGCGGTTTCGGCCGCGGCGGCTCGGGCGCGGCAGCCGTCTCCGAGCCGGCGAGCGGCAACATGCAGTCGGCGCTCGAGCAGTGGCGCGAGCGTAAACGGCAGGCGAAAGCGGCGCAGGCAGCGGGTGGCGGGTTCCCCAACACGATCGTGGGCTCCGTGCGCGACAACGGCGACCTCGAGCTGGCACCGG
Organism: Leucobacter sp. HNU; assembly: GCF_047946755.1. Lineage (GTDB taxonomy): Bacteria > Actinomycetota > Actinomycetes > Actinomycetales > Microbacteriaceae > Leucobacter. Next base: position 2,114,085 of record NZ_CP178837.1, on the reverse strand, counting down.
GCGACCGGATCCGGCACGACGAATACGGTGCGGGCCGGGTCACGGGCGTCACCGGCGTCGGCTCGAAGCGCATTGCGCACGTCGTGTTCGACACGGTGGGGGAGCGCAAATTGCTGGTCAAGCTGGCCCCCATCGCGAAGCTCGACGCGGACGCACTCGACGACTGACCCGGGGCGCGCACCCGCACGCCCTCGGGCGCGCCCCGCAGTGCGCCTCGGCGCGCGGCGAGAGCATCCCCTTTCGACGAAGGAGTGCGTTATCGGTGCGCGACTCGCGGTGCTGTCGCCGAAAAGGGGTTCCCTGGTGGGCGGCGCGGCGGCCCCGCGGCGCGGCGCGGCGGGCCGGCGGCGCGCGTCGGGACGTATGGTCGATACCGAATACGTGCCGCATAGACTCGGCCGCATGAGCGATTCGACGCTGAATCCGTGGCCGGCGATCCTGGAGGACGCCCGCAACTACCCGAGCCCGCACAACTCGCAGCCCATCAAGGTGCGCCCGCACGCGGCGGTCGACGGCGGCAGCGGCGCCGTGCTCAGAGCGACGGTCAGCTACGACCTCGACCTCGGGCTCCCCGCCGAGTCCTTCGGGATCCCGTTCGGGCACGTCTGCGCCGGCGTCTTCCTCGAGTCGCTCGCCGTCGTCGCCGCGGCGCACGGCTACGACGTGCGCGAAACCCTCGACCACGCCGAGATGGACTTCGACAGCCCGAGGCGGCAGCACCGCATCGCCGAGGTCGAGCTCGTGCCCCGCGATCCCGACGCACCGGGGGAGGCGGAGCGCGACGCCGAGGCCCGTGCCGCCCTCGAACGGTTCCGCACCCGCCACACCTCGCGACGCCCCTACGACCGTCGTGCGGTGCCGGCCGAGGTCCGCGCGGCAGCCGCTCGGATCTGCGCCGACGCCGGCGCCGAGTTCCGCTCCACCGACGACGCCGCGCTCGTGCGACGCATCGTCCACGTCAACCAGGCGACCCTCTTCGACGACCTCGAGAACGATGCCGTCTACGGCGAGATCATGCACTGGCTGCGCTTCTCGAAGCGCGAAGCGGCCGAGAAGGCCGACGGGCTGTCCGCCGAGGCGATGCTCATGCCCGGCTCGATCCTGCGCTACGTGATGGCCCATCGCCGGCTGTGGCGCGCACCGGTCGTCGGCGCGGTCATCCGCAGCATCTACCTGCGCACCATGCGCGGCGTGCACCAGCTCGGCTGGATCGAGGGCCCTTCGGCGGGCCCTCGGACTACATCGAGGCCGGGCGGACGTTCATGCGGGTCTGGCTCGAGCTGCACCGCAACGGGGTCGTGCTGCACCCCTTCGGCACCGTCATCACCAACCCCCGTTCGCACGCGCTGTTCGCCGGGGCGGTCGGGGCCGACGAATCGGGGGATCGCCTGGCCTGGATGCTGTTCCGATTCGGCTACAGCGCGACTCCGCCGCTCGCGCACCGCCGTCCCGCCACCGCGATGATCCTGACCGAGGAGCCCGCATGAAACGCGCCGCCGTCTTCGCCTTCGTCTGGCTCCAGGACCACCTGGTCCGCCTGTTCATGCCGCGCGTGAACACCCACAAGATCCTGCTCGCGCCGGGCATCGAGCCGCTGCGCTGGACCCTCGGGCGGTGGCGAGCCTGGCGAACCTTCGAGCGCACCGCCCGGCGCGTGCCGGCCTACCGGGCCTTCCTCGGCGAGCGCGGCGTCCCGACGCGACTGCGCACCCGGGGCGGGATCGCGGGCGCGCTGCAGACGATTCCCGAGTTGGACAAGGACAGCTACATCAAGCGCTGGTCGATCCCCGAACGCTGCGTCGACGGCAGGATCCCGCGTCGCGGCGTGGTGGTCGACGAGTCGAGCGGCAGCTCGGGCACGCCGACGAGCTGGGTGCGCGGGCCGCGCGAACGGATCGCGACGAGGCAGCTGCTGCAGCTCGGGTTCTCGAACACCGAGAGCAGCATGACGAAGCCGCCGTTCGTGCTCAACGCCTTCTCGCTCGGCGCGTGGGCGACCGGCATGAACGTGACCACGTCGCTCACCGACGTCACGATGATCAAGTCGATCGGGCCGGACGCGACGAAGATCATCGCCACGATGCGGGAATTCGGCACCGGCTTCACCTACGTGATCCTCAGCTATCCGCCGTTCCTCAAGGCGCTCTTCGACGACGACCGGCTCGACTGGTCGCAGTACGACATCGTCGCCGCGTTCGGCGGCGAGGGCATCAGCGAGAGCATGCGCGACCACATCCTGCGCACGGCGCACGCGGCCTACGGCAGCTACGGCGCGAGCGATCTCGAGATCAACCTCGCGATCGAGACCGACCTGACGGTCGACCTGCGTCGCGCGCTGGTCGAGCACCCCGAGCTGGCGCGCCGCATCAGCAAGCGGCACGAATACGGCGTGCTGCCCATGATCTTCCAGTTCAACCCCTTCAACTACCAGATCGAGACGAACGAATCGGGCGAGCTGCTCGTCACGATCGCGCGAGCCGAGAACCTGAATCCGCGTATCCGCTACAACATCCACGACCGCGGTCACGTGCTGCGGCTGCGCGACCTGGAGTCCGTGCTCCGGGAACTCGGGCTCCAGCACCTGCGGCAGCGCCAGATGCTCGACCTGCCTCTGCTGTTCCACTACGGACGCAGCGACCTCTCGGTCGACTTCAACGGTGCGGTGATCGGGCCCGACTCCCTGCGCGACGTGATCAACGCCGATCCGGTGCTGCTGCACGCGGTCGAGAACCACCGGCTCATCTCGTTCGAGGACGCGAACGGGGACCGGCAGCTGCACCTCGCCCTGCAGCTCACCGCCGACGCGGACCGGCACGCGATCGACGAGGACGCGCTCGCCGCCGCGATCTTCTCCGAGCTGCGACGCGGCAACGGCGACTTCCACAACGCGATCCTCACCTCGGCCGACGCGATGCTGCCGACGCTCGCCTTCTACTCGTTCCGCACCGGCCCCTTCGCCGGCGACGGGAAGAAGCTCAAGAACGAGTACGTGGCGCACCTCGACGCGGAGCAGGCGGCGTCCTGCGGGCTCGATCTGCACCGGATCGCCGTGCGCTGAGGCCGGTGCCGCGGTCGCGGGACGGACAGGCTGCGGTGGTAGACTCGGGCACTGGTCGACTTATCTCGACATCGAGACATTTTTCTGCCTCGGACCCCCAATACTCCTAGCATGTAAGGACAGTACGTGGATCTGTACGAGTACCAGGCACGAGATCTCTTCGAACGATACGGGGTGCCGGTGCTCCCCGGGATCGTCGCGGATACTCCCGAGGAGGTGCGCGCGGCGGCCGAGAAGATCGGCGGCGTGGTGGTCGTCAAGGCCCAGGTGAAGGTCGGCGGGCGCGGCAAGGCCGGCGGCGTCAAGGTCGCGAAGACCCCGGACGAGGCGTTCGAGGCCGCGCAGGCGATCCTCGGCCTCGACATCAAGGGCCACACGGTCAAGCGGGTCATGGTCGCGGCCGGTGCCGACATCGCACAGGAGTTCTACTTCTCCGTGCTGCTCGACCGCGCCAACCGTTCCTACCTCTCGCTCTGCTCCGTCGAGGGCGGCATGGAGATCGAGGTGCTCGCCGTCGAGAAGCCCGAGGCGCTCGCGCGCATCGAGGTCGACCCGATCGCCGGCATCGACGCGGCCAAGGCCGAGGAGATCGCCCGCGCCGCGAAGTTCCCCGAGGAGCTCGTCGGCAAGGTCGTCCCCGTGTTCCAGAAGCTGTACGAGGTCTACGCGGGCGAGGACGCGACCCTGGTCGAGGTGAACCCGCTCGTGCTCACCGGGGCCGGCGACATCGTGGCGCTCGACGGCAAGGTGTCGCTCGACGCCAACGCCGACTTCCGCCAGCCCGGCCACGCCGAGCTGGAGGACAAGGCCGCCGAGGATCCGCTGGAGGCCAAGGCCAAGGCCCAGGACCTCAACTACGTGAAGCTCGACGGCGAGGTCGGCGTGATCGGCAACGGCGCGGGCCTCGTGATGTCGACGCTCGACGTCGTCGCCTACGCGGGCGAGAAGCACGGCAACGTGAAGCCCGCCAACTTCCTCGACATCGGCGGCGGCGCTTCGGCCGAGGTGATGGCCGCGGGCCTCGACGTGATCCTCGGCGACCCGCAGGTCAAGTCGGTGTTCGTCAACGTCTTCGGTGGCATCACCGCGTGCGACGCGGTCGCAAACGGCATCGTCGGCGCGCTCGCCAAGCTCGGTGACGCCGCGAACAAGCCGCTCGTCGTGCGTCTCGACGGCAACAACGTCGAAGAGGGCCGCGCGATCCTCAACGAGGCCGCGCACCCGCTCGTGACGCAGGCCGCCACCATGGACGAGGGCGCCGACAAGGCCGCCGAGCTGGCCAACGCCCGATAACCCGCCGACGAGACTGACGAAAGAAGCAACAGAATGTCGATCTTCCTGAACAAGGATTCCAAGGTCATCGTCCAGGGCATCACCGGCGGCGAGGGCACCAAGCACACCGCGCGCATGCTCGCGGCGGGCACGCAGATCGTGGGCGGCGTGAACGCCCGCAAGGCCGGCACGACCGTGTCGCACACCGACGCGAACGGCAGCGCCGTCGAGCTGCCCGTGTTCGCGTCGGTCGCCGAGGCCATGGCCGAGACCGGCGCCGACGTGTCGGTCGCCTTCGTGCCCCCGGCCTTCACCAAGGACGCCGCGATCGAGGCCATCGACGCGGGCATCGGCCTGCTCGTGATCATCACGGAGGGCGTGCCGGTCAAGGACTCCGCCGAGCTCTGGGCGCACGCGAAGGCCACCGGCAACACGACCCGCATCATCGGGCCGAACTGCCCCGGCATCATCACCCCGGGCGAGGCCCTCGCGGGCATCACCCCCGCGACGATCACCGGCAAGGGCCCGATCGGCCTCGTCTCCAAGTCGGGCACCCTGACCTACCAGATGATGTACGAGCTGCGCGATCTCGGCTTCTCGACGGCCATCGGCATCGGCGGCGACCCGATCATCGGCACGACGCACATCGACGCGCTCGCCGCGTTCGAGGCCGATCCCGAGACGAAGGCGATCGTCATGATCGGCGAGATCGGAGGCGACGCCGAGGAGCGGGCGGCCGAGTACATCAAGGCGAACGTGACGAAGCCGGTCGTCGGCTACGTCGCGGGCTTCACGGCCCCCGAGGGCAAGACCATGGGCCACGCCGGCGCCATCGTGTCGGGCTCGGCGGGGACCGCGCAGGCCAAGAAGGAGGCCCTCGAGGCCGCGGGCGTCAAGGTCGGCAAGACGCCGACCGAGGCGGCCGAGCTGCTGCGCGCGGCTTACAACGCGCTCTGATCCAGCGGATCTCTCCGCTGCGGGGGCGGGCACCGATCGTCGGTGCCCGCCCCCGCTGCCGTTCGGGCAGCACGTCGCGCCCTCAGGCGGCGCCGAGCCGGGCTCTGCGAGGATCGATGGATGATGAGAGAGGCTCCGCTCGCCATCCGTCGGATGGTCCGCGGCGATTGGACGTGGATCGCGGCCTGGTTCGCGGACCCCGTGCTCGACCGGGAGCTCGGGCCGCTCGACGACGACTGGCTGGAGTACGTGCTCGCCGAAGCGGAGGGAGCGCAGCTCGTCCTCTCGGATGCGGATGGGCCGGTCGCGCTCGTCGGCTGCGTCTGGGACCCGGACGGCATCGAGCACGGGATCACGGATATCGCCGTGGACCCCGCGCGTCGTGGTGAACGGATCGGGCGCCGGGCGGTCGATGCCGTCGTCGCCTGGCCGGGCCATCCCGCAGGCGAGCGATGGGTCGCGTTCGTGGACCCCGAGACTCTGGCCGCCTTCCGGTTCTTCACCGCACTCGGCTGGCGGCACGAGGGCCGCGACGATCTGATGGAGCGGTTCGTCCGTGAGGCGGCTCGGGGGCCGGAGTCGGCGGGCTGATCAGCTCGCGCCGCGGGAACCGGAGGCGGGCTCCAGCAGTGCGATGAAGCGGCGGAGGTCCGCGGCCATGTCGATGTCTCGGTCGATCAGCCAGGCGGTCTGCAGGCCGTCGGCCATGGCATGCACCGAGCGGATGATCCATGCCGGGTCGAGGTCGTCGCGGATCCGCCCGGCGCGCTGCGCGGTCTCGAGCTCGGCGATCGCGTAGCCCTCGAGCCGCGCGGTGCGGTGCGTGAAGAACTCGCGGGCCGGGTGCTCGGGGTCCGCGGCCTCGGCTGCCAGCTGCGCATAGAGCTGGACGAGGCCGGGCACCGCGGTGTTGCGGCCGACGATCTCGAGCAGGCCTTCGACGATGTCCTCGCTCCCGAGACGATCCTCGTCGCGCGCATCCCGGGCGGCGAGGATGGCGACGAAGAGCTCCTCCTTGCTGCCGAAGTAGTGCAGCAGGCCGGCGGGGCTCAGCTCGACCGCGTCGGCGATCTCGCGGACGGACGCCTTGCGGTACCCGTGCTCCGCGACGACCCGGAGCGCGGCGTCGAGGATCTCCTCGCGCTTCGCGAGGCCCTTCGCGTACGCACCTCGACGAGCCATGGCTTCAGGGTAGCGGACGCGCGACATCGGATCGCGAAAACCGATCAATGTTCGTGAATCGCGCGCGGTGCCCTTGCGCGACCGGGGCGGAGGTGACAAAGTGGTCGCCGAATCCTCAAATACGAACAACGTTTGGTTTGGATTCCCCTTCGACCCGCTCAACGAGGAGCACCATGACCATGCCACCCACGGACCCGGCCACCGGCATCGCGCCGACCGGAACCATCACGACCGCGCCTCCGGGCGCCGGCGAGCCCGCGGCCAGCCCGCCCGCGAACCGGCGCCTGCTGCCGAGCCTGCTCGCATCCTCACTGACCCTCTTCGCCACCTACGGCGGACTCATCGCGATCCTGCTGCCCACCCAGATCGCGCTGCTCGACGAACGGAACAAGGTGGCGAACCTCGCCGTCGTGAGCACCGTGTCGTTCGTCTTCACGCTGTTCGCCCAACCGATCGCGGGCGCGCTCAGCGATCGCACCCGCTCGCGCTACGGTCGACGGATCCCGTGGATGGTGCTCGGCGCGCTGGCCGGCGGTGTGCTGCTGCTCGGGCTCGGGTCGCTGACGGACCTGTTCTGGATCACGGCGTTCTGGGTCGTGATCCAGGTCGCCCTCAACTTCCTGCAGGCCCCGCTGACCACGATCACCGCCGACCGCTTCCCGCGTTCCCAGCGCGGCGGAGCGAGCGCGATGATCGGGCTGGGGACCCAGCTCGGCATGACCGTCGGCGTGATGCTCGCGGGAGCGCTCGGCAGTCGGATCGGCATCGGCTACGCCGCCTTCGGCATTGCGGTGATCGTCGTGACGGTGCTCTTCGCCCTGCTCAACCGAGACTGGTCGTCGAAGGACGCGGCGGTGGAACCGTTCCGTTGGGGCGCGTTCTTCCGGGGGCTCTGGATCGATCCGCGCAAGCACCCGGACTTCGCCTGGGCGTTCGCCGCCCGGTTCCTGCTGATCCTCGGCTACTTCGTCGTCTCGGCGTACCAGCTCTACATCCTCACCGACTACATCGGACTGTCGCTGACCGATGCCCAGGGCGCGGTCGTGACGCTCACGCTCGTCGCCTTCGTCCCCCGCTGATCGCGATCGCGCTCTCGGGCTGGTGGAGCGATCGGGTCGGGCGTCGCAAGCCGTTCATCTACGTCGCGACCGTGTTCATGGTGATCGGGCTCGCGATGCCCCTCCTCCTGCCGGATCTCACCGGCATGATTCTCATGAGCGTGATCAACGGCGTCGGGTTCGGGCTCTACATGTCGGTCGATGCCGCGCTCATGACCGAGGTGCTGCCGAGCGAGGGGACCTCCGCGGGCAAGGACCTCGGGATCCTCAACGTCGCGACGAACATTCCGCAGGCCCTGAGCCCGTCGATCGCCGCCCTGATCATCGGAACGTTCGGCGGCTATCCCGTGCTCTTCGTCTTCGGGATCGTGTTCGCGATCCTCGCGGCGATCGCCACCGCCCCGATCCGCAGTGTCAAGTAGCGTGAGCCGCACAGGACGCCTGCCGTACCCACCGGAAGGAACCCGAATGTCGAAACCGCACACCGACGCAGCGCAGGACGAGCACGCCCTGCAGGCCCACCCCGAGGTGCGCATCGCCGAGGGCCTCGTCCGGGGTCGCTGGCGTCCGACGACGGGCGGGCGGGGGAATGCGCGATCGGCGGCGTTCCTCGGGATCCCGTTCGCCGAGGCGCCGGTCGGCGAGCTGCGATTCGGCGAGCCGCAGCCGAAGGCGCCCTGGGACGGCGTGCTCGACGCCGCGGAGTTCGGGGCGACGGCGCAGCGCGGCGATCCCGGGGTGACGCTGATCCCCGAGCCGAGCATTCCGGGCGACTCGACGCTCAACGTCAACGTGTTCACGCCCGATCCCGTGGCCGCGGAGCCGGGACCGGGCCTGCCCGTGCTCGTCTGGATCCACGGCGGCGGATACTTCGCCGGATCCCCGGCCAGCGTCTGGTACGACGGCCGCAACTTCAATCGCGACGGCGTCGTGACCGTCACCGTCTCCTACCGCCTGGGCTTCGACGGCTTCGGGTGGGTCGCGGACGCGCCGTCGAACCGCGGCGTGCGCGACTGGCTGCTCGCGCTCGAGTGGGTGCAGCGCAACATCGCGGCGTTCGGGGGCGACCCCGGACGGGTCACGATCGCCGGGCAGTCGGCCGGCGGCGGAGCCGTGATGACGCTGCTCGGCATGGAGCGCGCGCAGCACCTGTTCCACGGCGTGTACGCGATCTCGGGAGCCCTCGCCGACGTCTCGGCCGAGCGGTCCGAGGCGTTCGGGCGGAAGCTCGCGGAGTCCGCGGGCACGGCGCCCACGCGGGCCGGCTGGTCCGCGATCCCCGAGGACCGGGTCCTCGAGCTGCAGCAGGCCGCGACTGCCATGACGCCGGACTCGATGAGCGAGATCATCGACGAGGGGCTCCCGCTCGGTCCGGCGGTCGACGGCGAGCTCCTGCTGCGGCCCACGCCCGAGTCGTTCCGGCTCGGCGTCGGGTCCGACAAGCCGCTCGTGCTCGGCGCGACCGACGACGAGTTCAGCATGGCCATGACGGACGCGGCGAAGGCCCTGCGCTGGGTGCCGAAGGGGATCCTGCTCGGCAAGCTCGGCGTGCCGAGATCGGCGAGAGCCGCCTATCTCGCGGCGAACGCCGACGTCGTCGCCGAGGGGAAGGCCCGGCTCGCCGGCCGGGTGCTCACCGACCGGATGTTCCGCACTGCGATCCTCCGCATCGCCGAGGCCCGCGGCTCCGCGCCCACGTGGGTGTACCGGTTCGCGTGGCCGTCCGGCACCTTCGGCTTCGCGGAGCACTGCCTCGACGTCCCCTTCTTCTTCGACTGCCTCGACGGACCGGCGATGGAACCGCTGGCCGGGCCGAACCCGCCGCAGGCGCTCGCCGACGAGGTGCACGCGGCGGCGGTCGCGTTCATCGCGGACGGGGACCCCGGCTGGCCGCGGCATGACGGCGATGATCGCGTCGCGCACGTCTTCGACACCGCCAGTCGGGACGTTCGGGATGCGTACGCCGCCGTCAGGCCGCTGCTGTGAGGGGCGCATCGAGCGTGCGGCCCGTGCCGATCCCGCGACCCCGAGCGCAGCTGATCGCGGGGAGTGCTCTCCTGGCCGTCTTCGTCGGCATGGGCGCGGCGGTGCTCGCCGAGCCCGAGGCCCCTGGAGCCAGGGCATCGACGATGCGTGGCGCTCGGCGGTGGGCGTCGGCCCCGACTCCCCGCTGCCGGGCTCCCCGATCGCCATGCTCTTCCAACAGCTCGGCCAGCTCCCGGGCATGATCGCGTTCGCGCTCGTGCTCCCCGTCGTGCTCGTCGCGCTGGGTCGCTGGCGCTCGGCGATCTTCGTGTTCCTGCTGCAACTCGCGGGGCCGGGACTCGTCTCGCAGCTCGCCAAGAACCTCGTGAACCGGCCCCGCCCCGCCGCGGACGAGGCCGCCGGACTCTTCGGGCCGCTGTTCACCGTCGACCACGGGTCCTTCCCCTCCGGGCACGCGGTGAGCGCCGCCGTGGCAGCGGTCACGATCCTCGCGCTGATCCCGCCGAGCAGGCGCGGTCTGCGCTGGGCCGGCCGCGTCGTCGCCGCGCTCCTGCTGATCGGGATCGTCTGGCAGCGGACGCTCATCAACGCGCACTGGTTCAGCGACACGATCGCCGGGATCCTTGCCGGGCTCGGCGTCGGTCTGCTGCTGCAGTGGGCCTTCTGGCCCTGGCTGCAGCGCGACTTCGGCCGCGCCCCCGGATTCGCCCGCGAACGCGCCTCGGCCGACCGCCCGGCGACCTGACCCCGCATCCTCCATCCACCCCGACTCGCAAAGGACACGACATGACCGAATCACCGCGCGACCGACTTCCCGACCTCACGACGGAGGAGAAGGCATCGCTGCTGAGCGGCGCCGATTTCTGGACCACGAAGCCGATCGAGCGGATCGGACTGCCCTCGATCATGCTGACCGACGGCCCGCACGGGCTGCGCAAGCAGGCAGAGGCGAGCGACCACCTCGGGCTGAACGACAGCGTGCCGGCCACGTGCTTCCCGCCGGCCTCGGGCCTCGGCGCGAGCTTCGATCCCGCGCTCGCCGAACGCGTCGGCGTCGCCCTCGGCGTCGAGTCCGCCGTCGAGGACGTCGCGGTGATCCTCGGCCCCGGCATCAACATCAAGCGCTCCCCGCTGTGCGGACGAAACTTCGAGTACGTCTCCGAGGACCCGATCCTCGCGGGCGAGATCGGCGCCGGGCTCGTCCGAGGGATCCAATCGCAGGGGGTCGGGGCGTCGCTCAAGCACTTCGCGGCGAACAACCAGGAGGACGACCGCATGCGCGTGTCCGCCGAGGTCGACGAGCGGACCCTGCGCGAGATCTACCTGCGCGGATTCCAGCGGGTCGTGACCGACGCGCGGCCGTGGACCGTGATGTGCTCCTACAACCGCCTGAACGGCGTCTACGCCTCCGAGCACCCCTGGCTGCTGACCGACGTGCTCCGTGGGGAGTGGGGCTTCGACGGCGTCGTCGTCTCGGACTGGGGCGCTGTGCAGGACCGGGTCGCGGGGGCGGCCGCCGGGCTCGACCTCGAGATGCCGTCGAGCGGTGGGCACACCGACCGGCAGGTCGTCGCGGCGGTCGAGAACGGAGAGCTCTCAGCGGAAGCGCTCGATACCGCCGCGGGACGCATGCTCGACCTCGTCGGCCGGGCGCAGCAGCGTCCGCCGGTCGCGGGGCCGCTGGACGTCGACGCCCACCACGCGCTCGCGCGCGAGGCGGCCGGCCGTTCCATCGTGCTGCTCAAGAACGACCCGGTGGAGGGCGCCGAGCCGCTGCTCCCGCTCGCATCGGATGCGAGCCTCGCCGTCATCGGCGAGTTCGCGCGCACGCCCCGCTTCCAGGGCGGCGGATCCTCGCACATCACCCCCACGCGCGTCGACACCGCGTGGGATGCGCTCTCGGCCGAGGCGGGCGACCGCGCCGCCTTCGCCGCGGGCTTCGCCTTCGACCCGCGGACCCCCGTCGAGGAGCAGGCGCGACTGCGCGACGAAGCGGCGGCGCTCGCCGCCGCTCGCGACATCGCCGTGGTGTTCCTCGGGCTGACCGACCCCGAGGAGTCGGAGGGCTTCGACCGGGAGCACATCGATCTCTCGCCGGCGCAGCTCGCGCTGCTCGACGCCGTGCTCGCGGCGAATCCCCGCACGGTGGTGGTGCTCTCCAACGGCTCCGTGGTCGCGCTGCCGTTCGCAGATCGGGTTCCCGCGATCCTCGAGGCCTGGCTGCTCGGGCAGGCCGGGGGCTCCGCGACGGCCGACGTGCTGCTCGGCGCGGTCAATCCCTCGGCCCGCCTCGCCGAGACCGTGCCGCACCGCATCGAGGACACCCCCGCGTTCGGGAACTTCCCCGGATCGTTCGGCCGCGTCCAGTACGGCGAGGGGATCCTGGTCGGCTATCGCTGGTACGACGCCCGGCGCATGGACGTGGCATTCCCGTTCGGGCACGGGCTCTCCTACACGAGCTTCGAATACGGGAGCGCGCGCGTCGGAGAACTCGGCGATGGAGACCTGCGGGTGGTCGTCCCCGTCACGAACACGGGGGCGCGCGACGGCCGCGAGGTCGTGCAGGTCTACGCGTCGATCGACGAGTCGGCGGTGGCGCGCGCGCCGCGCGAGCTCAAGGCCTTCGCCTCCGTCGAGATCGCAGCGGGCGAGACCCGCGAGGTCGAGCTCGTGGTGCGCGCCGAGGACCTCGCGTACTGGGACACCCGGGTCGGTCGCTTCGTCGTCGAACCGGGGGTCTACCGGTTCGAGGTCGGGGCGTCGAGCCGTGACATCCGTACCAGCGCGGCGATCCAGCTCGCGGGGAGCAGATCCTGCTCCCGCTCAGCGAGGCATCCTCCATCGCCGAGGTGCTCGCGCATCCCGTCGCCGGTCCGATCGTGCGGGCCCGATTCGCGGCGACGCGAGGTCGGGTGGACGAGGCGATGGATGCCGGGGTCATGGGGGACGAAGCCATCGACAAGATGATGGAGTCCTTCCCGATCGGGAGGATCGCCGGGTTCCCCGGCATGGGGATCGACCGCGAGCAGGTCGCCCAGCTGATCGCGCTCGCGAACGCGCCGCATAGCTGAGGCCGGCCGACGCACGCGGCCCGCGCGCCATCAGGGAGCGCGCGGGCCGCGCTCGTTAGACTGCACCCAGCATGAGATCAATTCTGACGGCGATCATCGCAGCCATCGAATCAGTCGCCGTCGCGCTCGCGGGCGGCTTCCTGGTCGCGGCGTTCGCCATGGTGCTCTGGGGCGCGGGCTTCGGGTTCGCGGCCGACCCCGGCGACGTCGGCGGGGCTGCAGCCGGCGGCTGGCTGCTCGCGCACTTCGTGCCGCTGCACTTCTCGGTGAGCGCGCAGGCCGCGCTCGGCCTGGGCCTTCCGGCGGAGGCGCTCCGGATCCCCGTCTCGCTCGCTCCGCTCGGGCTGACCGCGGTGACCGCCGTGCTGGCCGCGCGCTCGGGCTGGCGCTTCTCGGCCCGTGGCGGTGTCGGGGTCGCCGCGGTGCTGGGCGGCAGCATCGGGTTCGGCGCCGCCGCCGCGGTCGCGGCGGCGTTCGCCGGGCCGGTGCTCGACGCGCCGCGCTGGGTCGCCATCGCGCTGCCCACCGCCGTCTACGCGATCTCCAGCGGCGTTCCCTTCCTGGTGCGAGCCGCGACCGAGCCCCACGACTGGTGGCTCTCTGCGGCGAAGGGGCTCGGCAGGATCCGCGAGTACCTCGGAATCCGCAGCCTGCCCTCGTTCGGATGGGCGCTCGGCGCCGCGCTCCGGATCGCCGCCGCGGCGACCATCGCGCTCCTCGGGCTGGGGGCGCTCGGCGTCGCCATCGGCTTCATCGCGGGCTACGTCGACAGCATCTCGCTGAGCCAGCAGCTGCAGCTGGACCCCCTCGGTGCGATCCTGCTCTTCGTACTCCAGCTGGCGCTGCTGCCGGTCGCAGTGGTCTGGAGCGCGAGCTGGTGGACCGGAGCCGGATTCGCGATCGGCGAGGGGAGCTCGGTGTCGCCGTTCGGCACCTACCTCGGCCCGCTGCCGCAGCTCCCCATGCTCGGCGCGCTGCCTCCGGAGTGGGGCGCGATCGGCGCCGCGGCTCCCGCCGTGGTGCTCGTGCTGGGGCTCGTGATCGGACTGCTCGCGGCCCCGCGGCTCGCCGGTCGCGCCCGGGGGCTCCCGGCGACGGTCGCGGTGCCGCTGCTCGGCGGGGTGCTCGCCGGGAGCGCTGTCGCGCTGCTCTCGCTCCTCGCCTCGGGCGCGGCCGGACCCGACCGCCTGTCGGTCACCGGGCCCGACGCGTGGGCGGCCGGCGGATTCGCCGCGCTCGAGCTCGGCATCGGCCTGCTCCTCGGGGTGCTCATCGGCCGCCGCGAGGTGCTGCTGCGCGCCGTCGGCGAGCTGCGCCTGCCCGACCTCTCGGCCCTGCCGATCCCCGGTCGGGCGTCGGGCGCCGCCGCTGCTGCCGAGAGCGCTTCCGCGAGCGACCCGCACCCGGCGGGCACCGAAGAGCCCGGTACGGCCGGGTCAGGGGCCGGAGGCCCGCTCGACCTGCCACTGCCCGAGATCGACGCGCACGAGCTCGCCGCGAGCGAGGCGGCGATCGCCGCAGGGACCCTCGCGGAGCAGGAGACCGCGCCGGTCGGCCCGTTCGACGGCGACGGAACCGTCGAAGCGGAGGAACGCAGCGCACCGGAGCCGGAAACGGGACCCGACCCGGCCCCCGCGGGCGAGGGTCGGGCGGCCGGGCTCGACTCGGCAGCGGAGCAGGCCACCGTCGAGATCTCGGACGAGGTCGTCGCCGCGGCTCAGGAACCGCCCGAGACGGACGCGGCACCGGAAGCGCGGGACGAGGACGAGCACGTCGATCCGCTGCTGCGCGCCTTCTCCTGGGACGCGCAGTCGCCCGACGGCGGATCCGTCCCGGGCGCCATCGAACCCGGACCCGACCGGGGACCGCGATCACCGCTCCAGCTGCCGAAGGGGCTCCGCGCGCGGCTGCGTCGGGACAGTGTTGAGGACGATGACGCGTCGCCGCGCGACGATCCCGCCGACGGGGTACGGTAGGGCCGACGCGCGGGACCCCGTGCGATCCGGCGCGCCGCGCGACGCCGAGCACTGCGAGCGGGAGTGAATCCATGAGCCAGCCCGGCACGGTCCAGGGCGCCCACCTGGTGGGAAGCATCAACTTCGACGACGCCGAGGCGACCATGCGCGTCGCCGCCGAGCACCTCGGCGCGCACCTGAAGCGGATTCCCGACGGAGAGGTGGGGGAGCGGTTCCACTGGATCGCGTTCCAGCCCGATCGCATCGCGCAGGCTGCGGGTATCGTGCGGGTCGGCGACACCCCGATCCCGCTCCGCATGCTCGACCTGCGGCCGGTCGCGCTCGCAGAGGGCGTGCGCGCGGCCGACATCGAGCTGCCGCCGCTCGGGTACGCGGACGCCGCGCTCGAATCGTGGGCCGTCTTCGACCGGCTGCAGCGAGCAGGTTCGATCCCGTCCGGCACCCGCTTCCAGGTCTCGCTGCCGAGCCCGCTCGGCGTCGTCGGCAGCTTCGTGGCCGAGGAGGATCGGGCCGAGTTCGAGCCCGTCTACGAGGCGGCCCTCGCGGGCGAGCTCCAGCGGATCCTCGACGCGATCCCGCACGAGCGCCTCGCGATCCAATGGGACGCCGCGCTCGAGTTCGCGATCATCGAGGCGGCCGCCTCTGCGGAGCGCGGTGCCAGACGCTACGAGTGGTTCGACGAGGTCTGGACGGGTACGAGCGAGCGCCTGGCGCGACAGATCGACCGAGTGCCCGACGACGTCGAGGTCGGCGTGCACCTCTGCTACGGGGACGTCGCCGAGAAGCACTTCGTCGAGCCCGCGGACAGCGCGAACCTGACCCGGTTCGCGAACCTGCTCGTGGACGCCGCCGAGCGCCCCCTGACCTGGCTGCACCTGCCCGTGCCGATCGAGCGGGACGACGCCGCGTACTTCGCGGCGCTCGCAGACCTGGCCCTTCCCGAGACCACCGAGCTCTACCTGGGTCTCGTGCACCGGGAGGACGGCGTCGAGGGCGCTGCCCGCCGGATCGCCGCCGCGCAGCAGCACGTCGGGCGCCCGTTCGGCGTCGCCACCGAGTGCGGATTCGGCCGCGCGCCCGAGGGCACCGCGGTGCCGCTGTTCGAGACCCACCGAGCGGTCGCCGAGGCCTGGTGAACCGGAAGCGGGCCCGGGCGCTCTCCGCCCGGACCCGCCGTCGCGGCCCTGATCAGGCCGTGATGTAGCCGTTCGGGTTCAGCACGTACTTGCGCGCTGCGCCCTGGTCGAACTCGGCGTAGCCGCGGGGTGCGTCCTCCAGCGAGATCGGGGTCGCGTTCACCGCCTTCGCGATCTGCACCTTGTCGTGCAGGATCGCCTGCATGAGCTGCCGGTTGTAGCGCATCACGGGGCACTGGCCCGTGGTGAAGGACAGCGACTTCGCCCAGCCCAGGCCGAGCCGGAGCGACAGCGAGCCGACCTTCGCCGCCTCGTCGACGCCGCCCGGGTCGCCGGTCACGTAGAGGCCGGGAATCCCGAGCCCGCCGCCGGCCTCGGTGAGATCCATCAGGGAGTTCAGCACCGTCGCCGGCGCTTCGGTGGCTGCGCCGGACCCGTGCCCGCGCGCCTCGAAGCCGACGGCGTCGACGCCGCACTCCACCTCGGGCACCCCGAGGATCTGCTCGATCTGATCGCGCGGATCGCCCTTCGAGACGTCGACCGTCTCGCATCCGAAGGATCGGGCCTGGGCGAGCCGGTCCTCGTTCAGATCGCCGACGATCACACAGGCTGCTCCGAGCAGCTGCGCACCGACCGCCGCCGCGATTCCGACGGGGCCGGCACCGGCGATGTAGACGGTCGATCCGGGCCGGACTCCGGCGGTGTATGCGCCGTGGAATCCCGTCGGGAAGATGTCGGAGAGCATCGTGAGGTCCAGGATCTTCTCGAGCGCCTGGTCGCGGTCGGGGAACTTGAGCAGGTTCCAGTCCGCGTAGGGCACGAGCACGTACTCGGCCTGGCCGCCCACCCAGCCGCCCATGTCGACGTAGCCGTAGGCGCTGCCGGGTCGGTCGGGATTGACGTTCAGGCAGATGCCGGTCTTCCCCTCCTTGCAGTTCCGGCAGCGCCCGCAGGCGATGTTGAACGGGACGGAGACGATGTCCCCGACCCTGATGAACTCGACGTCGGGGCCGACCTCGACGACCTCGCCCGTGATCTCGTGCCCGAGGATCAGGCCCTCTGGCGCGGTGGTGCGGCCGCGGACCATGTGCTGGTCCGAGCCGCAGATGTTGGTGGTGACGGTCCGCAGGATCGCCCCGTGGGGCACCTTGCGGCCGACGTTCGCCGGGTTGACGCCCGGCCCGTCCTTGAGCTCGAACTCGGGATAGGGGTGTCGACCACTTCGACGACACCGGGCCCCTGGTATGCGACTGCTCGGTTTCCAGACATCTTCGTCCTCTCTGCAGATTTCGGCGGCTCCCGCCACCCCGAGCCTCTCCCCGGGCCGGACGGCGCTCAACCGTCCCGAGGGCTGGGTCGGACCACCCGTTTGGGGAGGTGCTTCGGTCAGAGCGACGCGACCCCGATCGCGACGAGTTCGGCGCGCGAGGTCGAACCGGTCTTCTGCAGGAGCTTCGACACGTGGTACTTGACGGTATTGGGGCTGATGCCCAGCGCTTCGGCGATCGCCTTGTTGCGCTGTCCCGATGCGACGAGACCGAGCACTTCGCGCTCGCGTGCCGTCAGATCCGCGGTCCCGGACGGAGTGTCCCGCGGAGCGGGCGGATCGAGCGGGATGCGGATCCCGACGGTGGAGCCCCAGCCCGCGGTGGAGTCGACGTCGAGCGCGCCGTCGAGCGCGATCACGCGCTCGACGATCGGGCGGAGGGAATCGTGGTTCGCCGTGAGCTCGCCGCGGCCGTCGTCGCGGATGCTCATGAGGAGATGGAGACCATCGCAGTCCCAGTGGATCCGCACTCTCCGCGCATCGCCCGCGTGGATCAGCGCGAGGACGGCGATCCGGACGATCGAGCGGGCCGTGTGCGCGACCTCGCCCGGGAGCGCGCGGCCGGAGCGAGGCGGATCAACGAACTGCATCTCGAGGTCCCCGAAGCGGACGAGCGGGCGGAGATCCTCGCGCAGGCGCGCGAACGCGGTGGTCACCGGCTCGAGCAGGCCCGCCTGCTGCTCGTCGACGCCGGAGCGGAGTCCGATCAGCGCCTCGACCGCGAGGTCGACCGCCGTGGCGCGGGCCGCGCGGTCGTCGAGCCTCGGGGATCGCAGGATCGCGAGCAGGGACTCCAGCGTCACCGCATGCCGAGCGGCCTGCTCCTCGACCGTCTGCGCGTGCTCGAGGAGCATCGCCCGAGTGGCCGAAGCGGGCACCGCGCCGTGGTCCGTCATGCGGTCAGCCTACCCGTCGGGAGAGTCGGGATGCGGAGTGCGGTAGGCTGAATCGAATCCACGGGAGTCCCTGCGCGAGGGGCTGAGAGGGAGCACGCGAGCTCCGACCGTCAACCTGATCTGGGTCATACCAGCGGAGGAAGGAACCCTATGCGTTCGCATGCCCGTACATTCGCCGTGCTCGCCCTCACCGGAGCACTCGCCCTGACCGCGGCCGGGTGCGCCGCGTCCGGCGGCTCCGGCGGGAAGGCCGCCTCGGACGAGGTCACCCTCGTCGTGCACAGCTCGTTCCCGAACAAGGAGTTCGCGAAGGCCGCGAGCAAGGCGACCGGCCTGCGGGTGAAGGTCGTCTCGGCCGGCGACGGTGGCGAGCTCACCAACAAGCTCGTGCTCACCAAGGGCGCCCCGATCGCCGACGCGTTCTTCGGCGTCGACCAGATCTTCGCATCCCGGCTCATCGACGGCGGCATCACCGAGGCCTATACGCCGAAGGGACTACCCGACGGCGCGAAGCGGTTCGCCGTCGACGACCGCGGATCGCTGACCGCCGTCGACTACGGCGCCACCTGCCTGAACATCGACACCGGCTGGTTCGCCAAGCACGGCGTCCCCGCCCCCACGGGCTACGACGCGCTCACCGACGCGAAGTACAAGGATCTGGCCGTCGTGCTCGACCCCACCGCGTCGTCCACCGGAGGATCCTTCCTCGTCGGTACCGTCGCGAAGTTCGGCGAGCAGGGCTTCGCCGACTACTGGACGCAGGTAGCGAAGAACGGCACCCGCGTCGAACAGGGCTGGACCGAGGCCTACAACGGCCAGTTCACCCAGGGCGGCGGCACCGGTACCCGCCCGATCGTCGTCTCGTACGCGACCTCGCCCGCCTGGACCCTCACCAAGGACGGCTCGGCGACCACCACGGCCGCCCTCCTCGACACCTGCTCCAACCAGGTCGAGTACGCGGGCGTGCTGAAGGGCGCGGCCAACCCCGAGGGCGCGAAGAAGGTCGTCGACTACCTCGTCTCGCGCGAGTTCCAGGACACCATCGCGGACTCCATGTACATGTTCCCCGTCGACGCCAGCGCGAACGTGCCCGCCGACTGGACGAAGTTCGCGCCGAAGCCCGCGGAGCCGAACGACCTGCCCGCCGCCGAGATCGGGGCGAAGCGCGAGTCCTGGCTGAAGACGTGGAGCACGGCGACCGGCTGGTGAGCCGCTCGACCCGGCGGGCGGGGCGCGCGGCCGGCCTCGGCCGCGCGTGGGGGATCGCGGCGTGGACCGCCGCTGCCGCGATCCCGCTCGCGTTCCTCGCCGTCTTCTTCCTGCTGCCCGTCCTGTCGCTCATCGCCACGGGCTTCACGACCGGGGGACGCTTCGACGCGTCCGGGATCCCCGCGGTGCTCGGCGAGCCCCGCACCTGGAGCGTCGTCGGGCAGACCCTCGCCCAGGCCGCGCTCGGCACGCTGCTGTCCCTCGTGCTCGGCGTGCCCGCCGCGTTCGTGCTCTATCGGCTCCGGTTCCGCGGCCGCGCCGCGCTGCGCGGCCTCATGACGGTCCCGTTCGTGCTGCCGACGGTCGTGGTGGGCGTCGCCTTCGAGTCGGTGTTCGGCGAGGGCGGCCCGCTCGCCGCGCTCGGACTCGATCGAACCCTGCTGGTCGTGGTGCTCGCCCTGGCGTTCTTCAACGTCACGGTCGTCGCCCGCACGGTCGGCGGGTTCTGGTCGCAGCTGGACCCGCGCCCCGAGCAGGCGGCGCGCATGCTCGGTGCCGGCCCGGGCCGGGTCTGGTGGACCGTCACGCTGCCGCAGATCGCGCCCGCGCTCGCCTCCGCGGCGTCGCTCGTGTTCCTGTTCTGCGCCACCTCGTTCGGCATCGTGCTGATCCTGGGCGGGCGCAGCCTTTCGAACGTCGAGACCGAGATCTACCGGCTGACCGTGCAGTTCCTCGACCTGCGCTCGGCGGCCGTGCTGTCGCTGCTGCAGTTCGCGCTGGTCGCCGCCGTGCTGGTCGTGTCCGCCCGACTGCGCCGCCGGCGCGAGCAGACCGTCTCGCTGCGTCCGACCTCCGAGCAGGTCCGGCGCGCGCACGCGCCAGCCATCGTCGTCGTCGCCGCGACGGTGCTGCTGCTCCACCTGATGCCGATGATCGCGCTGCTCGTCGGCTCGCTGCGCGGCCGGACCGCCGGTGCCGACGGCGCTGCCGAGTGGACCCTGCAGAACTACACGAACCTGTTCGTGCCGCCCGCGGATTCCCCGATCGACGGATCCGTGGCCGACGCGCTCGCGACGAGCCTCGGCATCGCCGCGCTCGCCGCGACGATCGCGCTGCTGCTCGGCGGCCTGGTCGCGCTCGTGGCCTCACGACGCCCGAGATCCCGCGTCCTCGCCCGGGCGATCGAGTGGTTCGACGGAGCGATCATGCTGCCCCTCGGAGTCTCGGCGGTGACGCTCGGCTTCGGGCTGCTGCTCACGATGAACCGGCCGCTCGGGATCGGGCTCGACCTGCGCACCTCGACGGTGCTGATCCCCATCGCGCAGGCGCTCGTCGCGCTGCCCATCGTGGTACGCACCCTGCTGCCCGTGCTGCGCGGGATCGACCCGAGGCAGCGGGACGCCGCCGCCGTGCTCGGCGCGGGCCCGTTGCGGGTGCTCGGCACGATCGACCTGCCGCTGCTCGGTCGGTCGGCGGGGCTCGCGGCGGGCTTCGCCCTCGCCGCATCGCTCGGCGAGTTCGGTGCGACCTCGTTCCTGGTGCGCCCCGATACCCAGACCCTGCCCGTCGTGATCGCGCAGCTGATCGGTCGGCAGGGGAGCGACAGCTACGGCACGGCGCTCGCCGGGGCGGTCGTCCTGGGCGCGATCACGGCGGGGATCATGCTGCTGGCGGAGCGCTGGCGCTCGGATACGGCGGCAGAATGGTGAACGACACGAAGGAGCGGTGCATGGCGGAATCGGACGTGACGGGCCTGGCGATCAGCACGCGCGGGCTCTTCGTGGACCGAGCGACGGTGCGGTACCCGGGCACCGAAGCGTCGGCGCGACCCGCGGTCGACGGTGCGAGTCTCGCGGTCGAGGAGCGCGAGGTCGCCGCGCTCCTCGGGCCGAGCGGCTGCGGCAAGTCGACCCTGCTACGGGCGATCGCGGGCCTGGAGCCCCTCGCCGAGGGGCGCATCGCGTGGGCGGGCGACGATCTCGCCGGGGTCGCGCCGCACCGCCGGGGCTTCGGGCTGATGTTCCAGGACGGGCAGCTCTTCGGGCACCGAACGGTCGGCGCGAACGTCGCCTACGGACTCGAGGCGCAGCGGATGCCGAAGCCCGAGCGCGCCGTTCGGGTCGCCGAGCTGCTCGAACTCGTCGGCCTCCCGGGGGCCGAGCGGCGGCGCGTGACGGAGCTGTCGGGCGGGGAGCGCCAGCGGATCGCGCTCGCGCGCTCACTCGCCCCCGGCCTCGCCTGCTGCTCCTCGACGAACCCCTCTCGGCGCTCGACCGCGAGCTGCGGACGCGCCTCGCCGAGGACCTGGCACGGCTGCTGCGCGAGACGGGTACGACCGCGATCCTCGTGACCCACGACCCGGAGGAGGCCGAGGCGATCGCCGACCGTGTCGTCCGCATGCGCGACGGCCGCGTGCTCGCGGAGGAGAGCGCGGCGTGAGCGGGCCGGTGACCGAGGCGGACGCCGGGGCAACGCGGGTCGCGCGCGCCCTGCTGTCGCGCGCGATCGTGTGGCACGGCCGGCTGCCGCGTGCGGTGCTCGTGGACGGCCGATCCGGATCCGGCAAGACCACGATCACGGGTGCGCTGGTGCCGCTGCTCGGGGAGCGCTCGGTGCCCCCGCCGAGCTATTGCGGGTCGAGGACCTGTACCCCGGCTGGGACGGGCTCGCCGAGGGCGCCGCGGCGGTGCCCGAAGCACTGCGCACGGGACGCTACCGCCGATACGACTGGCTCGCCGGGCGCTTCGCGGAGGAGCACGCGCTCGAACCCGGCCGGCCGCTCGTGATCGAGGGCTGCGGCGCGCTCAGCGCCGACAACCTGGCGGCCGCCCGGACCTGGACGGCGGGGTCCGGCACCGGCACCGGCACCGGTGCCGTGCTGCCGGTCTGGATCGAGCTGCCCGCAGAGGAACGCCGTCGCCGGGCGCTCGCGCGGGACGGCGAGACGTTCCGACCGCACTGGGAGCGCTGGGCGAAGCAGGAGGACGCGCTCGCCGCGCGCACCCGCCCGATCGCGCTCGCGCGCGAGATCCTGCACGCGGACTGAGCGCGGCTCGTCGGTGCTCGGAACCCGGGCGCCGGCCGCGCCGGTCGCCGCTCCGGGTCAG
The DNA here is from genome assembly GCF_047946755.1 of Leucobacter sp. HNU. Taxonomy (GTDB): domain Bacteria; phylum Actinomycetota; class Actinomycetes; order Actinomycetales; family Microbacteriaceae; genus Leucobacter. Next base: position 2,091,850 of record NZ_CP178837.1, on the reverse strand, counting down.
TGCCCGTGCGCTTCGGAGCCCGCGGCCTCGTCGGCCGCGACCTGCTCCGCCTCGAACGCCGCCGGTACCCCGGCAGCGCGGCGCTTCGCCAGCGAGCGGCACACCAGGGGCCAGCAGGCGATCAGCACGCCGGTCGCGATGAGGCTCGTCCACACCTGGGTGCGGCCGCTCTCGGAGCTGAGCATGACGACGAGCACCGCGGCGATCGCGGCGATGAGGAGGATGTTGAGCCAGGGGTGGAGCCACATCTTCAGCTGCAGCCCGGCGACCTCCTCGGCCGACATCTTCTGCCGCATGCGCATCTGCGTGAGCGCGATGAAGACGTAGACGAAGAGCGCGACGAGGCCGGCGGAGTTCATGATGAAGTCGAAGACGCCGGACTCGGGTGCCGCGAAGTTGACGAGGGTCGCCGCGACCGCGCCGATGGTCGAGGCGAACAGGGCGAAGGCGGGGACGCCCGAGCGCGTCCGACGCGTCATGATGCGGGGGCGTACCCCTGCTCGGCGAGGGCGGCGAACATGCGCGATGCCGAGTAGAGGCCCGAGTTGAGCACCGAGATCACGGCGGTGAAGATGATGATCTGCATGATCGCGGCGGCGCCGGGGACGCCGAGCAGCGAGAACACGTGGGTGAAGGGCGCGGTCGCCACGTTCACGGGCTCGGGCAGCTCGTCCCAGGGCACGACCATCGTGATGATGAGTACGGCGCCGACGAAGAACAGCAGGATCCGCCAGATGACGGTGCTCGTGGCCTGCCTGATGCCCTTGGCGGGGTTCTCGGACTCGGCGGCGGCCATCACAGCGATCTCGGTGCCGAAGTACGAGAAGATGACGAGCGCGACGCCCGTGAACGCGATGCCGAAGCCGTTCGGGGCGAATCCGCCGTGCTCCCAGAGGTTCGGCACGGAGAAGGTCGACTGCGGCCACAGTCCGAGCGCGAAGAGCAGGCCCGCGCCGAGGAACACGACGATCGCGATGACCTTGATGCTCGCGAGCCAGAACTCGACCTCGCCGAACGTGCGCACCGAGATCAGGTTGGCGCCGATGAACACGGCGATCAGGATCAGCGACCAGGTCCAGCCCGGGAGGAACGCGAACCAGGAGTGCAGGGTCTCACCGCCGAGCACCGCCTCGTAGGCGAGCACGCCGACCCAGAAGTACCAGTAGAGCCAGCCGACGAGGTAGGCGGCCCAGTCGCCGAGCCCGACCCGGGCGTACTCCATGAACGAGCCGATCGCCGGTCGCGCCGCAGCCATCTCTCCCAGCATGCGCATCGCGAGGAACACGAGCAGGCCGCCGATCAGGTAGGAGATGATCGCGGCCGGACCCACCGAGCGGATGATGTTGCCCGACCCGACGAAGAGGCTCGCGCCGATGATCCCGCCGAGGGTGATCATGGTCACGTGCCTCGGTCGGAGCTTGGCCCCGGTCGACGGGGACGGAGCGGAAGCCGGATCCTGCACGGGTGATGCCTCTTTCGATTCGACGAGGGCGAGGTACGCCGTGTGGCATGGTACCTGCGCGGCCGCGCGAAACGAAATTGAGATATCAGTTACGCCGCACCGCTCGCGAGAGCCCCAGGGCCGCGCAGCCGATGGCCGCGCCCGCGGCGTTGAGCACGACGTCGGAGAGGTCCGGGACCCGACCGGGGATCACCGATTGGCTCAGCTCGATCGCGACGGTCGCCGCGATGCAGATCGGCAGGGCGAACCACCATGCGCGGCGGGGGAGCACCGCGGCGACCGCGAGCCCGAGCGGTACGAACAGCGCGACGTTGGCGAGATCCTCGACCTGCATCGTCGTGAGCGACGCGTCGAAGCGACCGAGCACGGCATTGATCGCATCGACCGCCTCGATACGCGCCGTCAGTACGAGGCCGCGCGGTCCGAGGGTCGCGACGCCGATCCCGGCGACGACGAGCAGCAGGAAGACGACCGCGGCGGGACGGGGAGCGTGCTCCGGGGGAGCGGCCGGTGCGTGAGCGGACATGGTGGAACCTGCTTTCTTCGGGGCGGCCGGATCAGGCGCCCATACCCATGGGACCGCAGCGGCTGTTTCGAGAGCGTATGCTCCGCAGCCGCTAGACTTGCCGCGTGCTGAACATCGCGGTGCTGATCTCCGGTGGGGGCAGCAACCTCAAGGCCCTGATCGACGCGACCTCCGAACCCGGCTTCCCCGCCCGCATCGCGGTCGTGGGATCCGACACCGAGGCGCCCGGACTCGCCCACGCCGAAGCCGCTGGGATCCCCACCTTCGTCGTGCGCCCCGCCGACTCCGGCACCCGCGAGGAATGGGGCCAGCTGCTCGCCGCGGCGATCCAGGAGCACGGCGTCGGCACCGGCCCGGAGCCGAGCCTCGTCGTGAGCGCCGGACTCATGCGGATCCTGCCGCCCGGTTTCGTGCGGCTCTTCTCGCCCGCGCTCATCAACACCCACCCCGCGCTGCTCCCGAACTTCCCCGGAGCTCACGCCGTGCGCGACGCGCTCGCCGCGGGCGTCCCGGAGACGGGGGTGACCGTCCACGTGATCGACGAGGGCGTCGACACCGGCCCCGTGCTGCGCCAGCGATCCGTCGTCGTGCGCGACGGCGAGACCGAGGACGAGCTCCACGAGCGGATCAAGCAGCTCGAGCGCCCCCTGCTCGTCGACGTCGTGCGCGACATCGCGACCGGAGACCTGAACCTCCCCCAATCGGCCGAATAGGAGACCGAACCTGATGGCAGTCCAGAGCCACGACCCCAGCCTGTACGAGCACCGCGATCTGATCCCGGTGCGCCGGGCGCTCATCTCGGTGAGCGATAAGTCCCGCCTGCTCGAACTCGCCGGGGCCCTCGCCGCGGCGGGCGTCGAGATCGTCTCGACCGGTTCCACGGCGTCGACCATCCGAGACGCGGGACACCCGGTGACCGACGTTGCCGAGGTCACCGGATTCGCCGAGGCGCTCGACGGGCGCGTCAAGACGCTGCACCCCTCGGTCCACGCCGGCCTGCTCGCCGACCTGCGCCTCGCCGATCACCGCGATCAGCTCGCGCAGCTCGGCATCGAGCCGTTCGAGCTCGTCGTCGTGAACCTCTACCCGTTCGAAGAGACGGTGGCCGCGGGCAAGCCCGTCGCCGACGTGATCGAGAACGTCGACATCGGCGGCCCCGCGATGGTGCGTGCGACGGCCAAGAACCACGCCAACGCGGCGATCGTCGTGTCGCCCGAGCGCTACGACGAGGTCATCGAGGCGGTGCAGACGGGCGGTACGACCCTCGACCTGCGCCGCTCGCTCGCCGCCGACGCCTTCACGCACACGGCGTCCTACGACGCCTCGGTCGCGACCTACTTCCTCGAGCAGGAGTTCGTCGGCTGGACGGGCGAGACGCTCGACGAGGCCGGGTTCGACGCGGACTTCGACGCCGACTTCGGCGCGGAGCAGGGTGCCGAGGCGCTGCTGGACGACGACGCGGACTTCGACGGCGAGGACGGGACCGCGGGTTCGATCGATGCGATCTTCGCGATCGACCCCGAGGATCCGACGGGCACCACCGTCGGTCTCGAGGTCGGGGGACTCCGCGACGCGGTGCTGCGCTACGGCGAGAACAGCCACCAGCGCGCCGCGCTCTTCACGGAGCCCGGCGGCACCGGGATTGCGCAGGCGACCCAGCTGCACGGCAAGGAGATGTCGTACAACAACTACGTCGACGCCGACGCGGCCCTGCGCGCGGCCTACGATCACGACCGCCCGGCGGTCGCGATCATCAAGCATGCGAACCCGTGCGGCATTGCTGTGGCGCCCGAGGCGGCGGCGGACCCGATCGCGGCAGCGCACGAGCTGGCCCACGCCTGCGACCCGGTCTCGGCGTTCGGCGGCGTGATCGCCGCGAACCGCACCGTCACGAAGGCCATGGCCGAGACGGTCTCGGGCATCTTCACCGAGGTGATCATCGCACCGGGATTCGAACCCGAGGCGCTCGCGATCCTCACCCAGAAGAAGAACCTGCGCCTGCTCGTGCTGCCCGGCGACTTCGAGCCGAGCCCGCTCGAGCTGCGCCAGGTCTCGGGCGGCTTCCTGCTGCAGGACGCCGACCGCTCCTTCGCCCCGGCCTCCGAGTGGGAGCTCGCCACCGGCGAGCCCGCGGATGCCGAGACGCTCGCCGAGCTCGAGTTCGCGTGGCGCGCGTGCCGCGCCGTGAAGTCGAACGCGATCCTGCTCGCGCAGGGCGGCGCCTCGGTCGGCGTCGGCATGGGGCAGGTCAACCGGGTGGACTCGTGCCGCCTCGCGGTCGAGCGCGCGGGGGATCGGGCCGCGGGGTCGGTCGCCGCGTCCGATGCGTTCTTCCCCTTCGCCGACGGCCTGCAGGTGCTGCTCGACGCCGGCGTGCGCGCCGTCGTGCAGCCGGGCGGGTCGGTGCGCGATCCCGAGGTGATCGAGGCCGCGCAGGCGGCCGGCGTCACCATGTACTTCACCGGGGAGCGCCACTTCTTCCACTGAGCTCCGTGCTCGCGCCGTGGGCGCCGGGTCCTCCGGGAACCGGCGCCCTCGGCGTTCCGTCTCCGCGTCGGCCGACGGTACCGTCGGCTGACGCGGGAGGCACCCAGGGACGACGCGGAGCACCCGCGCCGGTCCGTACCGTCGGAGGCATGGAGACACAGCCAAGCGACCTCGGGCTCATCGCCCGCGTCACCCACCTCAGCAAGCACTACGGCTCGGGCGAGCACCGCGTGGTCGCCCTCGACGACGTCTCGATCGGGATCCGGCGCGGTGAGTTCACCGCGATCATGGGGCCGTCGGGCTCGGGCAAGTCCACCCTCATGCACGTCATGGCCGGCCTCGACACCGCGGACGCCGACGGCGGCGGACGCGTCTGGCTCGGGGACCAGGAGATCACCGGCATGCGCGACGCCGAGCTCACGGTGCTGCGCCGCCGCCGGGTCGGCTTCGTGTTCCAGGCGTTCAACCTGGTGCCGACGCTCGACGCGCAGGACAACATCACGCTCCCGTTCGAACTCGACGGTCGTCGGCCGACGCGCGAGGAGCGCGAGTGGATCGACAGCATCGTCGACGCGCTCGGGCTCCGCGAGCGCCTCACCCATCGGCCGCATCAGCTGTCGGGCGGGCAGCAGCAGCGCGTTGCGATCGCACGCGCTCTGGCGCGGCGGCCCGACCTGCTGTTCGCCGACGAGCCGACCGGCGCGCTCGACTCGCGCACCAGCCGCGAGGTGCTGGCGCTGCTGCGCGACGCGGCGCACCGCTCCGGCCAGAGCATCGCGATGGTCACGCACGATCCGATCGCGGCGAGCCACGCCGACCGGATCCTGTTCCTCGCCGACGGCCGCATCGTCGACGACCGCGGCCCCATGAGCGCCGAGGACATCTCGCGCACGATGCTCGGCATGGAAGCGGTGGCGCGATGAGCGGGCGCGGCTTCGGCGCGGCGGCCGGGGGCTCCGCTCGCGACCACGGCGCCACGATCGTCGTGGCGGCGCTCTCGGCGATGTTCGCCGCGACGCTGATCCAGACGGTCGGGATCCTGACCGCGGCGATCGACCCGCAGCTGGTCGAGGAGTCGGGCACCATGCGGATGATGCTCTTCATCGTCGCGACCGTGTTCATCTTGATCGCCCTCTACGTCGGGTCCATCGTCACCGCCAACACGTTCTCCACGATCATCGCCGGGCGGGCGCGCACCATCGCGCTGCTGCGCCTCGTCGGGGCGAGCTCGCGCCGCGTGCGCTCGCGGGTCGCGTTCGAGGGGCTCATGGTCGGCCTGATCGGCGCGGCCATCGGCTTCGCCGCCTCCTGGCTGCTCTGCACGGTCTTCGTCTCCGTCGCGCCGGGCCAGGGCTGGCTGCCCGCCGGGCACGACTACCCGCTGTTCGACCCGCTCGCGCTTGTCGGCGTCGCCGTGGTCGCGCTCACCACCTGGGTGTCGGCCTGGGTGGGGTCGCGACGCGTGGGCGCGGTGTCGCCCATCGCGGCCACGGGAGCATCGGTCGAGCTCGATCCCGAGTCGGCACAGCACCGAACCGGACGCACGGTGTTCTCGGTGATCCTGCTCGTGCTCGGCGCGGGCGTGCTGACGCTCGGCGTGCTGGTCGGCCTGGTGTCGCCCCTCGGGCTGCTGGTCGCGTTCTTCGGCGGGCTCGCCTCGTTCACCGGCATCGCGGTCGGCGCCCACTGGATCATGCCGCCGCTGCTCCGCCTCTCGGGCCGACTGCTCGGACGCGGGGTCACCGGCCGTCTCGCCGCGGCGAACGCGGTGCGTTTCCCCGAGCGGAGCGCCCGCGCCACGATCGGGCTCGTGATCGGCGTGACGCTCGTCACGATGTTCGCGGTCGCGCTGCAGACCTACCAGCAGATGACCATGCAGGTGTTCGACGGCAACCCCGCGATGAAGGCGGCGCTCGAGAGCACCTTCGCGGTCACGATGGCGATCCTCACCGGGCTCGTCGGCTTCTCCGCGGTGATCGCGGCCGTGGGCATGGTGAACACCCTCTCGCTCAGCGTGCTGCAGCGCACCCGCGAGCTGGGCCTGCTGCGGGCGCTCGGCTTCACCGGGCGTCAGGTGCGCGGCACCATCACCGCCGAGAGTGCGCAGATGACCTTCGCCGCGCTCGTGTTCGGGCTGCTGCTCGGCACGTTCTACGGCTGGGTCGCGGCGCAGAGCATGCTCGGGCAGCAGGCGGGGCTCATGCCGCCGTCGATCCCGTGGGGCATGATCGCCGGAGTCGCCGTGTTCGGTGCCGTGCTCGCCATGATCGCCTCGGCCGCACCCGCGCGCCGCGCGATCCGCGTCTCGCCGGTCGCCGCGCTCGCGGTGGACTGAGCGGCCGGATGCGCGGGTCGGGAACCGAGTAGCAGAGTGGGCGACGGAGGGGCTGAACGATGATCGTGCCGAGGCTGCTGCTGGCGTGGAGCGCCGGATACGATGGAGGCATGGACATCCTCAAGTCGATCCTCGTGGTGCTGCACATCGTCTGCTTCGGCGTGGTCATGGGCGGCGCGCTCGCCCAGCTGCCGGCCGTGCGCGAGGGCCGCGCGAAGATCTCGAACGGGCTGCTGCACGGCTCGCTCGGCCTGCTGGTGACGGGCCTGGCGCTCGTCGGCACCATCTATGGTCTCGGCGGCCACCCGAACAACATGAAGATCGGCGTGAAGCTCATCGTGCTGATCGGCCTCATCGTGCTGATCCTCGTGAACCGCAAGAAGGAGAAGGTCTCGGGCGGCGTGCTCGGCGCGATCGCCGGGCTCGCGACGCTCAACGTCGCGCTCGCGGTGCTCTGGCACTGAGCACGAGCGCTCCGGCAACGCGGAAGCCCCGCCGTCCCGAGGGACGGCGGGGCTTCCGCGTTGCCGGAGCGGATCAGCGCCAGCGGGCGCCCCACTCCTGGGACTCGCCCGCGCCGGTGCGCGCCTGGGGCACGCCGAGCGGGTTGTCGTCGCGCAGCGCCGCGGGCAGGAATGCCTGGGTGACGTTCTGGTAGGCGACCGGGCGTACGAAGCGCTGGATCGCGGCCGTGCCCACCGAGGTGCTCGAATCGTTCGAGGTGGCGGGCCACGGGCCGCCGTGCTGCATGGCCGGGGTGACGGCCACGCCGGTCGACCAGCCGTTGAAGAGCACACGGCCGACCTGCAGGCTCATCGCCTCGACCAGCGCGGCGATCGCCTCGGCGTTCTCGGTACCCGCACCCTCGGCCTCGCCGAGGTGCAGGGTCGCGGTGAGGTTGCCCTCGAAGAACTCGGGCAGCAGCGCGGCGAGGTCGGTGCCGACGGGGACCTCGACCAGGATCGACAGGGGGCCGAAGGCCTCGTGGATGAGGCGCTCGTGTCCGGCGCGGAAGTCGTCGAGCGACACAGCGACGACGGTCGGGGTGGCCCAGCCCTGGCCGTCCGCGTCGAAGCGGACGCCGCCCTCGACGATGGGGCGGACGCCGGGGGTGCCGAGGATCGTGTCCCGGCGCTCGGCGAAGCTCTTCGCGATGCGCGGGTCGAGCAGGCGGTGCTCGGGGATGCCCTGCGCCGCCGCCGCGATGGGCGCCTCGAGCGCCTCGACGGCGGGGACGAAGACGAAGCCCGGCTTGGTGCAGAGCTGGCCAGCCGAGCCGGAGACGCTCGTGACGAAGCCGTTCGCGATGTCGTCGCCGCGCTCGGCGATCGCCGCCTCGGTGACGAATACCGGGTTGACGCTGCCGAGCTCGCCGAAGAAGGGCACGGGCGCCGGGCGCGCGGCCGCGATATCGGCGAGCAGGCGGCCGACGGCGATGGAGCCGGTGAACGCACCGCCCTTGATGCGGGGGTCCTTGAGGATCGCGACACCGGCCTCGCGGCCGTGCACGAGCTGGAAGGTGCCATCGGGCATGCCGGCCCCGGCGAGCGCTGCGGTGACGACTTCCGCGGTGGCGTCGGAGAGCTCGGGGTGCCCCGAGTGCGCCTTCACGATCAGCGGGCAGCCGGCCGCGAGGATCGAGGCCGAGTCGCCGCCGGCGACGGAGAAGGCGAAGGGGAAGTTCGAGGCCGAGAAGTTGATGATCGGGCCGAGCGGGCGCAGCACGCGGCGCACGTCGGGGCGGACACCGAGCGCGAAGGCGCCGTCCGCCTCGTCGATGCGGGCATCGAGGTGGGCGCCGGTCACCAGGGTGTCGGCGAAGAGGCGCAACTGGACCGCTGTGCGGGTGACCTCACCGCTGAGGCGGGCCTCGGTGAGGCCGGTCTCGCGCATCGCGATCGCGACCAGATCCGCCGAGTTCGCTTCGAGCGCGTCGGCGACGGCGACGAGGGCGCGGGCGCGATCCTCGGGAGCGACGGCTGCGTAGGCGGGAGCGGCGGCCGCGGCGCGCGCGACGACTGCCTCGAGCTCGGGGGAGAGGGTTTCGGTCATTGCTGGGTTCCTCCACGGGGTCTGATCGACGGCGGCGTCTGGTGGGCGAGTTCGGAGCGCAGCACGGACTGTGCTGTGGCATGTGCAATTGTACTTCGAAGTCCTCGCGCGTGCGCGACTCGGCGCGCCCGCCGCCCAGTCTTCCAGGTTCGCCGGGATGAGCGGGTGGCTGTTCTGACCTGCTCGCCTCCGGATCGATGTGCATCGTGGGCGGATCGGCCGGCCTGGCTCCGATGCGGCTTCGCCCGGTGGCCCGTATGATCAGACGATAGTTAGGTTAGGCTAAGTTAATGAACATCTGATCTTTCGGCTTCGGCCGCACACGTTCGAAAGGTGCACTGTGTCCATCACTCCTCCGTCGAGACGCGGAGCCGGGAGGGCGCTCAGCGCCGTCGCCGCGCTCGCCCTGGCACTCCCCGGGGTCGCGCTGCTCGCGACGCCCGCCCCGGCCACCGCCGCACCCGCCGCCGACCGCACGGTCCAGGGCCCGGGCGGCACGGCCTTCGGCTCGACCGCGTCGCAGGCGCGATGCGACGTCAACGGGGACGGGGTGCCCGATCTCGCCGTCGGCACCTACGCGACCTTCGACACGAGCCCGGGAGCCACGGGCGCCTATGTGCTGCTCGGAGCCGGGACGCGGGACACCGGCGGAACGACCCGGATCGAGGACGAGCGCCCCGTGCGGATCATCGACACAGCCCGCAACATGATGGGCGGTGTCGACGTGCGCTGCGCGGGCGACGTGAACGGCGACGGCCTCGACGACCTCGTGGTGGTGGCGCAAGCGGTCGGCTCGTTCATCGTGTTCGGTTCGGCCGACTTCTCGGAGGTCCGCCTCGACTCGCTCGGGGACCGGGGCCGTACGGTGCTCGGATCGATCACCCGGGGCAACGGCGTCGGCGACATCGACGGGGACGGCCGCGACGAGGTCGCGGTCACCGACACGAGCGGCGTCGTCACGATCCTGCACGCCGAGCAGCTGCCGTCCCAGTCGCTGCTCTCGGATGCGCCGGGCCCCCGGATCTCGGGGACGGGGATCGACCTGGTCTCGGTGAGTCGCGCGGGCGACATGAACGGGGACGGCCGCGAGGACCTCGCGGTCGGAGCATCCTCGTGGAAGGCCCCCGGTGCGGAGCGCTTCGCGACGGGAGCCGTCTGGGTGATCACGGATTCGAGCGCCGATGTGCGAGTGGGGGCGGATCCGATCCCGGGGTTCCGGATCGACGGGCCGCCGCGCGGCTACGACCTGCTCGGTACGGCGACGGTCGGACTCGGCGACATCGACGGCGACGGATACGACGACCTGCTCATCGGCGGCGAGTCCGACGAGCCGAAGCCGGGCAGCGCGGTGGTCGTCACCGGCGGTCCCGACGGCGTCGACGTGCGAACGGACCCGCTCGCGACCGACGGACCCGCCGTGCGCGAGGCCGCTCCGCGGAACGGCGCGGCAACCGCGGCATCCGCTGCGGCGGACGCATCCTCGGCGGCGGCGCCTCGCGCTCGCGGCTGGTGGATCAACGGCATGGCGTCCGGCGACCACTTCGGGCACGGCGTGGGCGCGGTCCGGATGCGGGGCTGGTCGATGCTGCTCGTCGGCGGGATGGACGGATCGCCCGATCCCGCTCGCGAGGGCTCCGGGTACGCGGTGGCGGTGGACTCCCGCTTCCTCGCGGCAGGCAAGGTGACAGGTGCGAGTCGCGTGCTCGAGACGTCCGAGCTGACGTCGACATCGGTCCCCGGAGTCGAGCTCATCGCTGGCGAGCGTGCCGGGCAGCGGCTCGGCCGTGCCTTCGCGGATCTCGCCGGCGATCCCGCGGGGAAGCGGGTCACCTTCGCCGTGGGTGCCCCCGCGATCTTCAGCGACAGCGAGGATCCCGCGGTGCGGATCCTGAGCCTCGACACCGCGGCCCCCGTGAAGCCGGACCCGGAGCCCACGCCGAAGCCCACCCCAACTCCGACCGTCACGCCGAAGCCCACGGTGCAGCCGACTCCGACCGCGAAGCCGGCGACGGGATTCCCGGGCGATGCCGGTGCCGGTTCCGATGGCAGGGGTGCCGCCGGTGAGGCGGGCGCGAAGCGGTCGCTCGCCGAGACCGGTGCGGAGCCCCGGCTCGGGCTGGTCTGGGCGGCGGCGGTCGCGGCGGGCCTCGGAGCCGTGGGGCTCGCAGCCGCCGGGCTGGTCGCGGTGCGGAGGCGCCGCGCGGCTCACGGGGAAGGGTGATCCTGCTGTACAGGGACCTCGCGTGAGCGGGCGGACGAGCAGGGCGCGGCGGTCCGGTGCGAACCGGGCCGCCGCCCTCAGTCCTTGAGCGCGCGCTCCGAGATGCGCAGATCGAGCCGGAAGTCGACGGGCGCGTTCCCGAAGAGCAGTCGCCCGGCTGCCTGCGCGGATGCTTCGATCGCGGTGGCGACAGCGTCCGCGTGCGTCGCCGGGGTGTGCACGATCACCTCGTCGTGCAGGAAGAAGGCGAGGTGGGGGCGCGCCGAGAACACCGCGCCGGAGGCGGCCATCGGAGGCTCGCCGTGGACCGGTTCGAGTGCGAAGAGTCGTCTGCGTAGCTCGCCCATCCAGGCGAGTGCCCACTCGGCGGCGGTGCCCTGCACGACGAAGTTGCGGGTGAACCTGCCGAACTCGCGGGCGATGCGGCGCGCGTGCTCCTCCTCGCGGCGTCCGGCTCCCGGTAGGCTCGCCGCGGCCTGCACGCCCTGCCACTCCTCGCCGGGCGGCGGGGAGCTGCGTCCGAGCCAGGTCGTCACGATGCCGCCCTGCTCGCCGACCGCGGCCGCGTCGTCGACGAGCCGCATCGCAGCCGGGAACGCGCGGCGCAGCCGGGGACCAGGCGGCCGCTGTCGCCGCTCGTGCCGCCGTACATGGCGCCGAGCACGGCGATCTTCGCGTCCTGCCGGGTGGCCACGGCCCCGCTCTCGACGATGCCCGCATAGAGGTCGCGCCCCGCGCCCGCGGCAGCCATGGCGCGATCGCCCGACATCGCGGCGAGCACCCGCGGTTCGAGCTGCGACACGTCGGCCGAGACGAGCAGGCAGCCGGGGTCGGCTCGCAGAGCGGGGCGCAGGCTGCGCGGGATCTGCAGCGCGCCCCCGCCGCTCGACGCCCAACGCCCGGTGACCACACCGCCGGGCACGTAGACGGGGCGGTACCGGCCGTCGCGCACCCATTCGTCGAGCCAGTTCCAGCCGTTCGCCGAGAGCAGGCGCGCGAGCTTCTTGTAGTGCAGCAGCGGCGGGATCGCCGGATGCTCGTGCTCGGCGAGCTCCCAGCGCGAGGTCGACGACGCCTCGATGCCCGCGGCGCGCAGGGCCCGCAGCAGCTTCGGCGGGGAATCGAGGCTCGCCGAGGGGTCGCCGAGCGCGGCGCGGACCTCTTCGCCGACGGCGAGGAGCGCGGCCGGCTTCGCGCCGAGCGCGGGACGGGGGCCGAGCGCTTCGCTCAGGATGCGGTCGTGCTCCTCGGTGTCCCAGGGGACCCCCGCTGAGGTCAGCTCGACCGCGATGAGCGCTCCGACCGACTCCGCGGCGAGCAGCAGCGCGATGCGGTTCGGTTCGGCGGCGGAGTCGACGGCGGCCCGCTGCCGGTCGAATTCTGCGAGCGCCTCCGAAAGCGAGTCGGGCACCGACGGGCGTCGTGCGGACCCGGCCTCCAGCTCGAACAGCGCGGGCATCAGCGGCGCCCGCGGCTCTTCGACGGGATCGGGTGCGACCGCCCACTGCGTGGCAGCGCGGAGCGCAGCCCGGTCGCGCACCAGTGCCGAGTTGCGCAGGATCTGGTGGCAGAGCCGCAGATCGTGGCAGCGTTCGACGCGCACGCCTGCTGCCAGGAGCGCCGGATAGACGGCCGGGGTGTCGGCCCACACCCACCTGCGCGGCCCCTCGGCCTCCCGGGTCGCGACGAAGTTCGCCAGGCCGTCTGCCGGGATGGGGATCTCGGGGGAGCGCCCGCCCGATTCGTCGAGCTCGACCGCCGCCAGGCCGCCCGGCGCGGTGCCGGAGCGTCCCACCGCGCACCAGCGCGGGGACGGGGAATCTCGTGGGGGCATGCCGACAACCGTATCCCGCACCACCGACATCGGGTTCCGGTCGGGCGGCAGGCGCCAGCACCCCCGCGGAGATCTGCAATATTTCGGAGCGAACGCGCCGAACGGGTCCGAAATCGTGCGGATCTCCGAGCTCTTCCTCCGGCGAGTACGCAGACGGCCCCGGATCCGCGAGGGATCCGGGGCCGTCTTCGGAAGGTTCGGGCTCAGCCGACCTTGGGCTGCTGCTGCGTGATGCAGTGGATGCCGCCGCCGCGAGCGAACAGCGGGCGCGCGTCGATCCCGATGATCTCGCGGCCCGGGTACGCCTCGCGCAGGATGCCCTGGGCGCGGTCGTCGGCGGGGTCCGCGAAGGCGCAGGCCAGCACCGCGCCGTTGATCACGACGTGGTTGATGTAGCTGTAATCGACGAAGCCCTCGTCGTCGCGCAGCGCCTCGGGCGCCGGCAGATCGAGGATCTCGAGGCCGGCCGAGGTCTCGGTGTTCCAGCGCTCGGCGACGGCGCGGTTCTCGCGCGCGATCGCGTGGTCCGGGTGGCTCTCGGCGTCCTGGCGGTGCATGAGCAGCACCTCGGGGTTCGGGAACACCGCGAGGATGTCGGAGTGCCCGCGGGTACCGAAGGTGTCGTGGTCGCGGTGCAGCCCGCGGGGGAGCCACAGCGCGCTCTCGGTGCCGATGGTGCGGTTCAGCTCGGCCTCGACCTGCTCCTTGCTCCAGCCCGGGTTGCGGCCCGGGTCGAGCTGCACGGTCTCGGTGAGCACCACGCGGCCGGAGCCGTCGACCTGGATGCCGCCGCCCTCGTTGGTCATCTCGGAATCGATCAGCTCGGCGCCGGCGGCCTCTGCGACGATGCGGCCGATGTGCTGATCCTTGTCCCACTGGGCCCAGCTCTGGCCGCCCCAGCCGTTGAACACGTAGTTGACGGCGCCGAGGCGACCGTTCTCGCCGAGCACGAAGCTCGGACCGATGTCGCGCATCCACGCGTCGTTGAGCGGGGCGGTCAGCAGGTCGATCTGCCCCGAGAGGTAGCGACGGGCCACGGCCTCGTCGCCCGGATTCACGACGACCGTCACCGGCTGGAACTCGCTCGCGGCGTTCGCCACGGCGGACCAGGTGACCCGGGCTTCTTCGGCCTCCGCCTCGGTGTCGCCCAGCGTGTAGCCGGTGGTCGGCCAGGCCAGCCAGAGTCGATCCTGCTCGTGCCCCTCGATGGGCATGCGCCACGCGCTCATCGCACCCTCGTCCTTCATCGTGTCAGTGGTGTGTCGGAACAGTCTACGGGGCGGCGGAGCCGTCGCGATCACGGCCGGCCCCCGCGCCGCAGACCCTGCGGTACGGGGCGGCGACCGGGGTCCTCGGCGCTCAGCCCGCTCCCAGTCGCGCCCCTTGCGGAAATGTATTCATATGAATATAGTTGGGGTATCGCACGCCCCACCCCCTCGGGCGGCACCAGCAGAAGGAGTCCGTCATGGAGTTCGGAGTCTTCTCCGTCGGAGATCTCACCCTCGACCCGACCACCGGCATCATGCCCACCGAGCACGAGCGCATCAAGGCCCACGTGGCGATCGCGAAGAAGGTCGAAGAGATCGGCATGGACGTGTTCGCGACCGGCGAGCACCACAATCCTCCGTTCTTCCCCTCGTCGCCCACCACCACGCTCGGTTACATCGCCGCCGTCACCGAGCGCATCACGCTCTCGACCGCGACCACCCTCATCACCACCAACGACCCGGTGAAGATCGCCGAGGACTACGCCACGCTGCAGCACCTCGCGGACGGCCGCGTCGACCTGGTCATGGGGCGTGGCAACACCGGCCCGGTGTATCCCTGGTTCGGCAAGGATATCCGCACCGGGATCCCGCTCGCGATCGAGAACTACGCGCTGCTGCGCCGTCTCTGGACCGAGGACGTGGTCGACTGGGAAGGGCAGTTCCGCACCCCGCTGCGCGACTTCACCTCGACCCCGCGACCGCTCGACGGCGTACCGCCCTTCGTCTGGCACGGATCCATCCGCAGCCCCGAGATCGCCCACCAGGCCGCGTTCTACGGCGACGGCTTCTTCGCGAACAACATCTTCTGGCCGAAGGAGCACTACCAGCGGCTCATCGCGATCTACCGCGAGCGCTACGAGCACTACGGGCACGGCAAGGCGCACCAGGCGATCGTCGGGCTCGGCGGACAGTTCTTCATGCGCAAGAACTCGCAGGACGCGGTGAACGAGTTCCGTCCCTACTTCGACAAGGCCCCCGTCTACGGGCACGGCCCCTCGATGGAGGATTTCATGAACCAGACCCCGCTCATCGTCGGGAGCCCGCAGCAGGTGATCGACCGCACTCTCTCGTTCCGCGAATGGGCGGGCGACTACCAACGCCAGCTCTTCCTCATCGACCACGCGGGCCTGCCGCTCAAGACCGTCCTCGAACAGCTCGACCTGTTCGGCGAGCTCGTGCTTCCCGTGCTGCGCGAGGAGTTCGCCAAGGGTCGGCCGGCCGACGTGCCCGAGACGCCGACCCACGCCACCCGGCTCGAAGCGGCACGGACGGCGGCGGCCGATGCCGAAGCCCAGGCGGCCGCGGCCCCGGCCGATCCCGCCCTCGACGAGGACCGCTGGTGAGGGCCGGGAGCTCGGGAGCGGCGGTCGCCGCCTGGGAGGCGCTGTTCGTCGCGCAGTCCACCCTGGCCCGCAGGTTCGCAGCGGCGCCGGTCTGGCACGGCCGCACCATGCAGGAGTACGACGTGCTCTACCAGCTGAGCAAGCCGGGCGCCGAACGGCTGCGCCAGTGCGACCTGACGTCGCTGCTGCTGATCTCGCAGCCGTCGCTGAGCCGACTGATCGACCGGCTCGTGAAGGACGGGCTGGTGGAACGCCGCGCCGACCCCGAGGACCGGCGAGGGACGATCCTGTCGCTCACCGACGCCGGGCTCGAGCTGCAGCGCCGCATCGGCGCCGGCCACGCCCGCGACGTCGCCACGGCGATGCGCGAACGCCTCACGGCCGACGAGATCGAGACCCTGCGCATCCTCACCGAACGCCTCGTGGCACCCGAAGAATAGACCGGAGAGAACCATCGTGAACGCCACCCAGCACCTCGCACCGGCAGCGACCCCGCAGCGGGTCCGCCTGGTCGCGGTCTCGGGCGGGCTCGGCAGCCCGTCCAGCTCCCGCCTGCTCGTCGACCGGATCCTCTCTCACGCGCAGCGCTCGCTCGAGGCGCACGGGATCGTGGCCGAGACCGAAGTCGTCGAGCTCCGGGAGCTCGCGGTCGAGATCGCCCACAACCTCGTCACCGGATTCGCGGAGCCCCGGCTGCGCGCGGCGCTCGACGCGGTGCGCTCCGCCGACGGCGTCATCGCGGTGTCGCCCGTGTTCAACGCGTCCATCGCAGGACTCTTCAAGTCCTTCTTCGACCTCATCGAGCCCGGGGAACTGCGGGGGATCCCGGTCGCGATGGGGGCGACGGGCGGCAGCGCCCGGCACTCCCTCGTGATCGAGTTCGCGATGCGACCGCTCTTCGCCTACCTGCGATCCATCCCCATGCCCACCGGCATCTTCGCCGCCACCGAGGAGTGGGGATCGGCGCGCGGAAGCGACGGGATCGATGAGCGGTCGGCGCGCGTCGCACGCGAGCTCGTCGACGCGATCCGTCATCGCCTCTGGGCCGACGGGGGCGCGCGCCCCTCGACCGGCGACGCCGTGCTGTCGGCACTGCCGGTCCGTGGCGGAGGCGAGACGGACGGCGCCGATGCCGGTTCCGGCCCCGGCGTTTCGGCGGCGTCCGCGCCGGGCGACGACTCGACCGCGCGCATGGACGACGATCCGGCAGCCGCCGGCGCCCCGACCATCGCCGCGACGACGGCCGACTTCAGCCGTCGCTCGCTGCAGGATCGGGCGAAGCGCGAGGAGCACGACGCCTTCGCGGACCTGATGTCGAAGTTCGCGGGGACCGAGGTCGGGGACTCCTGATCACGGCGTCCGTGACGCGCGGGTGACGGCGCGGTGAACGAGGGGGATCGGCGAGCGGAAGCTTGGCGGTCCCCCTCGCGCGCCGGGTGCGGGAGCAGCGCGGATCGCCGAGACTGAGTGCGTTCACCCCGCAGCACTCAGCGCCTCGGAGGCCACCGTGACCCCGCACCGCAGCCGCTTCCCCCGTCGTCTCCCGATGATCCTGCCCGCGACCGTGGTCGCCCTGCTCGCGGCCGCGAGCGCCTGCCTGCTCCTCCCCGAATCGGCGGCCTCGGCCGACCCGGCGCTCGGTCTGTTCCTCGTGGCGATTCCGGCGTCCGCCGCGGCGGTCGTGCTGGCGATCCGCCCCCGCGCCGGAGTCTGAGCCGCCGCACGCCGAGGGGCGGCATCTCTCAGCCGATCGAATACAGGTCCTTCCGTCGAGGAACGGTCCTGCTTTCGAAGGACGGTGCGGCTTCCGAGGAACGCCCCCCCGGGGCGCGTAGTTCGCCCGCTCCTCGGCACCGGGACCGCTCCTCGGCACGGAGCCCGTCCCCCGAGGACCGAGCCGGAGACCGGAGATCCGCGGGATTTCGGATCCATCCCGTCAGCCGCGTCCGAAATCCTGCAGATCTCCGAAACCGTCGGTTCCGCGCGGCACGCCACGCCAGCCCCGTCAACGCAGGAGGGCCCGCGCCGAAGCGCGGGCCCTCCTGCGTGCGGTCGGCAGCCGGGGTCAGCTGTCGAAGCTCAGCGCGCGGCTGATCAGCGACTCCTGCTCGACCGCGTGCACCTTGGCGGAACCGGTGGACGGTGCGGCCGAGGCCGCGCGCGAGACCAGACGGATCTTGTCGTTCGCGAGCTTCTTCGCGAGCTCGAGCGAGATGAACGGCCACGCGCCCTGGTTCTCGGGCTCGTCCTGCACCCACACGAGTTCGGCATCCGGGTACCCGGAGAGCACCGAGGTGAGCTCGGCGGTGGGCATCGGGTAGAACTGCTCGATGCGCACCACGGCGACGCGGGGGTCGGGGTTCTTGTCGAGCGCCGCGCGCAGGTCGTAGTAGGTCTTGCCCGAGACCAGGATCACGCGTCGCACCTCGGCCCGGTTCTCGATCTTCGGATCGTCGATGACGGGCTGGAACGCGCCGGTCGTGAACTCCTCGACCGCGGACGTCGCACCGCGCAGGCGCAGCATCGACTTCGGGGTGAAGACGATGAGCGGCTTGCGAGGCCGGGCGTACGCCTGGCGGCGCAGCAGGTGGAAGTAGTTCGCGGGCGTCGACGGACGTGCGACCGTCATGTTGTCCTCGGCGCAGAGCTGGAGGTAGCGCTCGATGCGGGCCGACGAATGGTCGGGCCCCTGGCCCTCGTAGCCGTGCGGCAGGAGCAGCACCACCGACGAGCGCTGGCCCCACTTCTGCTCGGCCGCGGCGATGTACTCGTCGATCACGGCCTGAGCGGTGTTCGCGAAGTCGCCGAACTGCGCCTCCCACAGCACGAGGGCGTCCTCGCGCTGCAGCGAGTAGCCGTACTCGTAGGCGAGCGCCGCGTACTCGGAGAGCAGGGAGTCGTAGATCCAGAAGCGCGCCTGGTCCTCCGACAGGTTGAGCAGCGGCAGCCACTCCTGGCCGTTCGCGCGGTCGTGGAAGACGGCGTGACGCTGCGCGAAGGTGCCGCGGCGGGCGTCCTGGCCGGCGAAGCGCACCGCGGTGCCCTCCATCAGCAGGGAGCCGAGCGCGAGCAGTTCGCCGAAGCCCCAGTCGATGCCGCCCTCGCGGCTCATCTGCACGCGCTTGTTGAGGAGCTGCTGCAGCTTCTGGTGCACGGTGAAGCCCTCGGGCTTGTTCGCGTGCGCGTCGCCGATGCGCTCGATCACGGCGCGGCTGACCGCGGTCTCGACCGCCGCGGTCGCGGGTTCGGCGCTCGGCGGGGTCGAGACGCCGCTCTGATCGATCACGGGGATCGAACCGGTCTGCGCGGCGTGCGTCTCCATGAACGCGCGCTCGAGGCGGTCCTGGAAGTCCTGCTTCGACTTCTCGTACTCCTCCTCGGTGATGTCGCCTCGGCCGACGAGCGCGCTCGTGTAGAGGCGACGGGTCGAGCGCTTCGCCTCGATGAGGTCGGTCATGAGGGGCTGGGTCATCGAGGGGTCGTCGCCCTCGTTGTGCCCGCGACGGCGGTAGCAGACGAGATCGATGATGACGTCGATGTGGAACCGCTGGCGGAACTCGTAGGCGAGCTTCGCGACGCGGACGACCGATTCGGGATCGTCGCCGTTCACGTGGAAGATGGGCGCCTGGATCGTCTTGCCCACGTCGGTCGAGTAGATGCCGGTGCGCGAGTCGCGGGGAGGGTGGTGAAGCCGACCTGGTTGTTGATCACGATGTGGATCGTGCCGCCCGTGCGGTAGCCGCGCAGCTGCGACATCTGCAGGGTCTCGTACACGACGCCCTGTCCGGCCATCGCCGCGTCGCCGTGGATGAGGATCGGCAGCGTCGTGAACGAGCCGATCGGCTTCAGGTCCTGCTTGGCGCGGACGATGCCCTCGAGCACGCCGTCGACGGTCTCGAGGTGCGACGGGTTCGCGGCGAGGTGGATCGGCACCTGGGTGCCGTTCGGCGCGGTGAAGACGCCGGACGTGCCGAGGTGGTACTTCACATCGCCCGAGCCGGCCTTCTGCATCTGCGCGCCCTCGAACTCGCGGAAGATCTGGCCGTAGGTCTTGCCCGCGATGTTGGAGAGCACGTTGAGGCGGCCGCGGTGGGCCATGCCGATGTCGACGCTGTCGACGCCGTCCTCGGCCGCGTCGATGAGCATGGCGTCGAGGAACGGGATGACGGACTCGCCGCCCTCGAGGCTGAACCGCTTCTGCCCGACGTACTTGGTCTGCAGGAAGGTCTCGAAGGCCTCGGCCTCGTTCAGCTTGTCGAGGATGCGCAGCTGCTCGTCGTGGCTGGGCTTCTCGTAGGGCACCTCGACTTTGCCACGGATCCAGAGCCGCTGCTCGGGATCCTGGATGTGCATGTACTCGACGCCGATCTTGCGGCAGTAGGAGTCGCGGAGCACGCCGAGGATGTCGCGGAGCAGCATGGTGCGCTTGCCGCCGATGCCGCCCGTCACGAACTCGCGGTCGAGATCCCAGAACGTGAGCCCGTGGTTCTCGATCTCCAGGTCCGGGTGGGTGCGCTGCACGTACTCGAGCGGATCGACGTCGGCCATGAGGTGGCCGCGCACGCGGAAGGAGTTGATGAGCTCCTGCACGCGAGCGGACTTGTCGATGGCGCCCGAGATGTCGACGTGGATGTCGGAGGCCCACTGGACCGGCTTGTAGGGGATGCGGAGCGCAGCGAAGATCTCCTCGTAGAAGTCGTGACCGCCGGTGAGGCGCTCGTGCACGATCTTGAGGAACTGGCCCGATCCCGCGCCCTGGATGACGCGGTGGTCGTAGGTGCTGGTCAGGGTGATGGTCTTCGAGATGCCGAGGCGGGTCAGCACCTCCTCGGAGGCGCCCTGGAATTCGGCCGGGTATTCGAGCGCGCCGGCGCCGATGATCGCGCCCTGGCCCTGCATGAGGCGGGGGACCGAGTGCACGGTGCCGATTCCGCCGGGGTTCGTCAGCGAGATCGTGGTGCCCTGGAAGTCGGCGGCGCCGAGCTTGTTGTCGCGGGCGCGCTTCACCAGGTCCTCGTAGGCGACGAGGTAGTCGTTGAAGTCGAGGGTCTCGGCGCGCTTGATCGACGGGACGAGCAGGGAGCGCGTGCCGTCGGGCTTGGGGATGTCGATCGCGATGCCGAGTCCGATGTGCGCGGGCACCACGATCGAGGGCTTGCCGTCGACCTCGGCATAGGCCACGTTCTGGCTGGGGAAGTCCTTGAGCGTCTGGATCAGCGCCCAGCCGATGAGGTGCGTGAACGACACCTTGCCGCCGCGGCTGCGACGGAGGTGGTTGTTGATCACGATGCGGTTGTCGATGAGGAGCTTCGCCGGGATCGTGCGCACGCTGGTCGCGGTCGGGATCGTGAGGCTCTGGTCCATGTTCTTGGACAGGGTGCGTGCCATGCCGCGGAGGGGCGTGACCGCGTCCTCGTCGACCGGGACGACTCCGGTGATCGGCGTCGTCCGCGGGGCTTCCGCCGGGATCGGCGCCGATCGCGGTGCGACGTTGGTAGTGCGCGCGGGTTGGGTGCCCGTGGCGGACGCGGGGCTCGCCGCCGCGGCGGAGGGCGCCGGGGCCGGGGTCACGGTCTGCGCGGCGGGAGCGGCGGTCTGCGGGGGAGCGGCGGCTCCCGCAGCGCTCTCTCCCGCGGCGAAGCGCTGGAGGATGGGCCACCAGGAGCGGTCGACCGAGTTCGGGTCGGCGCTGTACTGCTTGTACAGCTCCTCGACCAGCCAGGCGTTCGCACCGAAATCTCCTGCGGGGTTACCGTTCTCGGTAACCGGAGTCCGCTCAGCCAAACCGAATTCCTCTCGTTTCTGTAGCGCGCGCGGGGAGGCCCGCAAGCGCCTCGCATCGGTGGGGGCGCTCACCCGAATACCCTACGCCTATTCCCTGGACGGCGTGGAGCCGTCCGCGGTGCGCGGACAGGCGTTCATCCGGTATCCCGGACACCTGTCGATCGAGAAGGCCGCCCTGCTAAGATGAGCCCAAATGGACGCCCCAGCCCACTCTCAATCGGACCCTCCGAGTACCAACCGCGCTGAGGCGCGGATCCCCATGCGGGGCCGTCGATGAACGACGCCATCGCTTTTGCACTCGGCATACTGCTGACTTTCGGAACCGGCGTGTTCGTCGCGGCCGAGTTCTCCCTCGTCGCACTCGACCGTCATGAGCTCGAACGGCGCCGGGATTCCGGCGAGCGCGGGCTCGAGCGCGTGATCAACGCGCTCCGGCACACCTCCACGCACCTCTCCAGCGCGCAGCTCGGCATCACGCTCACGACGCTGCTCGCCGGGTTCCTGCTCGAGCCGGTGCTGAGCGCCTGGCTCGACGGCCCCATCGGCGCGCTTGGAGTGCCCGAGCCGCTGCGTCGCGCGATCAGCGCGCCGCTCGCGGTCGCGCTCGCAACGCTCTTCTCCATGGTGGTCGGCGAGCTCGTGCCGAAGAACTTCGCGCTGGCGAAGCCGCTGGGCACGGCGCGGTTCGTCGTCCCCATGCAGGCCGCGTTCACCGCGGTGTTCAAGCCGGCGGTGCTCGTGCTGAACGGCAGTGCGAACGGCGTGCTGCGGTCCATGGGCATCGAGCCGAAGGAGGAGCTCTCGGGCGCCCGGACGGCGGAGGAGCTCTCCTCGCTCGTGCGCCATTCGGCGAGCGCCGGCCTGCTGGAGGCCGACACCGCGACGCTGCTCGACCGCACCCTGCGCTTCTCCGAGCTCACCGCGGCCGACGTGATGACGCCGCGGCTGAAGGTGGAGAGCGTGCAGCGCCTCGAGCCCGCGCAGGCCGTGCTCGAGATCGCGGGCCGCACCGGCTTCTCCCGGTTCCCCGTGATCGACGGCGACCGCGACGACGTCGTCGGCGTCGTCCACGTCAAGCAGGCCGTGTCGGTGCCGCGCGAGAAGCGCGGGGAGGTCCCCGCCGCGGCACTGGCCGAGGAGGCCATGCGCGTCCCCGAGACCATGCGGCTCGACCAGCTCCTCGGCGAGCTGCGCGGTTCGGGCTATCAGCTCGCCCTCGTCGTCGACGAGTACGGCGGAACGGCCGGCATCGTCACCCTGGAGGATCTGGTCGAGGAGCTCGTGGGCGAGGTCGCCGACGAGCACGACCGCGCGCAGGCCGGTGTGGTCGGCACCGCGTCCGAGCTCACCTTCCCGGCGGATCTGCGCCCCGATGAGGTCCTCGACCGCACCGGTATCGAGATCCCCGAGCACGACGGCTACGACACCGTCGCGGGCTACGTGCTGCAGCAGCTCGAGCGGATCCCCGTGGTCGGCGACGAGGTGCTGCTGCCCGAGGGCGGCCGGCTGCGGGTGGAGCGCATGGAGGGGCGCCGCATCGCGCGACTGCGGTACTTCGCGCCCGCCCCGGCGACCGAGACCGGATCCGAGACCGACGAGCGGGAGGCCCGCGCATGAACGACTGGCTCGGAATCCTCTGGCTGGTGCTGCTGCTCATCGCCAACGCCTTCTTCGTCGCCGCGGAGTTCGCGGTCATCTCCGCCCGGCGCTCCCAGATCGAGCCGAAGGCCGAGGCCGGCTCGAAGCGCGCGAAGACCGCGCTCTACGCGATGGAGCATGCGACGCTGATGCTCGCGACGAGCCAGCTCGGCATCACCGTCTGCTCGCTGCTGATCCTGAACGTCTCGGAGCCCTCGATCCACCACCTGCTGTCGGGCCCGCTGAGCTGGACCGGCCTCTCGGCCGAGGTCGTCTCGGTCGCGGCCTTCGTGATCACCCTGCTCGCCGTGTCGTACCTGCACGTCGTGTTCGGCGAGATGATCCCCAAGAACGCGGCGTTCTCGATGCCCGATCAGGCCGTGCTGCTGCTCGCGCCGCCGCTCGTCTGGATCTCGCGGATCCTGCGCGTCGTGATCGCTGGCCTGAACGCCACCGCGAACGGGGTGCTGCGCCTCTTCAGAGTCGAACCGAAGAACGAGTCCAACAGCACGTTCACGCTCGAAGAGGTCGCGAACATCGTCAGCCACTCGACTCGGGAGGGCGTGCTCGAGGACCGCAGCGGAGCGCTCTCCGCAGCCTTCGAGTTCACGACGAAGCAGGCGAAGGACATCCTCGTGCCGCTCGACCGCCTCGTATCGCTGCCGATCGGCGCGACGACCGAGGACGTCGAGGCCGCGGTGACGAAGCACGGCTTCTCCCGCTACCCGATGCGGGACGCCGACGACGCGCTGGTGGGCTACGTGCACATCAAGGATCTGCTGCGCCTCGGCGCCGACCGCATCGCCGAGCCGATCCCTCCGAAGCGGATCCGGGAGCTGCTCACCATGCATCCCGAGGCGGAGCTGGAGGACGTGCTCGCGCGCATGCAGGCGCGCGGCGTGCACCTCGCTCAGATCCGGGATCGGGACGGTCGGATCCTGGGGATCGTCTTCCTGGAAGACGTGATCGAGGAACTGGTCGGCGAAGTGCACGACGCCACGAGGCGTCAGCGGTTCGCCGACTGAGCTCAGTTCGTCGCGGAGAGCTGAACCGACGCGTCGATGCTGCTGGTCGAGCCGAGCATCAGCTGGAGCGCGGGGGGCAGGGTCTTCGGGATCTCGATCGACAGGTCGAGCCGATCGTGCCCCTCGCCCACCAGGTGCGGTGTGACCGAGACGTTCGTGCTGACCGGGGGCTGATCCGCGACGGTGAGCCGGCCCGAGACGGTGACGGGATCGTCGTCGCCAGCGCGGCGGAGGACCACGGGCTCGGTCAGGGCGAAGTTCAGCTCCGGCCCGTCGGCGAGCCGTGCGTCCACTGTGGCCTCGGTGATCTCGCTCGAGCTGACCGTGATCCTGCCGCTGACCGTCACCCCGTGCTCGCTCAGGATCTTCAGGGTCTCGGGCTTCGTGATGGCGAGTCCGGTGACGCGGTGCTCGGTCGCCGCCTGCTCGTCGAAGATGCCCGAGCCGTTCTCCGCCCGGAGCGGGGGGCTGACGGAGTGCGACGGAGCCTGGGCCGCCGCGCAGCCGACGAGGCACAGGGGAACCGCGAGGGTCGCGGCCACCTTGGCACGGGATGTGCGCGCAGAACGACGCATCTCTCCTCTTTCTCTCCCGGTGGGACCAACTCAGGAATCCTAGGCGGGCGAGGTGGGAGCGTGCTGAGCGCCGCACCGGACCCGGCGGAGCGCCGGCCCGCGAAGCGGTGGTGGGTCAGGCGGCGAGGAGCCGCTCGAGCTGCGCCCCGACGAGCGCGGATTCGATCAGGAACGCATCGTGGCCGAACGGGGATTCGATGCGGGTCGCCCGATCTCCGTCGAGACTGCCCGGCGCGTGCTCCGCGATGAGGTCCTGGCCGTCGATCGTGAACAGCCGGTCGCTGGGGATCCCGAGCACGAGGGTGGGGAGCTCGAGGCGCTGCAGCGCCGCTTCGACGCCGCCGCGTCCGCGTCCGATGTCGTGCGAGTTCATCGCCTGGACGAGGGCGACGTAGCTGCCGGCGTCGAACCGCCGGGTGAACTTGTTGCCGTGGAAGTCGAGGTAGGACTCGACCGCGAACCGACCGCCGCCGCCGAGCGGGCTGACGGCGGACTGCCACGCGCGCCCGAAGCGCTCGTCGAGTTCGGTGTTGCTGCGGTAGTTCAGGAGCGCGAGCCGCCGCGCGGTGGCGAGGCCGTGGTGCGGACCCACGCCGTCCGGGGCGTCGTAGTAGTTGCCGCCGCGGAACGCGGGATCCGATCTGATCGCCTCCAGCTGCACGAGGTTCAGGCCGATCTGGTCGGCGGTGGTGACGGGCGGCGCGGCGATGACCGCGAGGCGGTCGGTGCGATCCGGGTGGCTCAGCTGCCACTCGAGCGCGTGCATGCCGCCGACGGAGCCTCCGACGACGGCCCGGAAGCGATCGATGCCGAGTCCGTCGACGAAGCGCGCAGCCGCATTCACCTGATCGCGGATCGTGAGGTAGGGGAATCGTCCTCCCCACTCGCGCCCGCTCGGGTCGAGCGACGCCGGGCCGGTCGAGCCCTGGCAGCCGCCGAGCACGTTCGGGGCGATGACGCAGTAGCGATCGGTATCGAGCGCCTTGCCCGGTCCCACGATCTCGGCCCACCAGCCGTCGGTCGGATGCCCGGGCCCTGCCGGGCCGGCGAGGTGGCTGTCGCCCGTGAGCGCGTGGAAGACGAGGATCGCGTTGTCGCGAGCGGGTGAGAGGTCGCCGAAGGTCTCGTAGGCGATGCGGGCCCCGGGCAGCGTGTCGCCGGCCTCCGTGACGAAATCGCCGATCGGCAGGAACTTCCGCGAGCCCACCGGATCGCCGTCCCGCCAGGCCCCCGAGATCGGCGGGCGTCCGATGAGGGCGCGCAGCTGCGCGTCGGTGATGAAGTCCGTCGGAAACGAATCCTCGGGCGTCTGCCAATCCATGCTGTCCATCCTGCCGGGGTTCGGGAGCGCGCGAGCGAATGTTACGCGTACGCTGAGCGGCATGACGGAGACTGCGCAGGCCGACGAGATCCGGGAGCGCCTCGCCGCGCTCGAGGACCCGAGAATACGAGCGGTGAACGAGAAGCACGGCGACGCGCACGGGGTGAATCTCACCCGCCTGCGAGCGGTCGCGAAGGAGGCGGGCCGCGATCCCGCCGTCGCCGCAGAACTGTGGCGCTCGGGGGAGGCGGCGGCGAGGCTGGTCGCCGTACTCATGCTCCGGCCGCGGGACCGGGATGCCGACGGCTACGACGCGATGCTGCGCGAGGCCGGATCGCCGAAGGTGCAGGACTGGCTCGTCTCCTACCTGGTCAAGAAGAGCCCGAGCGCGGAGGAGCTGCGGCTCCGCTGGATCGCGGATCCCGACCCGGTGGTCGCGAGCGCCGGGTGGGCGCTGACGACCGAGCGCGTCGCGAAGCGGCCGGACGGGCTCGACCTCGACGCGCTGCTCGACGAGATCGAGCGCGAGATGCGGGATGCGCCCGAACGACTGCAGTGGGCCATGAACTCCTGCCTGGGCGAGATCGGGATCCGGGATGCCGCACGGCGCGAGCGCGTGCTCGACATCGGCGAGCGGCTCGGGGTCCTCGAGGACTACCCGACGCCGCCCGGATGCGTGTCGCCCTACGTGCCGATCTGGGTGCCCGAGATCGTGCGGCGGAACGGCGGCTGAGGCTCAGCGCGTTTCGAAAAGCGACGGGCCCGGGTCGCTCCCGATTCGAGAGCGACCCGGGCCCGTCGGGGACCGATTCCCGCTACGCGGTCGCGCGCGCCTCCGAGACCGCAGCGCGGGCCGCGGCGAAGCCGGCCTCGAGGTCGGCCTTCAGATCGTCGACGTTCTCGATGCCGACCGACAGGCGGACGAGGCCCGGCGTGACGCCCGCCGTGAGCTGCTGCTCGGGCGTCAGCTGCGAGTGGGTCGTCGACGCCGGGTGGATGATCAGACTGCGGACGTCGCCGATGTTCGCGAGGTGGCTGAACAGCTCGACGTTCTCGACGAGGGCCTTGCCCGCGTCGACGCCGCCCTTGAGCTCGAACGAGAGCACGGCGCCGACGCCCTTGGGGGCGTAGCGGTTGGCCGCCGCGTACCAGGGACTCGTCGGCAGGCCCGCGTAGTTGACGCTCGCGACGTCCGGGTGGTTCTCGAGCCACTCCGCGATCTCCTGCGTGTTCTGCACGTGACGCTCGATGCGCAGCGACAGGGTCTCGATGCCCTGGATCAGCAGCCAGGCACTGTTCGGCGCGATCGCCGACCCCAGGTCGCGCAGCAGCTGCACGCGCGCCTTGATGATGTAGGCGAGGCCGTCGCCCACCGCGGCCGTGTACGAGGCGCCGTGGTAGGACGGATCCGGCTCGGTGAGGCCCGGGAAGCGCTCGACGTTCTCCGACCACTTGAACGTGCCGCCGTCGACGATGATGCCGCCGAGCGTGGTGCCGTGACCGCCCAGGAACTTCGTCGCCGAGTGGATCACGAGATCGGCGCCGTGCTCGAACGGGCGGATCAGGTACGGGGTCGCGATCGTGTTGTCGACGATCAGCGGGACGCCGTTCTCGTGCGCGATGTCGGCGACGGTGCGGATGTCGAGGATGTTGATCTTCGGGTTGCCGATCGTCTCGGCGAAGAACGCCTTCGTGTTCGGGCGCACCGCGCGCTGCCACTCGGCCGGATCGTCCTGGTTCTCGACGAAGGTGACCTCGACGCCGAGCTTCGCCAGCGTGTACTTGAACAGGTTGTAGGTGCCGCCGTAGATCGAGCTCGACGAGACGAAGTGATCGCCGGCCTGCGCGATGTTGAGGATCGCGAAGGTCGCCGCCGCCTGACCGCTGGCGAGCAGCAGCGCTCCCGTGCCGCCCTCGAGCGCCGCGAGGCGCTCCTCGACGACGGCCTGCGTGGGGTTCATGATCCGGGTGTAGATGTTGCCGAACTCGGCCAGCGCGAAGAGGTTCTTCGCGTGATCGGTGCTGTCGAAGACGTACGACGTCGTCTGGTAGATCGGCACGGCGCGCGAGTTGGTGGTCGGATCGGGCTGCGCACCCGAGTGGACCTGCTTGGTCTCGAAATGCCAGGCGGCGGAATCGGTCATGAGAGGCTCCCCTTTTGGATCGGTTGCAGCGAGCGTACGGAGTCGGCACCGCAGGAGGAAGCCTCCCGGACACCGGGCGTAACAGGCGCGATAGGCTGCACAGCGGGCCGGCGACGGCTGAGCACGAGGGAGGCGGCATGGTGGAGCGGCGCGTAGTGGTGACGGGCGCGAGTTCGGGGATCGGAGCCGCGACCGTGCGGCGATTCGCCGAGCTCGGCTGGCAGACCGTCGCGGTCGCGCGGCGCGAGGACCGCCTGCGTGCGCTCGCCGCCGAGACCGGGGCGCATCCGATCGTGTGCGACGTCACCGACGAAGCGCAGGTCGCCCGCATGGCCGCCGAGGTCGCCGGGACGGGCGGCGCGACCGGGCTGGTGAACAACGCCGGCGGCGCGCTCGGCACGGAGTCCGTCGAGAGCGCGCTGAACGAGGACTGGCGGCGCATGTTCGAGGTCAACGTGATCGGCCTGCGCACCGTGACGGCCGCGCTGCTGCCGGTGCTGAGAGCCGGCGCCCGAGCCGGTATCGAGGCCGATGGTCCGGGCTGGGCCTCGATCCTCAATCTCACCTCGACCGCCGGACACAGCGCCTATCCGGGCGGCGGCGGGTACAACGCCGCGAAGTATGCAGCGCACGCCGTCACCGAGGTACTGCGCCTCGAACTCGCCGGCGAGCCGATCCGCGTGATGGAGCTCGCGCCCGGGCTCGTGCACACCGAGGAGTTCACGCTCAACCGCCTGCGCGGGGACGCGGAGGCCGCGGCGAAGCCCTACCAGGATGTCACCCCGCTCGCGCCCGAGGACGTCGCCCGCGTACTCGTCGGGGCGTTCGAACAGCCGCCGCACGTCAACCAGGATCTCATCGTGATCCGCCCCGTCGCGCAGTCGAGCGTGTTCCACACCCACCGCGGACCGCTCGTGCCGAAGGCGGAGGCGTGAGCGTGGCGATGAACCTCGCGGAGCTCGCGGACAACGGCTACCTGGCGCGCGACTGGGCGGAAGCCCTCGAACCGATGGGCGACCGCCTCGCCGAGCTGGGGCGATTCCTCAACGCGGAGCGCGCCGACGGGCAGCAGGTGCTGCCCGCGGGCGATCGGATCCTGTCGGCGTTCCAGCGGCCGCTCGCCGACGTGCGCGTGCTGATCGTCGGGCAGGACCCGTACCCGACGCCCGGCCATCCGATCGGACTGTCCTTCGCGACGGCACCCGACGTGCGGCCGATCCCGCGCAGTTTGCAGAACATCTACAAGGAGATGCGCGAAGACCTCGGCATCGAGCCCGCGCCGCACGGCGATCTCTCGGCCTGGGCCGACCACGGCGTCATGCTGCTCAACCGAGTGCTGACCGTGCGCGCCGGCGCGCCGGCGTCGCACCGAGGAAAGGGCTGGGAAGCCTTCACCGAGCACGCGATCCGGGCGCTCGTCGCCCGCGGCGGTCCGCTCGTCGCGATCCTCTGGGGCAACGACGCTCGTTCGCTCGGGCCGATGCTCGGCGACGTGCCGCGGATCGAGAGCCCGCATCCGTCGCCGCTGTCCGCGTCGCGCGGCTTCTTCGGCTCGAGGCCGTTCAGCCGCGCGAACGCGGCGCTCGAGGCGCAGGGCGCCGCGCCCGTCGACTGGCGGGTGGCGCCGGCCGCCGGCTGAGCGCGTTCAGTTCCGCCGGCCCCGCGAGGAGCGAGTCGAAGCCAGGACGTCCGCGGGTTCGACTCGCAAGTTCGCGGGGCCGGCGGAAGTTCGCTAGTGCCCGCCGCCCGTGTACGGGCCGAGCACCGCGAGCCGCTCGAGGTGCGCGGACAGCGCGAAACGCGGATCGATACCCGCGTCGGCCGGCGACGATCCGGTCGCGAGTGCGGCGGCGAACTCGCCGAGTCGCGGCGAGAACTTGAAGCCGTGGCCCGACAGGCCCGCGACGGTGACGACGCGTCCGCTCGCGTTCACGTCGACGACCGGCAGACGATCGGGCGTGTAGGCGCAGTGGTGCACGCTCTGGCGCACGGGCTCCGGGTTCACGCCGTCGAACAGCTCGGCGGCGCGCTGTCCGATCTTGATGAGCTCCTCGCGGGTGTGCGACGTCGGCACTTCGGAGGGATCGCGGAACACGGGCCACTCGGGGTTCGTGCACGCCTTGAACGCGTAGCCGTCGAAGCTGGGGGCGCCGAAGAAGTGCACGGGGCCCGAATCGCGCAGGAACGCGGGGAATCGCTCGGGAACGAAGGCAGAGGGATCGCGCGGCATGAACCAGGTGAGACCCAGCACCTGCAGGCGCAGCAGGTCGTGCAGCTCGGGGGAGAGGCGGCCCGACCAGGACCCCGACGCGACCACGACGCGATCGGCGAGCCAAGAGCCCTGCGTGGTGCGCACCACGACCCCGCCGGCGCGCTCCTCGATCCCGAGCACGGCGGTGTTGAAGAACAGCCGGGCACCGTTCTGTTCGGCGATGTCGAGCGCGCTCATCACGGCCACCTCGGGACGGAGTCCGCCGCCGTGCGCGTCGAGCAGGCCGATGTCGCCGTCCTGCACGAGGTGCTGCGGGTACTCGCGACGCAGCTCCTCGGTCGTCAGGGTGCGGTGCGGGATCCCGAACTCCTGCACGGTGCCGAGCGCCGTGACGAGATCGGGGAATCCCTCGGGGGCGATGCTCAGGCAGCCCGCCTCGAGGTAGATGCTGCGCCCCGACTCCTGCTCGAGCTCGCGCCACAGATCGCGCGAGCGCTGGATCATGCCCACGTAGGTGCCGCCCTCGTGGACCGCCGTGCGGAACACGCGGGATTCGCCGGCGTAGGAGCCGTGCGAGTGCACGCGGCCGTACTGCTCGATGCCGACGACGTCGACGCCCTCGTGCGTGCTCAGCTGCCACAGGGCCATCGAGCCCACCGTGCCGGCGCCGATGACGACGACGTTGGTCTTCTGCAGGTCCATTCGTTCCTTCTTCTCCGCTGCTCGTGTCGCTGTTCGGTTCGTCGGGTCGAGCTCAGGCGAGGGCCGGCTCATCCCAGAGCTTCAGTTTCGTGCCGATACCGCGCTCGACCGCGTTGCGGTACACGCGGGTGGCCCACGCGACGTCCTCGACAGGCATGCCGCCGACCGAGTAGATGAAGATCTCGTCGTCGTTCGTGCGGCCCGGGGTATCGCCGTCGATGATCTCGCCGAGGTCCTCGAACTGTTCGGGGGTCATGCGTCCGTCGCGCACGCGGTCGACGAGGTGCATGCCCCAGATGCCGACGACGTCGTGGGCGTTCCCCGGGATCTCGGAGGCCCAGGCCTGGTAGATGCTGCGCGCATCGGCGACGTGCCGGGCCTTGCGCACCAGGCTCTCCTCGACCGCCAGGTGCGCCGAGCAGAGCACGAGCGCGCCCGGCTTGACCCATGCCTCCTCGACGGTGGGGTAGTTCTCGGTGCCGGAGGGGCTGGGGATCGCGATGCTGACGATGTCGCAGCCCTCGACCGCGCTGCGCAGCGAATCGACCTGCTCGATGGCGGTGAGCTGCGGGAACTGCTGCTGCGCCCAGGCGATGTAGGCGTCGATGCTGCCCTGGCTGCGACCGAACACGCGGACGGTGTCGATGCCCGGGCGGACCGCGATGAGCGCCTCGAGCGAGGTGCGGTTCATGGGTCCGGGTCCCGCGATGCCGACCACGCGGGCGTCCTCGCGAGCCAGGTGGCGCGCGCCGATGCCCGGGATCGCGCCGGTGCGGTAGGCGCTGAGCAGGTTCGCCGACATGTGCGCGAGCGGGGCGCCGGTGTCCTTGTTGTTCAGGGTGAACATGAGGATCGATCGCGGGAGTCCGATCTTGCGGTTCTCGACGTTGGAGCCGTACCACTTGCACCCGGCCATCTGGAAGCTGCCGCCGAGGTAGGCGGGCATCGCCATGAAGCGGCGGTCGGGGCCGTCGAGCGGCATGCCGGCGAAGGGGGACTCCTTCGGGAAGTAGATCTGGGCGCCGTGCAGATCGTTCTCGATGCCCGCCATGCGGTAGTCGCCGCGCTTGAACTCGACGAGCATCTCGCTCATGGTGTCGACGCAGGCGGCCATGTCGGTCACGCCGGCGGCGATCATGTCGGGTTCCGACAGGTAGAGGAATTCGATGGCGGTGTTCGGCACGGCGGTGTGTCCCTTCGCGGTCTGGTCTCGTGCATCCCGCCGGGCGCTGGCCGACGGCGATGGAGGCGCTTCAGCCTAAGACTATCCAATTGGATAGTCAAGAGCGCGGGTGGGGACGCGGTGCGGATCTCCGCGGAGGTGGGAGGCGGACGGAGACCGGCCTATGCGGCGGCGGCGACGAGCGCCCGGATCCGCCGCAGCGCAGCACCCGCGTCCTCGGGCAGCACCAGCTGCTTGAAGACGATGCCGTCGAGCGCGAACCAGATCAGCTCGGCGAGCTCGGGGTCCTCGACTCCGAGGCGCGCGAGCTGGCGCGTGATGGCCTCGTGGTAGGCCCGGTAGTGCCGCTCGGCGAGCGCGCGCAGCTCGGGCCGCCGGCGCGACTCCAGCAGCAGCTCGTACTGGAACGACTGGATCTCGCTGTCGCGGTCCGCCAGCGATTCGATTCCGGCTGCGAAGGAATCGACGGTGAGCCCGCTCTCGAGCATGTTCGAGCCGCGGAGGCTCTCGTCGATCGCGAACTCCATGGCCTCGGCGATGAGCTGGTCGCGGCTCCCGAAGTGGTGCCGGACCAGGCCGTGCGACACTCCCGCCTCGGCGGCGACCGCGCGGTAGGTGAGCGCGCGCAGGCCTCCCGAGGCGACCACCACGATGGTGGCGTGCAGCAGGGCGGTGCGGCCGGAGGCGTCGTTCATGCGTTCGAGCGTAGCGGTGGCACGGAACGGGGCCCGCCGGCAGAGCGAGCGGAGCGAGTCGGAACCGCGGCACCTCGGGTTTCGACTCGCTCCGCTCGCTCAACCGGCAGAGCGGGGCGCTCAGCGCTCGTCGACGACGCCGATGAGCTCGGTGCCGTAGGCGCCCGGCTCGGTGCCGTGGCCGATCTGCTGGTAGATCTCGGGCTTGCGGCGCTTGAGCGCCCGGCCCCAGACGATGCCGACGATGCCGGCCAGGACCACGATGATCGGCAGGACGTAGGTGCCGAACGTCGGCTCCTGCTGCCCGAGCTGCACATGGAAGTTCGCGATGATCATGACGAACACCCAGGCGAGCAGGAGGCCCGAGACGAGCGGGGCCACCATCGTGGTCCATACGCCGAGCCCGCGCCGGTCCCTGCGGAAGAAGCCGATGACCGCGGCCGCGATGACGGCCATCAGGAGCACGAGCCCCATGGCGCCCGTGTTGGTGAGCCAGGTGAACATGGTGAGCACCGGGTACAGGAAGCTCTGCTCGCCGAGCGCCGCGGCGCCGCCGAACACCTCGCCGGAGAAGATGAAGCCGACGGTGACGACCAGTGCGATGACCGTCTGCGCGACGGACCCCGCCCAGGGAGCGCCGTGCTTCGACGTCCCCGCGAACCAGGTGGGCAGCACGCCCTCGCGGCCGAGCGAGAAGAAGTAGCGGGCGACCGCGTTGTGGAACGACTGCAGCGAGGCGAAGAGGCTCGTGAGGAACAGGATGTTCATGATGTCGACGAAGATCACGCTGACGTGGCTGTTCATGAAGACGAACATGAGATCGGGGCCCGACTCCTGCGACTTCGCGACGATGTTCGAGGGGCCGATGCCGACCGAGAACGCCCATGCGCTGAACGCGTAGAAGAGGCCGATGATCGCGACGGCGGCGTAGGTCGCCCGTGGTACGGTCCGCTTCGGGTCCTTCGCCTCCTCGCCGTAGATCGCTGCGCCCTCGAAGCCCATGAACGCGGCGACGCCGAAGACGAGCACGATGCCGAGCGACGGGCCGAAGAGCTCTGCCGGGTTCAGCGTGGTCGTCGAGACGCCCTCGGGGGCGACGGCGAGCGAGACGACGTCGAACACGATCACGACGAGGAACTCGAGTGCGACGAGCACGCCGAGTACCTTCGCCGAGAAATCGATGCGGTTCACGCCGAGCACGCCGACGACCACGATGCAGAGCAGGATCCACAGCCACCAGGGCGACGAGAACCCGAACTTGGCCTCGAGGAACATCGACAGCTGGAAGCCGAAGAGTCCGTACACGCCGATCTGCATCGCGTTGTACGAGACGAGCGCGATGAGCGAGGCGCCGACGCCGATGGGGCGGCCGAGGCCCTGCGAGATGTAGGCGTAGAACGCGCCAGCGTTGGTGATGTAGCGGCCCATGGCGGTGTATCCGACGGCGAAGACGGTGAGGATCACCGCGATCACGACGAAGCCGAGCGGGACTCCGAGCGAGCCGGTCACCGCGAACGAGGTCGTCACGCCGCCCGCGACCACGGTCAGCGGTGCGGAGGCGGCGATGATCATCAGGGTGATGGACGGCACGCCGAGCGTCCGGCGGCTGAGACCCGGGTCGTGCGTCGCCGGGGCGTCGGTGGTTGGAGCGGTCATGAGCAGGTCATCCTTCCCGCGCGCAGCGTCGTCGCGCGCGCCGGCGTCGTCGCCGATGAGGTTCGAGTGCCCCCGAGTCTAGGAAGGCGGCGAAGGCATGGCCTGGTCGCTGCGCGCACAGGCCATGTCCGAAAGCGCTCAGCTTCAAGCATTCCGGTCGGCGGTCGCTCGGCGGTGCTCCGCCGAGCGGCCGGAACGGCTCAGGCGCTCGCCGCGAACGCCGCGCGCACCTCGTCGTGGGGCAGCGCGAAGCTCTCGTGCCCGTCCCGCCCGACGGTGTCCTCGGCGGCCACGAGCGCGTTGACCACGGCTTCCTCGGTGGCCTCGACGACGGCCGCGTAGAAGGGGTCGATCCGGCCCCAGGCCAGATGCGAGAGCCGTTCGACGTCCGGGCCCTCGGTGCTCATGCGCGAGCCGAGCGCCCCCGCGTTCGCCGTCGAGAAGGCGAGGAAGATGTCGCCCGAGAAGTGGCTGCCGGTGGTGCCGGTGCGCGCGAGACCGAGGGGCACGCGGCGCGCGAGAGCCGCGCACTGCTCCGGGAGCAGCGGGGCGTCCGTCGCGACGATCACGATCACGCTGCCGGCGCCCGCGACCGCGCGGGCGCCGGGACCGGCTTCGCGCTCGAACCAGCCGCTCGTCTCCATCGGATTCGGTGCCTGCGAGTCGCGCCCCAGCGGGCGGCCTGCGACCCGGAGCTCCGAACGGCTTCCGAAGTTCGCCTGCAGTAGCACGCCGACCGTCCAGCTCCGGTCGCCGATCCGCACCACACGCGAGGAGGTGCCGGTGCCGCCCTTGAAGCCGTAGCAGTTCATGCCCGTCCCGCCGCCGACGTTGCCCTCGGCGACCGGGCCGCCGTTCGCCGCATCGAGCGCCGCCGTCGCATGCTCGGGGCGCACATGCTCGGCGTTGATCGAGTTGAGGTAGCCGTCCCAGGTCTCGCCGACCACGGGGAGCATCCACGCCGCCGCGTTGCCCGGGTGGTGCTCGGCCATCCAGCGATCGATCCCGGAGTGCACGGCGCCGACCGCGTGCGAGTTGGTGATCCCGATCGGGGTCTGGAACTGACCGGACTCCTCGATCCAGCTGCGGCCGGTGAGCTCGCCGTTGCCGTTGAGCACCGCGACGCCCGCCGCGCAGGGGAGGCCCGCGTGCTCGCGCCCGCGAGGGAGGATCGCCGTCACCCCGGTGCGGGCGGGTGCCGGTCCGTCGGACACGATCGTGCTGAAGCCGACCTCGAGGCCGGGAACGTCGGTGATCGCGTTCCATCTGCCGGGTTCGCCGTCGAACGGGACGCCCAGGTCCCGTGCACGGATCGCGATGCCGGCTTGCTCGTCAGCGCTGAGCGAGTCTTCAAACATTGTTCAATCCTCTCGTTTGTGCTTACACTACCCAAAGGATTCACGAATCGGAAAAGTTCTGATCAATGTTCAGCAACTCGCGGATCCCGCAGCATCGGACAAAGGAGTCGCCCTCATGACCGCCTCAACACCGCACTCGTCGCAGGCCCCGGAGGCGGGGCCGAGCGGGCGTCTCGCGACCGGCCGCCTCGGCACGTGGGACATCGTGTTCTTCGTGATCTCGGCGGCCGCACCCTCACCGTCATCGCGAGCGGCGCCATCACCTCGTTCCGCATGGGCGGCATCGGCGCACCCGGCGCGATCCTCTTCTGCGCGGTCGTGCTGATCTTCTTCGCGCTCGGCTTCACCGCCATGTCGAAGAGCGTGCGCAACGCGGGCGCCTTCTACGCCTACGTCTCGCGCGGCATGGGCAAGCCCTTCGGGCTCGGCGTCTCGTCAGTCACGGTGTTCGCCTACATCTCGCTCGTGATCTCGTTCTACGGCTTCATCGGCTTCTTCGCGCAGTTCACCTTCAAGGAACTGCTGCATATCGACCTGCCCTGGGGCGTGTGGTCGCTCATCGCCGTCGCGATCGTCGCGTTCCTCGGCTACCGCAAGATCGACGTCGGCGCGAAGGTGCTCGCCGTGCTCCTCACACTCGAAGTGGGGATCCTGCTCGTGCTGGCGGTCGCCGCCATCGCGAACGGCGGCCCCGAGCCCTGGAGCCTCGCCTCCTTCGAGCCGAAGAACGTGTTCTTCGCCACCGGCGCCGGTGCGCTGTTCGTCATGGGCTTCGGCGCCTACCTCGGGTTCGAGAGCACCGCGATCTACGCCGAGGAGGCCAAGCGGCCCGAGCGCACGATCCCGCGCGCGACCATCATCTCGGTGGCGTTCCTCGGACTGTTCTACGCGTTCACCTTC
This sequence comes from Leucobacter sp. HNU, assembly GCF_047946755.1. GTDB lineage: Bacteria > Actinomycetota > Actinomycetes > Actinomycetales > Microbacteriaceae > Leucobacter. The sequence continues at coordinate 2,055,129 of NZ_CP178837.1, read as the reverse complement.
TGGATCCTCACTGTCGCCTTCGGCGCGAACGGGGTCGTCGAGATGGCGCGCAGCGACGCGTTCGAGACGATGGTCATCACGGGCACGGGCGACCTCGCCGGCGCCTGGGCGGCGTTCGTCATGAAGATCCTCATCGTCACGAGCTTCTTCGCCTGCCTGCTGTCGTTCCACAACGCCTGCACCCGCTACCTCTACTCGCTCGGCCGCGAGGGCCTGCTGCCGCGCGTGCTCGGACGTACCAGCCGCACCAGCCAGTCGCCGGCCGTCGCGAGCCTCACGCTGAGCGGCTTCTCGGCGATCGGCGTGCTCGTCGCCATCGTGCTCAACGCCGACCCGTTCCTGGGCCTCGCCCTCTGGACCTACGCCACCGGCGTGCAGGGGCTCGTGTTCGCCCAGGCCATGACCGCGATCGCGGTCGTCTGCTACTTCCTCAGGGATCGTCGCGGCCATAGTGTCTGGCGCGTCACCATCGCACCGATCCTCGGCGCGATCGGGCTCGTGGTCGGCTTCATCCTCATCGCGACGAACTTCGATGTCGTGACCGGGCTGCAAGGGCCCATCAACCAGATCCTGCTGCTGCCCACCCCGATCCTCTTCATCGGGGGGATCATCGTCGCGCTCGTGCTCAAGGCCCGCAAACCCGCCTACTATGCGGGGCTCACCGAGTCGGTGCAGGTCGTGCCGCTCGACGACTCCGGATGGGACGCCTCGGCCGACGAGGACCGCGATTCCGTCGGGGCACACTCCGCGCAATAGGCTGGCCCTGTGAATGCGACCGCGCGACGACGCCACGAACGACGGGATGAGATCATCCGCGCGTTCTGGCGGGTCGCGCGGTCGCGGCCGCGTCGCGCGATCAACGTGCGCGCGGTCGCGGCCGAGGCCGAGATGAGCCCCGCGAACGTCCTGCACTACTTCTCGACCCTCGACGAGCTGCAGATGACCGCGGTCGCGGGCGCGCGCGAGGAATTCGTCGAGCAGCGCCGACGCGTGCTCGACCTACCGCTCACCGCCACCGAGCGCATCTACGCCATGATCGAGGCCGGCGTGCCCGACACGATCAGCGACGAACTGCGCCAGGTGTACGAGAGCGTCGCGATCCTCGCCGAGCACTCGAAGTACATCGCCGAGCACCGCGCCCTCAACGAGCGCCAGGTCATGCTCTACCGCACCCTCATCGAGATCGGGGCCGGCATCGGAGAGTTCGAGCTCGCCGCGCCCGCGGGGATCATCGCCCGCAACCTCGTCGCCCTGGAGGACGCCTACGACCTCTACCCGCTCATCGGCGACCTGACGCCGCGGGAGGAATGCCGGCAGGCCGTGCGGAGCTACGCCGAACTCGCGCTGGGGATTCCGCCCGAGCGGCGCCCCGGGTCCCTCGCGAGCTGATTCCGGCCCGATCGACGTCCGCGGCTTCGCGCGGTGCGCCGCCGCTCGCGCGGTGCATTTCCGGTGGTGCGGTGCGGATCGCCCGAAGACGTCCGAGCGGCTGCGGATCCACCGCACGGACGCACGCTCGTGAACGCACGAGGGGCCGGGACGCGATCGCGTCCCGGCCCCTCGTGCGACGGGCTACAGCGTGTTGCCGAGCTTGAAGCCCTTCTCGCCGTCGTCGTCGCGGGTGTACGAGAACCCGTCGGCGCCGATGGTCACGGCCATCTCGCTGTCGTCCGTGCGAGCGACGACGGGCTGCGGGTTGCCGTCGAGGTCGAGCACGAGCGAGGCGTCGGTGTACCAGGAGGGCACGACCGGGTTGCCCCACCAGTCGCGACGCTGGTTGTCGTGCACGTCCCAGGTGACGACCGGGTTGTCCGGATCGCCCGTGTAGTAGTCCTGGGTGTAGACCTCGACGCGGTGGCCGTCGGGATCCCGCAGGTACAGGTAGAACGCGTTCGAGACGCCGTGGCGGCCCGGGCCGCGCTCGATGCTGTCCGACTTGCGCAGGGCGCCCAGCTTGTCGCAGATCGCGAGGATGTTGTGCTTCTCGTGCGTCGCGAAGCACACGTGGTGCATGCGGGGGCCGTCGCCGCCCGTCATCGCGGTGTCGTGCACGGTCGGCTTGCGGCGCATCCAGGCGGCGTAGACGGTGCCGTCGTTGTCCTGGATGTCCTCGGTGACGCGGAAGCCGAGGTTCTGCATGAAGCCGACGGCGCGCGGCACGTCGGGCGTGACCTGGTTGAAGTGGTCGAGGCGCACGAGCTCGCCGGGGATGTGCAGGTCGTAGCGCCACGACATCCGCTCGGTGTGCTCGGTCTGGTAGAAGAACTCGTAGGGGAAGCCCAGCGGGTCGACGACGCGCACCGAGTCGCCGATGCCCGTCACGAAGCCGTCGGGGTTGCGGCGGACCTCGCAGCCGAGCTCCTCGTAGAAGGCGACGGCCTTGTCGAGATCCTCGGGCGTGCGCACGCGGTAGGAGAACGCGGCGACCGCCGCGACCGGGCCCTTGCGCAGCACCAGGTTGTGGTGGATGAACTCCTCGGTCGAGCGGAGGTAGATCGCCTCGTCGTCCTCGGTGGTGACGTACAGGCCGAGCACGTCGACGTAGAACTCGCGCGACGCGGCGAGGTCGGTGACGATGAGCTCCATGTAGGCGCAGCGCAGGATGTCCGGCGCTTCCGAGGTGGCCGTGGGGATCGGGTTCGCGGCCTGGATCGGGGCTTCCTTGGTGACCCAGAAGCCCGCGGACTGCTTGTCTTCTTCGTTGAGTTTTGCCATGTTCGCTTCCTTGCGTGAGTGCGTGGGGTTCATCCGCCGGTCGAGCGAGCCTGCGAGTCGAGACCAAGATCTGATTTCGATACTTCGCCTCGTCGCTGAGCTCCTCGCTCAGCACGGTGCTCGCAAGCTCGCTCGATCAGCGAGGGGTTACTTGCCCGCGCCGAAGCGCGGCGAGTGGGCCTCGTTGAGGGTGATCTGGATCGACTGCGCGGTGGTGTAGAAGTCCACCGATCGGTAGCCGCCCTCACGCCCGAGACCCGATGCCTTGACGCCGCCGAACGGGGTGCGCAGGTCGCGCACGTTGTTCGAGTTCAGCCACACCATGCCCGACTCGATGCCGTGCGCGAAGTTGTGCGCGCGCTTGAGGTTCGAGGTCCAGACGTAGGCCGCGAGGCCGTACTTCGTGTTGTTCGCGAGCTCCAGCGCTTCTTCGTCGGTGTCGAACGGCGTGATCGCGACGACGGGCCCGAAGATCTCCTCCTGGAAGATCCGTGCATCGGGGGCGACGTCGGCGAACACGGTCGGAGCGACGTAGTTGCCCTCGGGGAAGCCCTCGGGGCGGCCGCCGCCCGCGACGAGGCGGCCTTCGCCCTTGCCGATCTCGACGTAGCTCATGACCTTCTCGAAGTGCGAGGGGTGCACGAGCGCGCCGACCTCGGTGGCCGGATCGGAGGGCAGGCCGATCACGATGTTCTTCGCGCGCTCGGCGTAGCGAGCGACGAAGTCGTCGTAGATCGAGCGCTCGACGAGCACGCGGCTGCCGGCGGTGCAGCGCTCGCCGTTCAGGCTGAACACGCTGAACACGGTGGCGTCGAGCGCCTCCTCGAGGTCGGCGTCCGCGAACACGACCGACGGGCTCTTGCCGCCGAGCTCGAGCGACAGGCCCTTGAGGAACGGCGCCGCGTTGGTCGAGATCATCGCGCCGGTCGAGCTGTCGCCGGTGAAGGAGATCAGCGGGACGTCGGGGTGCTTGACGAGCGCGTCGCCGGCGACGCCGCCCGAGCCGAGGATCAGGTTGAAGACGCCGTCGGGCACGCCGGCCTCACGGAAGATCTCGGGCCACAGCGCCGCCGACAGCGGCGTGTAGCTGGCGGGCTTCAGCACGACGGTGTTGCCGGTCGCGAGGGCGGGGGCGAGCTTCCACGACTCCTGCATGAACGGAACGTTCCAGGGGGTGATGAGGCCCGCGACGCCCTTGGGCTTGCGGTTCACGTAGTTGATCTGGCGACCGGGAACCTTGGTGACGTTGTCGTGCTCGGCGACGATGAGGTCGGCGAAGAAGCGGAAGTTCTCGGCGGCGCGGCGGGCCTGGCCCTTCGCCTGGGTGATCGGGAGACCCGAGTCCCAGCTCTCGAGCAGCGCGAGCCGCTCGTCGCGCGATTCGACGATGTCGGCCACCCGGTGCAGGATCCGCGAGCGCTCGCGGGGGAGCATCTTGGGCCAGGGGCCCTCGTCGAATGCGCGCTTCGCAGCGGCGACGGCGCGGTCGACGTCGGCCTTGCCGGCCGAGGCCGCGGTGATGTAGACCTCGTTCGAGACGGGTTCGATGACGTCGAACGTCGCGCCATCCTGGGCGTCGACGAACTCGCCGTCGATGAAGAGCTGGATCTTCTCGGGGAGCCCCTCGGGCTTCTGGTGGGTCATGCGGTCTTCCTCCTCTGGTGGGTGAGTTGGTCCTGGTGCGCCAGCACTGCATCGAGCGTGGCGAGTCGGTGGTTGCGGGCGGCGAGCTCGATCTCGAGTGGCGACGCCCCGTCCTCGATCAGGTCGAGCAGGCGCTCGTGCTCGTCGACCGATGCTGCCGCGCGGTCGGGCACGAAGCTGAACGACGAGTTCCGCAGCACTTTCATGCGATTCCAGCCGCGGTGCACGAGGTCGAGGATGTGCGGGTTCGGGCAGCTCTCGAACAGCACGGAGTGCAGCTCGAGGTTCAGGTCGGTGAACGCCTGCGGGTCGAAGCGGGTCAGGGTCTCGCGCATCTGCGCGTTGATCCGGCGGGCCCGTGCGATCTGATCGGCCGAGACGGTGGGCGCGGCCAGCGCGGTCGCGGATCCCTCGACGAGCGCGAGCGTCTGCATCGTGTGCAGGTATTCGGTCTCCTTGATGAGGGAGACCTGCGCGCCGACGTTCGCCTCGAAGGTGACGAAGCCCTCCGCCTCGAGGCGGCGGATCGCCTCGCGCACGGGCACCACCGACATGCCGAGCTCGGACGCGATGGGCGAGAGCACCAGGCGGTAGCCGGGCACGTACTGCCCGCTCTCGATGCGTTCGCGGACCAGGCGGTACGCCTGCTCGCTCTTCGGGACGACGACCATGTCAGGATCCCGCCCCGGCGGCGCGGGAGGCGTCGTACTTGGCGCGCCACTCGGCGTTCATGGGGAACAGGCCGTCGACCGGGGCGCCGGCGGCGACCTGCTCGGCGACCCACGCGTCGGCTTCCTCCTGCGCCGCGGCTTCGGCCGCGACCTCGGCGAGCAGGAACGGCGGGATCACGATCACGCCGTCGCGGTCGCCCATGATGATGTCGCCGGGCTGCACCGCAGCGCCGCCGCAGGCGATCGTCACGTCGACCTCCCACGGCACGTGGCGGCGACCGAGCACGCTCGGGTGGGCGCCCTGCGAGAAGACGGGGATGTCGAACTCCTGCACGGCGGCGAAGTCGCGCACGCCGCCGTCGGTCACGATGCCGGCGGCGCCGCGCACCTGGGCGCGCAGGGCGAGCACGTCGCCGACGGTGCCGGTCTCGGGGACGCCGCGGGCTTCGACCACGAGCACCTCGCCGGGATTCACGGTGTCGAACGCGCGCTTCTGGGCGTTGAATCCGCCGCCGTGCTCCGTGAAGAGGTCGGGGCGGAACGGGACGAAGCGCAGGGTCTTGGCCGTGCCGAGAATCCGATCGCCCTCGTGGTTCGGGTGCACACCGTCGATGAAGATGTCGACGTAACCCCGTTTGCGCAGCGCGGCCGAAACCGTGGCGACGGCGACGCCGTCGAGCTGCGCGCGGATCTCGTCGGTGAGCGCGCCACCGGTCGAGCCAGCCTGATCACCGTCCAGCGGGGTCGCGCGGCCGGCGGCGACGGCAGCGGCGTGCGCGGCCTCGTCGCCCCACGCCTCGACGCGCTGCAGATCGTCGATCCGGGGGCGGTCGCCGAAGTCGCCGAATGCGGTGGTGCCCTGCGTCACGGTGGTGACGAGGCGACCGGTGCTCGGGGCTCCGGGAGCGTTCGGCGCATCGACCTCGACCTCGACCACGTCGCCGGGAACGACGACGGAGGAGCCGGCGGGCGTGCCCGTGAGGATCACGTCACCGGTCTCGAGGGTCATGTGCTGGGAGAGGTCGGCGACGAGCTGGCCGAAGGGGAACTTGAGCGTGTCGCTCGTGTCGTCCTGCACGAGAGCGCCGTTGACCCAGGTGCGCACGCGCCAGGAGTCCTGGTCGATGCCGTCGGTCGGGATCGCGGCGGGGCCGATCGGCGTGAAGCCGTCGCCGCCCTTGTTGCGCACGTTCGAGCCCTTGTCGGCGGCGCGCAGATCGTAGAGGCCGAAGTCGTTCGCGGCGGTGACCCGCGCGACGTGCTTCCAGCCGTCCTCGGGGGAGACCCAGCGGGCGGGCTCGCCGATGACGAGGGCGATCTCGCCCTCGAAGGCGAGCAGCTCGGTGCCGGCGGGGCGCTCGATGGTGCCGCCCGTGGGGGCGAGCGACGAAGCGGGCTTGAAGAAGTAGGAGGGGAACGCGGGCGTGCGACCGCGCTGCGCGATCCTCGACGGGTAGTTGAGGTGCACGGCGATGATCTTGCCGGGGGTGTCGATTCCGTAGGTCATGGTGTCTCGCTCACTTCGTTGTATCTCAAATCATATACGATCTTGCGGGCTTCGGGAAGGGGCCCGTCCGTCGTCTAGTAGCTCGCGCGCTCGCCGCCGCCGGCGCCCGCGAAGCGTTCGACGAGCGCCTCGGTCTGCCGCGCGAGGATCGCGACATCGGCCCCCACTGCGACGAAGCTCGCGCCCTCGGCGATGTAGCGCTCGGCGTCGGCGGGGACGAAGGCGTTGACGCCGACGGGTTTGCCCGCGGCGCGGCCCGCCGTGATCGAACGCAGTACGGCGTCGACGACCTCGGGGTGGTTCTGCTGGCCGAGGTGGCCCATCGAGGCGGCGAGGTCGGACGGCCCGACGAAGAGCGCGTCGACGCCGTCGACGGCGGCGATGCGCTCGACGTCCTGCACTGCCGCGGCGGATTCGATCTGCACGGTGAGGCTGATCGTCTCACTCGCTCGTCCCAGGTAGCCGTCGACCCGGTTCCAGCGCGCGGAGCGCGCGAGCGCCGACCCGACACCGCGCATGCCGTTCAGCGGGTAGCGCGCGGCACGCACGATCTGCTCCGCCTGCTCGGCGGAATCCACCATCGGGATCAGGAGGTTCTGCGCGCCGAGGTCGAGATACTGCTTGATGAGCACCGGGTCGCCGAACGGCGGGCGCACGAGCGGGGTCGCCGGGTAGGCCGACATGGCGTGCAGCTGCGCGAGCACGGATTCGAGGCCGTTGGGGGAGTGCTCGGCGTCGAGGAGCACCCAGTCGCAACCGGAGCCGGCGACGATCTCGGCGGTGACGGGGCTGCCGGCGCAGGTCCAGAGGCCGATGAGCGCGCGCCCGTCGGCCTCTGCGAGACGGTCCCGGAATGTCGGGGGAGGGTCAGAGGAACCGGCATGTCACCGACCCCAGTCCCTGGTACTCGGCGTGCACGGTGTCGCCGCGCTCCACCCACATGGGCTTGGTGAAGGATCCGGCGAGCACGACCTCGCCGGCCTCGAGCGACTGCCCGTGCTGCGCGAGCTTGTTCGCGAGCCAGGCGATCCCCATGGCGGGGTGGCCGAGCACGGCGCCCGCGACGCCCGAGTCCTCGATGGTCTCGTTGCGGTAGAGCAGGGCCGAGATCCAGCGCAGGTCGAGCTCGCCCACGGGGACCGGGCGGCCGCCGAGGACGATCGCGCCGGTGGAGGCGTTGTCGCTGATCGTGTCGACGATGGTGCGGCCCTCGAGCTCGATGTGCGCGTTGAGGATCTCGAGCGCGGGCACCACGTAGGCGGTCGCGTCGAGCACGTCGAAGATGGTGATGTTCGGGCCGACGAGCGGCTTCGCGAGCACGAAGGCGAGCTCGACCTCGATGCGCACGTTCGAGAACCGGTCGAACTCGACGACGGAGCCGGATTCGATGACCATGTCGTCGAGGATCACGCCGTAGTCGGGCTCGGTGATGCCGGTCGCGAGCTGCATGACCTTGGAGGTGAGGCCGATCTTGTGGCCGACGAGGCGTCGGCCCGCGGCGATGCGGCGGTCGGTCCAGATCTTCTGGATCGCGTAGGAGTCCTCGATGGTCATTTCGGGGTACCGGGTGGTGAGCTTCGGCACGATGGTGCGTTCGCGATCCGCGCGCACGAGTTCGTCTGCGATCGTCTCGATCTCTTCGGGGGTGAGCATTGAGCCTCCACTTCGTCGGGGTCAGTCAGATCGTATACGATCCGCCCGGGCCGGGGCTAGTGAGTCGGGCTTTCGGCCCCGTGGACCGTTGTCGAAAATTGACCTCGCGACCGCTTGTGGTTTTTGTCAACGTTTGTAGAATGAAACGCGACGGCACACCGACGTGACGTCCATCGCAGCCGGGGAACCTCGAGTTCCGGACAGGCGAGGTGGATACGCAGGCGGAGCCTCACCCCATACCTACCCGCATGTCCGAATACCGAGAGAAGTAGACATGATGAAGAAAACTCTGACGGGCGTCGCAGCGCTCGCAGCCGTCGCGCTCGCGCTCACCGGCTGCTCGTCCGACGGCTCCGGCGACGGCGGCAACGGTGCCGCCGGAGCGAGCCAGCCGCTCAGCATCGGCAACTTCCTGGACGTCACGAACTGGGATCCCGCGAGTGCGGACCTCGGCTTCGACGGCCCCTATCTGTCGGCGGTGTACGACGCGCTCCTGACCACCAACGAGAAGGGCGAGCCCCAGCCGGGCATCGCCAAGAAGTGGGAGGTGTCGTCCGACTTCAAGACGGTCACCTTCGACATCCGCACCGACGCGAAATTCTCGGACGGCTCGAAGCTCGACGCCGCAGCAGCGGTCGCGGGCCTCCAGCACCTGCAGAAGGGGCCGACCTCGCAGGAGGCCTACACGAACGTCGAGTCGATCGAGCAGACCGACGACCACACGATCGTCTTCCACATGAAGAAGCGCGACGACACGATGCTCTACCTCATGGGCCTCGGGCGCAGTTACCTCGCCTCGCCGAAGGCGATCACCGGCGGCAAGCTCTCCGAGAAGCCCGTCGGTTCCGGCCCCTACACGCTGGGCGAGAACAGCACCCCGGGCAGCGAGTACGACTTCGACAAGGTGAAGGACCACTGGGACGCGAAGCAGTTCCCCTTCGACCCGCTGAAGATCACCCCGCTGAGCGACGGCACCGCCATGCTCAACGCGATGGAGGCCGGCCAGCTGAACCTCATCTACACCGACAAGACCGGCAGCGACGCCGCGAAGAAGAACGACTGGAACGTCGCCAAGGGCCTCTCGATGTGGGCCGGCCTGCAGTTCGCCGACCGCTCGGGCGCCATGGGCTCGCCCATCGGCAAGCTCAAGGTGCGCCAGGCGCTCAACTACGCATTCGACACGAACGCGATGCACACCTCCATCGCGCAGGGCCAGGGCTACGTCACCAACCAGTTCTTCCCGGTCGACCAGACGGGCTACGTGAAGTCGCTCAACGATCGTTACAAGTACGACATCGCGAAGGCGAAGCAGCTGCTCGCCGAGGCCGGCTACCCGAACGGCTTCGAGATCAGCATGCCGATGGCCCCGCCATTCCAGCCCTACCAGGCGATCACCGAGCAGACCTTCAAGCAGCTCGGCATCAAGGTGAAGTGGGACTCGACCGACTTCATGAGCTACATGGGCAAGGCCGGCAAGTACCCGATGTACATCGCGGTGATCGCGATGGATTCGAACCCGGTCGCGACCGTCGAGCGCCAGATCGCCAAGCCGCAGTGGTACAACCCGAACCCGGGCATCGACACCCTCGACGGCGTGCAGGCGCAGCTCGACAAGGTGTTCGCGGCCGCCCCCGGCGACGCGCAGAACACCGAGATCGAGAAGCTCAACGAACTCGTCACCGACCAGGCTTACAACGCTGTCTGGGGCCAGAACGAGAACACCTACGTCAGCACGAAGGAATTCACCGTGAAGCCGGTCATCGGACTCATGTTCCCGACGCTCCGGCAGATCACGGTCAAGTGATCCGGGCGGGTCGGGGTCGCCTCCGCGGCCCCGACCCGCGATTCCCCGTTCCTTCCCCTTCTCATCGTTCGACCCGGGAGACCCGATGATCCCCTTCGTGCTCAAACGACTCCTCTTCGGAATCGTGCTGCTGTTCGTGGTCGCGAGCGGCACTTTCTTCCTCGCGCACGCCGCGATCCCGAACCCGGCGCTCGGGCTGCTCGGCAGCAATGCGACGCCGGAGGCGGTACAGGCGCTCACCGCGAAGATCGGAGCCGACCGTCCGATCCTGGTGCAGTACCAGGAATGGCTCGTCCACCTGTTCCAGGGCGACTTCGGCACCTCCTGGAAGAACGGTCTGCCGATCGGCAGGACCCTCGGGATCCGGTTCCCGATCACCCTGTCTCTGGTGATCGCCTCGGTCGCCCTCTCCGCCGTGCTCGGGGCGGTGCTCGGCACGGCCGCGGGCCTGCGGCCCCACAGCTGGATCGACAAGGCCGTCAAGGCCGGGTCCGTGATCCTGTTCGCGCTGCCCGGATTCTGGGTGGCCGTCGCGCTCGTCATGCTCTTCGCGGTGCAGCTCAAGTGGTTCCCGGCCATCGGCTACGTCTCCCCCTCGGAATCGCTGCAGGGGTGGCTCCGATCCATCACCCTGCCCGCCGTCTCGCTCGCGCTCGGGGCGATCGTCATGATCGCCGAGCAGCTGCGCAACGGCATCATCCACGCGGACTCGCAGGACTATGCGCGCACCCTGCGCAGCCGCGGTCTCCCGTTCTGGCGCGTGGCCCTGCACCTGCTGCGCAACTCGGCCCCGGCATCGCTCACCGTCCTGGCGCTCATGTTCGTCGGCCTGCTCTCGGGCGCGATCATCGTCGAGCAGATCTTCGGCATCAAGGGCCTCGGCGAGCTGACCCAGTCGGCCTCGCAGAACGGCGACATCCCGACCCTGCTCGGGGTGACGGTGCTCACCGTCGTCTTCGTCGTCATCGTCAACCTCCTGCTCGACATCGTGCTCGGCTGGATCAACCCCAAGGTGCGTGTGAAATGACCACTTCCGCAGGCCCCATCCTCGACGCCGCGACCGTCGATGCGGTCGACACCCGCGGCGGCGACCGCGGATCCGTCTTCGTGCGGCTGCTCCGCCGCCCCGCCGGCCTCGTCTCGCTCGCGGTCCTCGCGCTCATCCTGCTCGTCGCGATCCTCGCCCCGTGGATCTCGCCGCACGATCCCAACGAGGTGATCCTGTCGCAGGCGCGGGCGCTGCCGAGCTGGGCGCACCCGCTCGGCGGGGACAACACCGGGCGCGACGTCCTGAGCCGCCTCATCTGGGGCACCCAGATCACGCTCTGGGGCGCGTTCGTCTCGATCCTGACCTCGCTCGTGCTCGGCGTGCCCTCGGGCCTCGCCGCCGGCTACTTCGGCGGTGCCACCGACCGCATCGGGACCTGGATCAGCGACGCGCTGCAGTCGGTGCCCGGCATGATCATCCTCCTGATCGTCGGCGCGAACACCGGCAACGACCTCACGATCCTCATGGTCACCGTCGGCGTGTTCATGGCCCCCGGCTACTTCCGGCTGACGCGCTCCACCGTGCTCGCCGTACGCGGCGAGATGTACGTCGATGCGGCTCGGGTCGCGGGCCTCACCGATCTGCGCATCATGTCGCGCCACGTGATCCGCCAGGTGTTCGCGCCGATCGTGATCCAGTCGGCGCTCACCGCCGGCATGGCGATGGGCATGCAGGCGGGCCTGCAGTTCCTCGGCATCGGCGGCGGCACGACCCCGGCTGGGGCGCCGCGATGAACGAGGGCTTCCAGGTGATGCGCACCGCGCCGCTCCTGCTGCTCTGGCCGTCCATCGCGCTCGGCGTCGCGATCGCCGCGTTCGCGGTGCTCGGATCCACGCTCGGCGATGTGATCAACTCGAAGCAGCCGGTGCTGTCGCGCAAGCAGCGTCGCGCGGTCGAGGCGGCGAACGCCGCGAACCGCGCCGCGCCGAAGTCCACCACGACCGGATCCATCTCGGTCGCCGCCGTCGACTCGGCCGTGCGGCTCGAGAACCTGCGGGTGAACTACGAGACCGCCGCAGGCGAGGTCGAGGTGGTGCACGGGATCACTCTCGACGTCGCGCCGGGCGAAGTGCTCGGCATCGTCGGCGAGTCCGGTTCGGGTAAGTCCCAGACGGTGTTCTCGATGCTCGATCTGCTCCCGAAGTCCGGCTACTACACGGCCGACGCGATCTGGATCGGCGGCGAGGACGTGACCACGCTGTCGCGCAAGGACCGCGCCCGCCTGCTCGGCTCCGAGATCGGGTACATCCCGCAGGAGCCCATGACGAACCTCGACCCCTCGTACACGATCGGCGCACAGCTCACCGAACCGCTCCGCGCGGTGCACGGCATGAACCGCGCCGAGGCCCGCGAGCGTGCACTCGCGATGCTGGAGCGGGTCGGGATCGTGGACCCCGCCCGGGTCATGAAGTCCTACCCGCACGAGCTGTCGGGCGGCATGGCCCAGCGCGTGCTCATCGCCGGTGCCATCGCGGGGAAGCCGTCCGTGCTCGTCGCCGACGAGCCGACCACCGCGTTGGACGTGACCGTGCAGGCCGAGGTGCTCGAACTGCTGCGCGAGTTGCAGCAGGAGTACCGCATGGCGCTCGTGATCGTCACCCACAACTTCGGCGTCGTCGCCGACATCTGCGACCGCGTCGTCGTCATGCGCTCAGGCTCGATCGTCGAGATCGACGACGTCGGGCCGATCTTCGCGCACGCCGAGCACCCGTACACCCGCGAGCTCATCGCGGCCTCGCTCGACGGCGCGGCCAGCCGAGACGAGCTCGATCGCGAGGCCGCGCACGCGGGTGCGGCCTCATCGAGCACCAGCGCCGCGATCGCCGCACGAGTCACGACCGAGGAGGCCGGAGCATGACCGCATCCACCCCGCTGCTGCGGGCCGAGAACGTGATCGTCGAGTACGGCTCGAAGCGGCGCCCGAACCGGGTGCTGCACGAGGTCTCGCTCGACGTCGGACCGGGGAGTGCGTCGGCCTCGTCGGCGAATCCGGCTCGGGCAAGTCGACGCTCGGCAAGGCGATCCTGGGCCTCGTGCCGGTCGCCGGCGGGCGCATCGAGTTCGACGGACGCGACATCACCCGGCTGAAGGGGAAGGCGCGTCGCGCGCTGGCCTCCGATATCCAAGTGGTCTTCCAGGATCCCTACGGTTCGCTGAACCCCATGATGACCGTCGGCGAGATCCTCTCGGAGCCGCTGTCTGCCGCCGGGGCCACCCGTGCCGAAGCGCTGCAGACCGTCGGCGAGATGCTCGAGCGGGTCACCCTGCCGGCGAACGCGGTCGACCGCTACCCGAGCGAGTTCTCGGGCGGCCAGCGGCAGCGCATCGCGATCGCGCGCGCCCTCGTGCGCCGGCCGCGGCTGATCATCTGCGACGAGCCCGTGAGCGCGCTCGACCTCACGACGCAGGCGACCGTGCTCGACCTGCTCATCGACCTGCAGCGCGAGACGGGTGTCTCGTACCTCTTCGTGTCGCACGACCTCGGCGTCGTGCGACGCATCTGCCACCGCGTCGCGGTGATGTACCGCGGCAACCTGGTCGAGGTCGGCGACGGCGAACGGGTCACCCGCGACCCGCAGCACCCGTACAGCAGGCGGCTGCTGGCCGCGTCGCCCGTCGCCGATCCGGTGCTGCAGGCCGAGCGCCGCGGGGAATGGCTCGCGCTCCGCGAGGCGGGCTAGACCCCGCGACTGGGGCCGAGCGGCCTGGACTTCGGAGATCTGCAGCACTTCGGACGCATCTGAGCGGTGGGTCCGCACTGCTGCGGATCTCCGACTTCGCTTGTGGGGTGCGCGGGGAACACGGCGGGCGCACACCGATAGCGTGGTGGGTATGGAGTTCCGCACCTTCGCCGAGTACGCGATCGCCGTCGGGCGACCCGGGGCTGCGGCATCCGCGCGATCCGAGGCGCAGAACAGCGACTACGAGTCGGGCGTCGCCGAGATCGACGGCGGGACCTGGCACCTGCGCACCGCACGGACCACGCCCACCAAACCCGGCGCGTTCCTCGCGTTCTGGCGTCGGGACGAGGCCGGCGGGACGGCGCCCTTCGCGACGGACACGGTCGGGGCCGGGCTGATCGTGCTCGTCGAGCAGGACGGCCGTCGCGGCGCGTTCCGCTTCACCGCCGAGCACCTCGCCGCGCTCGGGATCACCGCAGGGCCGCGCCCGGGCAAGCGCGGCTTCCGCGTCTACCCGGGCTGGTGCGCTGGGCTGGGCGCGAGCGCGGCGGCGACGCAGCGCGCCCAGGCGTCCGCGTTCCGCGAGTACTGAGCGAAGCGGCCGACGCTCGCCGCCGCCCGTCGGGCTCAGCGCCGGCGTGCCGATCCTGTCGGCCTCAACCGCGCCCCGGCCGACCGAACGCGGCGGGCGCGAGCCGGCGCACGAAGAGCACGCCGATGAGGGCGGCCGTGCCGGAGCCCGCGAGGATCGTCGCCGCCATGGTGCTCGCCGAGGTGCCGAAGAGCGCCGAGACGACGGGGACGAGCAGCGCGCCGACCGTGAACATGGAGGTGCCGAGCAGCGCCGAAGCCGTGCCCGCGTGACGGCCATGGCCGCTGAGCGCGAGGGTGGTGCCGTTGGGGCCGCCGAGCCCGATCGCGCAGAGGAACAGCGCCAGCAGCAGGAGATACACGGGCGCGGGAAGCCCGAGCAGGGTCGCCACCAGGAGCGCCGCGCCCACGAGGCCGGTGCTGATCTGCCCGGTGAGGTACACGCGGGTCGGACCGAGCCGGCCGACGAGCAGCCGGCTGATCTGGGATCCGGCCAGGTTCGCGAGCGCGTTCACGGCGAACAGCAGACTGAAGACCTGCGGGGTGATCCCGAACTCGTCCTGCAGCACGAAGCTCGACATCGACAGGTACGAGAAGAACGACAGGCCGCCGAGGCAGGACGCCGCGAGGATCGCGGTGAAGAGCGGGTCGCGCAGCACCTCCGACATGTGGGAGGCAGTGCCGCCGACGAACCCGTCGGAGTGCCGTCGCTCGGGCGGGAGCGTCTCGCGGAGCCCGAAGACGGCGACCGCAAGCAGGGCGACGCCGATCCCGCCGAGCACCAGGAAGACGCCGCGCCAGTCCATGACCCGGGCGAGCTGTCCGCCGAGCACGGGCGCGACGATCGGGGTGCTCGCGGTGACGATCGCGAGCATCGAGAGCATGCGCGAGAGCGCGACCCCTGGAACAGGTCGCGGGCGACCGCGAGGCTGATCACCACCCCCGCCGAGCCGGCGAGCCCCTGGAAAAAGCGTGCGATGAGCAGCAGCTCGATACTGGGCGCGATCGCGCAGAGCACCGACAGCAGGGCGAAGCACGCGACGCCGATGGCGAGCGGGCGCTTGCGTCCGAAGCGGTCGGAAAGCGGGCCCGCGACGAGCTGGCCGACGCCGAGCCCGATCATGCAGACCGACATGGTGGCCTGGGCGAGCGCGTCGGACGTGCGGAGCTGAGCGGCGAGCTGCGGCAGCTGCGGCATGTAGACATCCATCGAGAGCGGCCCGAAGGCCTCCAGCGCCCCGAGCACGAGGGTGAGGCGGAGGAGGCCCATCGGGCGCTTCGAGCCGGATCGCGCGGCGGCCGCGGTCGTCGCGCTCACGGTGCGAGCATCCGGCGCCACCAGCTGTCGCGCGCGGCGTCAGCCGCCTGCGAGACGACGGCGTCGGGCGAGAACCCGCTGAAGCCGTGGTAGCCGCCCGACCAGACGTGCAGCTCGGCGCTGCCGCCGGCCGCCCAGATCCGGCTCGCGTAGGCCACGGCCTCGTCGCGGAACACCTCGGCGGCCCCGACCTCGATGAAGGCGGGTGCGAGGCCGGAGAGATCGGTCGCCCGGGCCGGCGCCTGGTACGGGTGGACGCGGTCGGTGCCCCGGTCGGATCCGAGCATGGCGTCCCACCCGGTGTCGTTGTTGTTGCGATCCCAGGCGCCGAAGCCGTCGTACTGCCACGACGACACCGTGTCGTTGCGGTCGTCGATCATCGGGGCCCCGACGAGCTGCCCCGCGAGCGCGATCCCGCGATCTCTCGCCATGAGCGCCACGGCGGCGGCGAGCCCGCCGCCGGCCGATGCGCCGGTCACGACGATCCGCGCGGGATCGCCGCCCAGCTCGGCCGCGTGCGCGACGATCCAGGCGAGCGCGGCGAAGCAGTCCTCCGCTTGCGCCGGAGCGGGGTGCTCGGGCGCGAGCCGGTACTCGACGCCGACGCCGATCGCGCCGTAGCGCTCGGCGAGGTCGACGAGCTCGGACGTCTCGAAGAAGCGGGTGCCGAGCACGTAGCCGCCGCCGTGGATCCCGAGCACGATCGGGCGAGGTCCGTCGAACACGCCTGCGGGCCGCACGATGGTGATCTCGACCTCGGGCGCCCCCTCGGGGCCGGGGATCGACCGGTCTTCCCAGGTCACGGCGCGACCCTCGGCCTGCGCCTCCATCGGCGGGATGATGGTCGCGAAGTGCGCGCGGTTCTCCAGGATCGTGTGCGCGCGGAGCGGGATCCGCTCGACGAGGTCGAGGAAGAACGCGAGGCCGGACTCGAGCGCGGGGTCGTAGGGCACGGGCACCGGGCGCGGATCCGGCGGGGTCGCGCGATAGGGCGCGCCGCCACCGGGGGTCACGCCGCTCACGAAGCGCCTCCGTCGGAATCGGCGGCGCCGAGGACGCGCGCGAGCCAGGAGTCCCGGGCCGCGAGCGCCGCGCGGGTCAGCTCGCTGCCGGGCGCGTACACGTCGAAGCCGTGGAAGCCGCCCGACCACACGTGCAGCTCCGCCTCGCCGCCCACGGCCCAGATCCGGCTCGCGAACGCGGTGTCCTCGTCGCGGAACATCTCGGCCGATCCGACTTCGATGAACGCGGGCGGGAGCCCCGAGAGATCGGTCTCGCGGGCGGGCGCGGCGGCGGCGGGAGCGGCGTCCGAGTAGGCGAGCTCCTCGCCGAGCACGAGGCGCCATGCGAGCAGGTTCGCGTCGCGGGTCCAGGTGCCGATCCCGTCGTACTGCAGCGACGAGACGGTGCGGTTGGTGTTGTCGAGCATGGGGCAGAGCAGCAGCTGGCCGGCGATCGCCGGGCCGCCGCGCTCGCGGGCGAGCAGCGCGACCGCCGCAGCGAAGCCGCCGCCGGCGCTGCCGCCCATGACGATGAGCTTCGACGGGTCGCCGCCGAGCTCGGCGGCGCGCTCGGCGACCCAGACCGTCGCTGCGTAGTTGTCCTCGACGCCGGCGGGGAAGGGGTGCTCCGGCGCGAGCCGGTACTCGACGTTCACGCCGATCGCGCCGTGCGTCTCCACGAGGTCGACGAGGCGGCCGTGCTCCCAGCTGCGGTGCCCGACGATCATGCCGCCGCCGTGGAAGTTGACGAGGATCGGCAGCGGCCCGGCCGACGGGCCGGTCGGGCGGAACACGGTGATCTCGAGATCGGGGAGCCCGCGGGGCCGGGGATCACGAGCTCCTCCGCCGAGACGCCTCGGCCGGCGACCGCGCCCGCACCGTCGGGGAAGCCCGGCCCGAAGGCGGCGCCTCCGTCGCGCAGGTTCTCCTCGGTCAGGGGCGGCATCGGATTCGCGGCCATCGAGTCGATCAGCGGTTGCAGTTCGGCGGCGAAGGGGACGGGGGTCACGCTGGGGGCGCCGTGGGCGACGGGTGCATGCCCGGTCATCACGGCCCCTCCGGATCGACGACGTCGCGGTCGGCCCAGAACGGAGCGACGCGCTCGCGGATCGTCTCGGCGCCGACGCGCTCGATCAGTTCGAGGCTGCCGAGGTTCGACTCGAGCTGGGCGACGCTCGAGGCCCCGAACAGGGTCGTAGCGGTCGCGGGATGGGTGAGCGTGAACGCGATGGCGAGCTGCGCCGGGGCGGTTTCGAGTTCCTCTGCGAGGGCGACGAACGCCGGAACGTCGTCGATGATCCGCTGCCGGATCCCGCCGGGATCGCGCCCGACCTCGCGGTCGGTGGCGACCTTGCCGGCCAGGTAGCCGCCCTCCATCACGTCGGACGCCTGCATCGAGAGACCCTGCTCCCAGAGCTTCGCGAAGGGCGCGCCGTCGGGGATCGAGCGGCGCGAGACGCTGTACTTGAGCTGGGCGATCGCGGGGCCGTCGACGCCCTCGGCGGCGGCGATGTCGATGAGCCGCTGCACGTTGCCCGCCGACCAGTTGTTCACGCCCCAGGCGCGGATCAGGCCGGCGTCGCGCAGGGACGCGAGGTTGAGCACGAGGTCGCGCAGTTCGAGATCGTCGCGGCGCAGATCGCCGAGGATCACGAGGTCGGCGTTCGGGCTGTCGACCCGGAACAGTGCGGCCTCGAGCTGCGCGCGAAGACCGGTGGCCGGATCCCATCCTTCGAGCCAGAGCTTCTCGGAGAGCAGGTACTCGTCGCGGGTGACGCCCGCGGCGCGGATCGCTGCGGAGAAGAGCACATCGGTGAAGGCGGGCGGGAACCCGGGGGCCGCGTAGACGCCGACGTCGAACAGAGTGATACCGCGGTCGATGGCCGTGCGGAGGAGGGCGACGGTGTCCTCGAAGTGCATGCGGTCGTAGACGTGCCACGAGCCGAGCGCGAAGACCGACGTCTCGAGCTCGCTCGTGCCGATGCGGCGGCGGGGGATGGGGGATGCGGAAGTCATGGTGTCCTCTCTGACGGGTGCTCGGTCTAGCGCTCGGCCGACTGCTCGGCGGCGCGTTCGGTGATGCGCGGATCGATGACGGCCTTGACCTCGCCGAGCGCGTGCATGCGCGCGATCCGCTCGGATGCCTCGGCGAGGCCGCACGGCTCCGAGAACAGCTCGTCCCAGGGGAAGCGGTCGGCGAAGGCGCGGAAGAACTCGATCGAGCGGAAGTAGTCGGAGACGTCGCCGTTGAGCGAGCCGACGACCGTGAGCTCCTTGCCCATGATCGCCGAGAGCGGGAACGGGTCGCCGACGGGGCCGGTGGACCCCACGATCGCGAAGACGCCGCGCTGTGCGGCCATGGCGACGGCCTCGGGGCCGATCGAGGGGGCGCCCGCGAAGTCGAGGATCAGATCGGCGCCCCGGCCGCCCGTCAGTTCCTGCACCCGGGCGATGGTCGCCTCGGATCCTCCGGCGATGTCGACCGTGTGGGTGGCCCCGAAGCGCTCTGCGAGGGCGAGCCGCGCCGGGGGAGCGCCGACCGTGATCACCTGGGCCGCACCCGAGATGCTCGCGACCGCGGTCGCGAAGAGGCCGAGCGCGCCGGATCCCTGCACCACGACCCGGGATCCCGGGCGTACGCCGCCCGCACGTTCGAACGCGCGCAGCACGGTCTTCGCCGCGCAGCCGGCGGCCGAGGCCCACGTGTCCCTCACCTCCTCGGGGAGGCGCAGCTTCTGCGCTCCCGGCGTGACGTAGGCGTACTCGGAGAGGCCGGCGGTCGCGTAGGGCGGCACGTCGGAGCGCTGCAGGAATCCGTAGCCGCGCTTCGCGCAGGCGACGGGCTGGCGTAGCACGGTGCAGCCGAAGCACTCGCCGCAGACGGACTCCGACCAGCCGATCCGGTCGCCCACCGCGATGGGGGCCCCGAGCGCGTCGACGGTGCCGTCGCCGACCGCGATCACCTCGCCGACCATCTCGTGGCCGAGCACCATCGGCAGCATGCCGGGGAAGGTCATGCGACCCTCCCAGATCTCGATGTCGGTGCCGCAGAGCGTGGTGCAGGTGATCCGCACGAGCGCGGCGCCGGGCTCCACGTGTGCGGGCAGCGGCAGCTCCTGCAGTTCGAGGGGAGCACCGTGCTCGACGAGCACGGCGGCGCGGGTGGAGGTGGGGATCGTCATCGAATGCTCCGTTCCGGTGGGCTCGGCGGGCGTCATTGCTCTGCTGCCGAGAATGTGGTTTTATTCTACATACGTTGACCAAAACGGGAAGCCCCTCGATCCGAACCGGGCCCCGCCCGTTCTCGAGGGAGAGCAATGACACGAATCGGTGCGAGCGCATCGGCGGAGCACGCCGAGCTGGTGCTGCAGGGCGGACCCGTGCTGGTCATGGACGCGGCGGGCAGCCGTGCGGACGCGGTCGCGGTCGCCCGAGGTCGGATCCTCGCCGTCGGCACTCGCGACGACGTCGCGCCCCTGATCGATGCGACCACCCGGGTGATCGAGCTCGACGGACGCGCAGTGCTCCCCGGCATCAACGACTCCCACCTGCACGCCACCTGGCTCGGGGCGCGCTGGCCGCACACCTTCTTCGGCGGTCACGCGGACGGCGCACCGGTCGAGGGCGTGCTCGCCGGCGATCGCGCCGCCCGCCGGGCGGCGATCCTCCGCGCCGGCGAACTGCTGTCGAGCTACGGCATCACGAGCCTCACGGAACCCGGGATCGGACCCGGCGAGGACGACGGTGAGACCGGCTGCTTCGCCGGCGAGGTGCTCGACGTCTACCGGGAACTCGCCGAAGCCGGGGAACTGCGGCAGCGGGTCACGCTGCTCGGCCTCTACGGGATCCTCGACGGCCCCAGCCGCCTCGACACCGTCGTGCGCGGTATCGGCGAGATCGCCGAGGCGCAGGGCGGCAGCGATCCCGAGTGGCTGCGCATCGCCGGCATCAAGATCTTCGGCGACCTGATCCCGCTCTCGAAGCAGGCGTGGAGCTCGCGACCCTACGACGACGGCACCCACGGTGGGCTCCTCGTCGAGGGCGAGAACCTCGAGGCGCAGGCCGAGGCGCTGCGCGAGATGGTGCGCGCCGGGCACCGCGCCGGCCTGCAGGTCGGCGTGCATGCCACGGGCGACCTCACGATCGACGCCGTGCTCGAGGCGGTGGCGTCGGCTGCGGCGGAACCCGGCGCGGCGCGTCCGCAGGAGCTCGGGCACACCGTGATCCACGGGGACCTCGCGACACCCGCGCAGATCGAACGGATCGCGGAGCTCGGCATGTGGTTCAACTCGCAGCCCGGCATCGCGGTCACCACCGCCGACTGGATGGCCGGCGTGCTCGGCGCCGATGCGGCGCCCTGGCCCTACGCCGAAGCGCTCGCCGCCGGCGTGCTCGTGCTCTCCTCCGACGCGCCGATCCTCGCCCCCGACTGGCGCGAGACCGTCGCCGCTGCCGAGGCCTGGATCCTGCGCGGCGGCGCCCCGGCCGAGCCCGCCGCGGCGGCGGCACGGTTGCACGCTCTGCTGCGGGCGCACACCGCGGTGCCCGCGCAGCAGGATCGCGCGGCCGATTGGAAGGGAACCGTCGAGCCGGGCAAGGTCGCCGACCTCGTCGTGCTCGCGCAGGACCCGTTCGCGGCAGGTGCGGCAGGGTTGCCGGAGGTCGACATCGACCTGACCGTGCTCGACGGGCGCGTGGTGTTCGAGCGCGAGGTCTGAGCCCGGCTCGTGCTCGTGTTGGGGTGTTCGGGTGCGCCCGTGCTTGTGTGAGCTCGAGTCCGTCCCGGAGTGTGGTGCGGTCTGCTCTCCGGCTCCGACGCCCTGGGCGGGCGCGAACTTTCAGACTGAGATCTCTCTCCAGACTGTGGTCCCGCGCCCGAATCTCAGTCCGACGCTGAATCTCAGTCTGGGGTGAAATGGCGTGAGCGGGTGGAGTCGGGCGGATCCGAGCGTTCCGCTCGATGCCGCTCTGCGGCGCTGTCTGCGCGCCTCGGCGCTGGGCGACCTTGCCGCTACGCCGAGCTCGAACCTTCAGACTGAGATTCAGCGTCAGACTGAGCTTTCGGGTCGAGAACTCAGTCCGACGCTGAATCTCAGTTTCTGGGGGCGGGGAGGAGAGGCGCACCCCGCACGCCGGAGGCGCAGCTCAGGTGAGCAGCTGCCCGCCGTCGACCGCGAGGCTGACGCCCGTGATGTGCGCAGCGCCGTCGCTGGCGAGGAACACGACGGCCGGGGCGATGTCGGTGACCTTCGCGAGGTCGCCGAGGGGGATCCGGCTCGCCCAGGCCTGCCGTGCGGGCGAGCCCTCGGGCATGCCCATCTCGAGCATGGGGGTGAGCACGGGCCCGGGCGCGACGGCGTTGACGCGGATCCCGTGGGCGGCGAGTTCGATCGCGGCCCAGCGGGTCACCGAATCGACGGCGGCCTTGCTGGACTCGTAGGCTCCCATGCCGGGAGTGGGCTGGCGCCCGCCGATCGACGAGATGTTGACGACGGCCCCGCCGCCGCCCGCTGCGATGCGGTGGTGCGCGAACGCTTGGGTGACGGCGAAGGTGCCGATCACGTTGACCTCGAGGATGGAGCGGTACGCCTCGGGCGCGAGCTCGGTGACGGCGCCGTGCACCGAGAGGATCCCCGCGTTGTTGACGAGCACGTCGACCGGGGTGCCCTCGGCGGCGAGGTGCGCGAACGCGGCGGCGACCGCCGCGGGGTCGGTGATGTCGAGCGTCAGGGCGACGGCGCCGCTGCCGAGCGCCTCCGCGGCGGCGACGACCGCGTCGGGATCGCGATCCGCGAGGATGGTGCGGTCGCCCTGGGCGAGGAAGGCGCGGGCGATGCCCTGCCCGATTCCGCCGGCGCCGCCGGTGATGAGCACGGTTCGGGGTGTGGTCACGGTGACTCCTTCGTCGTTGCGGGCCGCGGAGCCGGCCCCACGGGACTCCCGGTATGGAGTCCGCGCAATCTTTATTATACGATTGTAGAAAATAAGGGGAAGGCTCGCGTCCGCGAAACGCCGATCCCGAGACTGCGAGGAGGCGGTTGTGCAGTTCAGCGGTGAGGTTCCGGTCCGGCAGTTGGGCCCCGGCGGTCCCGAGGTGCCGGTGTTCGCGCTCGGCTCATGGAACATCTGGGATCGGATGGAGGCCTCGGAGCGACGTGCGCTGATCTCGCGCGCAGTCGAGGCCGGCTCGGCCTTCTTCGATGTCGCGTACTACAACATGGGGCCGCATGCCGAGGCCTCGCGCACCGATCTGCTGTTCGGTGAGACGCTGCACGAGCTCGGCCTCGCGCGATCCGACTACCGGCTCTGCGGCAAGCTCTGGCTCTGGGAGTACCCCGCGACGGGCTTCGCCGGGCAGATGGACGAGTCGCTCGAGCGCATTGCGCGCGGCGGCGCCGGAGTCGGATCCTTCGACACCGTCGTGGTCGGCGATTTCATGAGCGAGATCGACATCGCCCAGGTGGTGCGCGACGTGCAGGCCGAGATCGACCGCGGCAGCTTCGCGAGCTGGGGCGTGAACAACTGGCCGGCCGCGTCGCTGCGGCTCGCGCTCGACACCGCGGCGGCCGAGGGGCTCACCCCTCCCTCGTTCGCGCAGCTGAAGTACGGCATCGCCCGCCGCAGCATGGCCGAGGGCGAGCACTACGGTCGCTGGTTCGACGATGGGACCCTCGCGCTGCAGGCGTCCGACGCGTTCGAGGGCGGGATCCTCGTCGGCAAGCTGTCGCCGAACCGCAAGATCGGTGCCGACGTCGGCGGGATCCGGGCCCGGATCGTCGCCGCCTCCCCGCGGGTCGCCGAGATCGCGCGATCGTTCGGCGCGACGCCGGCACAGCTCGGTCTCGCGTTCTGTCTCGCGAACCCGGCGACCGCCAACGTGCTCTTCGGGGCTTCGAGCGTGCGGCAGTTCGAGGACAACCTCGGTGCGATCTCGCTGCTCGACGCGGTCGGCGCGGACGCGATCCGCGAGTCGGTCGCCGAGCTCTGGCTCGACCGCGAGGTGCGCGCCGACGGGGTGTGGGCTCCGGCCTGAGGCGGCGCGTCATCCTGCGCGAGGAGCGAGTCGCGGGATCAGCCCGCCAGGAACTCGATCGCGGCCGCGCGGAACCCGGGGCTGTCGAGCGCACCGCGGTGGTCGCCGGGCACGCGGATGAGCCGCCCGTCGGGCAGGGCGTCCAGCAGTGTCTCGACGCCCTGGCTCATCGGGTCCTGCTCTCCCGCGACGAGCAGGGTCGGCACCCGGGGCGCGTTCGCCTGCGGGGTGAACGGCTCGGAGGCGAGACCCGGGATGAGCGTCGCGAGCGACGCCGTGTCGATTCCCGGCGCGGAGATCATGGCGGCCATCATGCCCACGAGCGGGTTCTCGGGCGCGACACCCGCGAGCGCCCGGCCGAGCTCGGCCGGATCCACCGCTGCGAACGGCTCCATCGGGCTCACGCCGCCGAGCGCGAGCCGGCGGATGCGGGGCGAAGCCGCGGGCAGCTCCCAGGCGAGGCGCCCGCCGAGCGAGTAGCCGATGACATCGACCGGGCCTTCGGGGTCGACCCGGGCGATGGCCTCCAGGATCGCCGCGATCACGGCCGAGGTGCGCGCCTCTTCGGGGCCGGCGATCGCCGGGCTCGATCCGTGCCCGGGCAGGTCGATCACGATCGACGAGCGGCCGGTCGCGGCGAGGGCTTCGGGCCACCCGGTCGCGACGAAGTCGGAGTCGCCGCTCGCGGCGAAGCCGTGCAGGAGGGCGACCGGGGGAGCGGCTGGGTGGATCCGGTGCCGGGCTCGGCGGGGAAGGATCGGGTGGCGAGCAGCATGGGGGACCTTTCGGCGGTGAAGGGTGCGGTGGGCGATGCGGGCGCGGCGGGGGCGTGGATGCGGGGCTCGCCGTGTTTTTCATCGCTGGTGGAAAAACAGGATACAAGCGCTGGACATCTTTTGTCTACGCTTGTAGAGTTTCGCGCAGGCCACCGGCCGGACACCGTCGTCCCCAACGACTCGGGGCGGCACGAACTGTGAAGGATGACACCCAATGACCGCCTCACCAGCACGCATCATCGACATCGCGATCGGCTTCATGGGCGCGAAGCAGCTGACCGCCGCCAGCCGGATCGGACTGTTCGCCGCGCTCGCCGACGGCCCGAAGGACCTCGCCGCGCTCGCGACCGCGACCGGGCACTCGGAGCGCCAGGTGCGCACGCTCGCCGATGCGATGAACGGGCTCGGACTGCTGAACCGCGCCTCGGGGGAGTACTCGCTCGCCGAGGACTCCGCGAAGTACCTCGCGGGCGCCGGCGAGATCGACCTCGGGCCCTTCCTCGCCTTCCTGAACGACATCAGCTACCGGCAGTGGCTCGGCTACGACCGCACGGTCGATACCGACGAGGCGGGAACGCTCGACCTCGACGAGGCCGGCTGGGCCGACTTCCTCGCGGGCGTCATGACCTACAACGCGCTGCACGCCGAGCAGTTCGGTGAGGCGTTCGACTTCTCGGGCTTCCGCAGCGCCCTCGACTTCGGCGGCCTGGCGGCCGGCTTCTCGTTCGCGGCGATGCAGCAGAACCCCGAGCTCACGACCCGCTACGTGTACGCCCCCGGGTTCGCGGACTCGATCACCGACGCCGCGACCGAGGCCGGGTTCCTCGATCGCATCTCGATCGAGGAAGCGCCGACTGAGACCGCGCAACCGGGAGGATCTCACGACCTCGTGCTGCTCACCCACGTGCTGCACCGCTTCGACGAGGCGCAGAACCGCGGGATCCTCGCCGCTTCGCGCGCCGCCGCGGCACCCGGCGCCACCCTCATGCTGCTCGACTTCTTCCTGGACGAGGACGAGACGCAGCGCCCGATCGACGCCCTGCACGCGGGCGAGTACTTCAACATCGACGGCACCGTGGTATACCCGATCGCGCAGGTGAACGCCTGGCTCGCCGAGACCGGCTGGCGGCTCGACCGCCTCGTGGCGCTCCCCGGCAGCCCGCGCGTCCTGGTCGCGACCGCGGTCTGATCGTGGGGACGGTTCCCGGATCCGGGCCCGCGGCCGCGATCACCGCGGTCCGGGGACCGATTCCCGTCGACGCGGTGCGCGACGTGCTCGCCGCCGAGACGCTGCTCCGCGCGCCCGAGGTCGTGCGCGGGAACGCGGGGCTGCCCGCGAGCGACGCGGAGTTCCAGCGAGCGCCCGTCACCATCGGGATCCTCGGACGCCTGCTCATGGGCGCCGAGAACATCGAGGATCGGACGCTCGGCGAAGCCGAGGCGGCCGCCGCGCTCGCTCGGTTCCGGGCGGCTACCGCGCCGGGGGCACCCACGGCAGCGACAGCGACCGCGGTTCCCGCGGACGGGCCGGAGGGCGGCGCGGTCCGCCTCGTCGCGGCGCTCGCCGGACGAGGCTCGACGGCGACCGGCGCCGCGCTCGCCCGGCTGAGCGCCGAGACCGGCATCGCCGTCGTGCGCGGCGTCGACGGGCTGCCGTGCGCCGCGGATGCCTCGTCAGGGGACGCGGCCGTCGAGGACCCCGAGAGCGTGGGGCTCCGGATCCTCGACGCGCTGCACGCAGCGGAGTACCCGGCCGGGGTGGTCGGGGCGATCCCGGTATCGGCCCCGACGAGCGGCGACGCGAGCGCGGGACCTTCTGCGCGTCGGCGTGCCCGGCTCCGTGCCGCCGCCGAGGCCGCCCGGCAGGGCGGCGCCGCGCTCGTGCTCGATCTCGCTTCTTCCGGCGCGGATCGTGCGCCCGGCCCGGCCACATCGACGCGCGACGCGGCCGACCGCGCGCTCGCCGACGCCCTCGCGGCCGTCGATGCGGCGGGCCTGCCGCGCGCCCGCACCGTCCTCGCCGGGGTCGCGACGCACGTCGCTGCGAGCACCGGCGTCGACGCGGACCGGTTCGCCGCGCTGCTCGACCTCGGCACCGCGCTCTGCTTCGACGACCTCGGCCGGATCCCGAACGTGCGCACCGCCGTGTCGGACCACGACGTCGCGCTCGCGATCCTGCGGGCCGCCGAGCGCGGAGCGCAGGATCGAATCCTGCTCAGCGTCGGGATCCGGAACCGGCACCGCCTCACCGCGTTCGGCGGGAACGGGCTCGAATTCACCGTCGAACAGTTCGTTCCCTATCTCGGGATGCTCGGAGCCGACACGGCCCTGCAGCGCGCGGTCGGCGGCGCGAACGCCGCGAGGATCCTCGCCCGAACCGCTCCGGAGGAGCCCCGATGACCCCGCCCGCGTTCGCGACCGCAGCAGCCCCGATCCGGGATCTCGACGGGCTCGAGATCCCGAACCTCGAGGGTCTCGTGCAGACCGTGCTCGGCCCCGTGCCGCCCGAGGCGCTCGGCACGACGCTCATGCACGAGCACCTCTTCCTCGATATCCGCAGGCCCGCGCACAGCCCGAACCCGCGACCTGGCGAGTGGGACGACGACGCGCAGGAACCGCTCGGGCTCACGAACCTCGCCGCGGTGCGCCGCGGTCGACCGAACACCGACAACGACCTGATCGGCGACTTCGCGACCGTGCTCGACGAGGTCGGCGACTTCGTCGCGCAGGGCGGCGGCACGATGGTGGAGGTCACGACCCCCGGGATCGGGCGGGACGCGCGGGCGCTCGCGCGTCTCGGCCGCGCGTCCGGGCTGCATCTCGTGATGGGCGCCGGCTGGTACCAGAAGGACCTGCACCCGGCAGGGTTCGCCGAGCTCCCGCAGGAGGCGCTCGTCGCCGCGATCGTGCGCGACATCGCGGTCGGGGTCGACGGCACGGGGATCCGCTCCGGGATCATCGGCGAGGTCGGAGCCGAGGGGGCGCCCGTCCACCCGCAGGAGATGCGCAGCGTGCGTGCCGCCGGACGGGCTTCGGCGCTCACCGGCGCACCGATCACCCTGCACATGGGCGGCTTCGGCGAGGAGAAGCTGCGGGTGCTCGATGCGCTCGAAGAGGAGGGTGCCGACCCGCGACGCGTGGTGTTCGGGCACGCCGGAACCATCGGCGACGACAGGGATCTCGCGCGCCGGCTGCTGTCGCGCGGCGTCACGGTCGAGGCGGACTTCCTCGGGACCACCGGGAGCCCCTGGGGGACGCTCTTCCCGTTCACCGACCGCACCGTCGCTCGCGGCTTCGCCGAACTCGCCGCGGACGGGTGGGCGGGTCAGCTGGTACTCGGCGGCGACGTCTGTCAGCGCGTGCAGCTGCGTCGCTCCGGCGGGCACGGCTACGGCTACGTCGTCGAGCACTTCCTGCCGACGCTCGCGGAGTTCGGGGTCGGCGCCGATGCGCTCGATCGGATCATGATCGACAATCCCGCTCGACTGCTGGCCTTCGCCGCACCGCGCGTCGTGGGGTAGGGAGATCGCGGATGCGGAGCCGGTCAGTCCGCGCGGCGCAGTCGGGCGATGAAGTCGGTGACCTGCCGCTCGAGCACGTCCACGTGCAGGTGATCGGGGCTCACGACCCGGATCACGGTGGCGCCGATGTTCATCATGATGATCTCGTCGGCGAGTTGATCGTCGGGGGTCGACGTGCGGATGTCGCCGTCTTCGCGCCCCTCGGCGAGGTAGCGCAGGTATCCGGCCTTCCAAGTGTCGAGGTGGGCATCGTAGCCGCCGCGCACCTCGGCGCTGAACGCGCAGCGCTCCCAGAACGACAGCAGCACCCGGGCCGCGGTCGCGTCCTCCTGCTCGACCGGCAGGGTGTACCGCATGAACATCTCGAGCGCCTCGATGCCCCGTTTGTCGCCGACGTGGGCGGCGAGCCGATCGCCCAGGCTGTTCAGCGAGCGCTCGTATGCTCCGGTGATGATCTGGTCCTTGCCCGTGAAGTAGTGCTTCAGCGCGCCGTTCGCGAAGCCGGCGCGCGACGCGATCTCTCGCATGGTCGCCGCCTCGATCCCGCCCTCGACGATGAGCTGCCAGGTGACGTCGACGATCTCGTCGCGGCGCTGGTCGTGGTCGATGATCTTCGGCATGGGGGCCTTTCCGGGGCTCGGTTGCGTCACCCAGTGTAGACGGAAAAACGCGCGGACCGGGGGATTCGGCGACCGCGGAAAGTCCCATCCCGCCCCGTCCCAGTGCCTCGCCGCCGCCGCGTTCCGAGCCGTAGCCTCGCTGCACGGCGGCCGCCGGCCGACCGGAATCCGACGAGCGGCGCAGGCCGCCCCGAACGAAGGACCGACACCGTGGCACCGAGCCAGTACGAGCACCTCTTCGTCCGCGATCTCGTGGACTGCCGTGACGACATGACCAACGAGGCGGAAGCCGCGGGACGGCCGCTGCCGGCGAACCTCAGCCGCCCCTGGGCGATCATGCGCGCCGAGGACGTCCCCGAAGCGAAGGCGTACATCACCATGAGCTGGGTGCACCCGACGCAGGAGGAGACCTTCTGGGTGCACGAGCACCAGCACGAGTACGACGAGGTGCTCGTGTTCACCGGTTCCGACCCCGAGGATCCCCACGACCTCGGAGCCGAGGTGTATCTCGACATCGAGGGCGAACGGCACCTCATCACGACCTCGGGGGCGGTCTACGTCCCCGCGGGCACCAGGCACTGCCCGCTCGGCTTCACCCGGGTCGACCGTCCCTTCCGGTTCCTCGCGGTCGCGGTGAGCGGGGACGGGCACTACCGGCCCGAATCCGAGCGCTGATCCGGCTTCGGGCCCGCAGTTGTCGTTCCCGGCAGAGGAGTTGTCCCGAGCCGTACAGACTGCCGGGCCCGCCTTGTCAGCGCGCCCGGTGCCCCTCGACCATGAGGGTGCGCACCCGTACCCGCCGCACCGCGCGGGAACCGGGAGCGCGGAACTCGAAGGCGAGGGCCGCCGCGCACGCCGGTCGCACCGCCGCAGGTCCCCGAATCCGGGGAGGGCGACTGCAGCGGGACCGACCAACCCCACGCATACGCATCAGGAGGACTGGACTCATGACTTTCCGATTCCGCTCACGGGCAGGAGCCCGGGTCGCCGCAGTCGCGGCGGTCGCGCTCGCGCTCTCGCTCGTCGGTTGCGCGCCCCCCTCGTCGGGCGGGGGCCCCGGCCAGACCTCGATCCGGGTCGGCATGGTCGGCAGCACCAGCGACGAGGTCGACCCCTACCAGCAGCAGGGCTCGGTCTCGAGCGATGCGCTGTTCAAGCAGGTCTACGAAGGCCTCACCGCCCGGGACAGTTCCGGCAAGGTCGTCTACGTCCTCGCCGAGTCCATGGAACCGAACGCGGCCAAGGACGTCTGGACCATCAAGCTCCGCCCGGGCGTGAAACTGCACAACGGCGAGACCTTCAACGCCGAGGATGCGGCCGGGAGCATCACGGCGATGATCGATCCGAAGAAGGCCTGGGCGTACGCGACCAACCTCGATTTCATCGACGCCGCGGGCATCGAGGTGGTCGATGGCACGACGCTCAAGCTGCACCTCAAGAAGCCCTTCGGTCTCGTCCCCGAGATGTTCTCGATGGCGCGCATCAACATGCGCAGCATCCGCGGCGGAGCAACGGTCGACAAGCCGGCGGGTACCGGCCCCTGGACCATCGACTCGTTCACCCCGGGCCAGGAGGCGAAGCTCTCGAAGTTCGCGGACTACTGGGGGAAGAAGCCGAAGCTCGACAAGCTGACGCTGTCGTTCTTCACCGAGCAGAACGCCGTGACGAACGCGATCCGGGGCGGCCAGATCGATGTCGCGCAGGGGATCCCGTTCCCCGAGGTGCCCGCCCTCAAGGGGACCCGAACCTCGGCCTCGTGGTCAGCGACACCGCGAGCTACCCGCTCATCGCGATGAGCATGCAGGACAAGCCGTTCACCGATGCGAAGGTGCGGGAGGCGATCCGGCTCTCGGTCGACCGCGAGCGGATCGTGAAGAACGCCTTCGGCGGATATGCGACGGTCGCGAACGACTTCATCGGCAAGAACTCCTCGTGCGAGCCGCCGAAGCTGCCGCAGCGGAAGCAGGATCTCGCGAAGGCGAAGCAGCTCGTGTCGGAGGCCGGCGCGGAGGGGGCCCAGGTGGAGCTCGTCACCGACGGCGCCTTCCCCGGGATGATGGAGATGGCGCAGCTCGTCGCCGATGATGCGGCGAAGGCCGGGATCAAGATCTCGGTGCGCAAGCTCGACGTGGCCACGTTCCTCGACCGGTGGCTCGACTGGCCGATGTTCATCAGCTACACCTCCAGCCCGTACGAGATCACCGCGAAGGGGCACTTCCTCCCCGGCGGCTCCGAGAACGGCACCCATATGGATGATCCCGAGTACAACACGCTCGCGAGCGAGCTCTACCAGACGACGGACCCCGCGGCCCAGTGCACGATCATCCAGCAGCTGCAGACGATCGAGCACGAGCGGGGCGGATACCTGGTGCCGGTCTACGGGCAGAACATCACGGTGCACCGCGCCAACGTGAAGGGACTCGAGAAGGACCTCTACGGGCGCACCTCGTTCCTGCTGACGGACGTGACGGTCGGCTAGCGGGGCGGGTCGCCCGACGCGCAGAGGGGCGGGAGCGAGGAATCGCTCCCGCCCTTTCGCGTCCCCACCGCACCTTGCGCGCCTCGCGAATCCCGCCGAGGTTGCAGTTGTCCATGGAATCGGCCCGGATTCCATGGACAACTGCAACCTCGAGGGGCGTGGAGACGGACGCGGGCTCGGCACTCGGAGCTCGAGATCGGAGCTCAGCACCTGGGGATTGGCGCTGCGGCGCGCGGTGCTGCAGAGCGCGGGGCTGCGGAACGCGGGGCACGCGCACGGGCGGGAGTCGATCTGCGTGGACGGGTTCCTCGGCGGGGCGATCGGTCAACCGGCGGGCCCCGGAGGCGGGCCGCGCCTACCCGCCTAGACCGCGCCGTGATCCTGCGCGCGGTACCTCGGCGCGAGCGAGAGCGCGCTGAAGCGGAACGGGCGGTCGATGCGGGTGAAGCCGAGCGGGCAGTGCACGGTGCCGGCGGGGATGTAGACGGACCCGGACGTCGTGATGACGTGCCGCTCGCCCTCGATCTCCATGGTCAGCTCGGCGCCGAGATCGCGCGGGTCGTCGGGGTCGCCGCCCGTCCAGATCAGGATCTCGTCGTAGTCGTGCTGGTGCGGGTTGACCCACAGCTGCGGTTCGTCGGACGGGTGGATCCAGATGTGCGTCATGTTGGCCCGCGCTCCTGGCACGAGCTCGCTGTTCATGAGCCACAGGCCTTCGCCCAGGTTCGGCAGCGGGTATTCCAGCTGCTCCTGGTCGTCCATGACCATCTCGTCCATGCAGTTCGGCATGTCCTTGACGAACAGGTGATCGTACTTCGTCACGATGCGCCTCCTTCGGTGCGGTGAGTGTGCGGTATTTCGGTGAACGGGGAACAGGGGACCTGGCGATACGAGCGGTCCGGCGGATCAGGGCCGTCGCGGGGCCCGTCCGAACGCCGCGAGCCCGACGGCGAGCACGAGCGCCGATGCCACCGCCATCGTGAGGCCGAGCACGGCCGACGTCACGCCCGGGAGCGAGACCAGCGGAGCGACGACGGGTCCGAGCAGCAGCGACGACGTGCCGAGCAGCGCCGCGGCCGATCCCGCGCGGTCGCCGTGCGCCGTGAGCCCGATCGCGCTCGCGTTCGGCATCGTGAATCCGGTGGACGCGAGATAGATCGCGAGGCCCGCGACGAACGGCGCGAGCCCGAGACCGAACAGTGCGCTCGCCGCAGCGATGGCGCTGCCGGCGAAGGCGAGCGCCATGCCGAGCAGGTAGAGCCGCTCGGGGCTCGTCGACGACAGCAGCACGCGGTTGGTCTGGGAGCCGACGACGTTGCAGAGCGATCCGGCGGCGAACAGGACCCCGAACACGGCCGGGGTCACGCCGAAGCCGTTCTGCAGCACGAAGCTCGACATCGAGAGGTAGGCGAAGAACGCGGCGCCGCTGACGGCCGAGATGAGGAGCACGGCGCGGTAGGCGGGGTGCGCGAGCAGCACGCGGGCGTCGGCGAGGAGCGCGAGCGACCCACTGCCCGTACGTCGCAGCTCGCGGGGATGCGATTCGGGAAGCCACCGCATCGCCGAGGCGAGCAGCAGCACGCCGATGCCGGCGAGCACCCAGAAGATGCCGCGCCAGTCGAGGAACCGGCTGAGCTGTCCGCCGAGGATCGGGGCGACGACGGGAGCCACGGCCCCGACGAGTGCGAGCCAGGAGAGCATGCGGGCGAGCTGCGCGCCGGCGAAGATGTCGCGCGCGATCGCGAGCGTGACCACCATGCCGGCCGCGCCGCTCACCCCCTGGAGCGCGCGGAACAGCAGCAGCCAGCCGACCGCTGGCGCGACGGCGCAGGCGGCCGAGAATGCTGCGAACGCCGCGACGCCGATGAGCAGGGGCGGACAGCGCCCGAAGCGATCGCTCAGGGGCCCGGCGATCAGCTGGCCGAGACCGAGTCCGAGCATGCACACCGACATGGTGGTCTGGGCGAGCGCGTCCCCGATCCCGAGCGAACGCGCGAGCTCGGGCAGCGCCGGCATGTAGAGATCCATGGACAGCGGTCCGAAGGCCTCCAGGAGGCCCAGCAGCAGGATCAGTCCGGCACCCGGCCGGATCGCGTCAGTCCGCACGTTCGTGCACGAGGCGCCCCTCGAACCAGGTCTCGACCACCCGCGTGTCGGCCAGGTCGAGCGGATCGCGCTCGAACGGGTTGGCGTCGAGCACGGCGAAGTCGGCCGAGAAGCCGGGCGCGATGCGTCCGACCGTGCCGCCGAGGCCGATCGCCTCGGCGCCGCGGGAGGTGCAGACCCGGAGCGCCTCGACGAGGGTCAGAGCCTGCTCGGGCCACAGCGTTCCCGGCGTCTGCCGGAACGGGTCGGCGCGAGTCACGAGCCCGTGGATTCCGAACCACGGGTTGGGCGTCGGGCTCACCGGCCAGTCGGACCCCATCGCGAGGCGCGCGCCGAGGTCGGTGAGGGTGCGGTTCGGCTGGATCCGACCGGCGAGCGGCTGGGGGAGCACCTCGGAGAGCGCCCGGGGGATCACGCCGGGGAACCACACGAACGGCGACATGTCGGCGGTGACGTCGAGTTCGGCGAGACGCGGCAGATCGGCGTCCGAGAGGAACTGGCCGTGGGCGATGTGCACGCGTGTGCTCGTGTCGCCGCGATCGCGCAGCGCCTGCGTCGCATCGAGCACGGCGCGGGCCGCCGCGTCGCCCGCGCAGTGCACCTTGAGCCCGAGCCCCTGCCCGGCGATGCTCGTCATCAGCTCGGCGAACTCGGCCTGCGGGATCAGCATGGCGCCGGTGAACTCGTGCCCGTGCTCCTCGTCAGGCAGGTAGGGCTCGAGGAACGCGGCCGTGCGGGCCGGCGGCACGCCGTCGAGGAACACCTTCACGAAGTCGGGGCGGTGGTGCGCGCTGCGGAACGGCTCGGCCAGGTCGACGAGCTCCTGGCCGATCGGCGTGAACCCGAAGATCTCGTCGTTGATGGTGATCGAGGTGACGACCCAGGCGTTCAGACGGCCCTCGGTGTCGAGCCGGTGCAGCGCGCGCAGCATGTCGAGCGACGCCGCCGCATCTTGGAACGCGGTGATGCCGAAGCTGTTGAGGATCTCGACGCCGCGGGCCGATGCGGCGCAGTGCTGCTCCTCGGTGAAACCACCGGCCGCGGCCAGCGCATGCTCGACCCGGAGCCCGGCCCCCTCGAGCAGCACGCCGGTGGGGCGTCCCGTCGCGGGATCGCGCAGCACGCCGGGCTCGTCGGACGTCGATCCGGCTCCGTCGAGGATTCCGGCGAGCCGCAGCGCCTCGCTCGAGGCCCAACGATTGTGCCGGCTGTCCTCGATCAGCACCACCGGCCGTCCGCCGGCCGCGGCGTCGAGCCGGGCGAGCGACTCCGACGAGTTGAGTTCGCCCAGCAGATTGGTGCCCCAGGGACCGCCGACGATCCATCCGCCCTCGGGAGCGACCGCGGCCTGCTCGGCGACGGCGGCCAGCACCTCGTCGAGGCTCGCCCCGATCGGGACGGCGAGCTCGAACAGCTCCGCGCGCCCGG
The DNA here is from genome assembly GCF_047946755.1 of Leucobacter sp. HNU. Taxonomy (GTDB): domain Bacteria; phylum Actinomycetota; class Actinomycetes; order Actinomycetales; family Microbacteriaceae; genus Leucobacter. Next base: position 2,020,533 of record NZ_CP178837.1, on the reverse strand, counting down.
CGACGGCGTGGTGGTTGTGCACGTCGACGAGCCCGGGCATCACGAAGGCTCCGGCGAGGTCGCGTCGGTCCGTCTCCGGGCCGACGAGGTGCGCGAGGTCGGTGCCGACCCCGATCACCCGTCCGCCGGCGACCGCGATCGACACCGGTGACTCCCGCAGCTCCTCGCCGTCGAAGAGGGTGGCCTGTTCGAACAGGAGGTCAGCGTGCATGTCGGTCCTTTCGTGGAGGGTCGCGCCGCGGAGCCCGAGGTCCCGGTACTCGGTCGGCGTGCATCCGACCTCTCTGCGGAAGAATCGCGAGAAATACGACGCCTCGGTGAATCCGAGGCGGTGGGAGATCTGGGCGGCGCTGAGCGCCGTGCCGCCGAGCAGGCGCTGCGCCTCGCGCGCGACGGCCGTGCGCAGGATCCGGCCGGGCGTCGTGCCGGTGTCCGCGGCGACCTGTTCGGCGAGGTAGCCGGTCGTGACCCCGAGGCTGCGCGCGCAGCTCGATACCGTCTGGCGCGCGTCGGGCGCGCGCAGCACCTCGCGGAGAAAGGCGTGCGTGAGCGGCGAGCGGATGGTCGGCGCATCGCCGGCGGGAACGGCGTCGGCGCACTCGTGCAGGAGCGCCGCGAGCAGGTGCCCGGCGCCGCCCGGGGAGCCGGCCTCGCGCAGGGCGTCGATGAGTCGCCGCAGACGGGCGACCGCGCGCTCGGACGGGGCCAGCGGGGCCCCGCCGAGCAGCAGCAGCTCGCGCATCGCCTCGGGCAGCGCGCCGACCGGGTCGAGCACGTCCTCCGAGAACATCACGGCGGTGCAGTGCAGCCCGGGGTCCGCCTGCCACTCGTGCACCTGCCCCGGCGCCAGCAGGTGCACCTCTCCGGCGCGGATCGGCACGGGGGAGAAGTCGATGCGGTGGGTCCCGCTGCCGGCCTCGACGAGCACCAGCTGGGTGAAGGCGTGGCGGTGCGGCGAGCGGAATGCGGCGCGGTCGTCGATCTCTTCGACCACCAGGAAGGAACCGCACGCGGATTCCGTGCGGGGGACGATCTCGTGCACCGGGAAGATCGGTGCCGTCGCGGTCTGCATGCGCCCTCCATCGTTCGCCCGGGTCGGCCCGCGCCGACGTTCCGTTTCAGTCTTGCCGCCCGTACGGCGAGTCGGTTTGTCATCGGGAGCATGCAGATTGACGGCGGGAGCAGGAATGGGCGCGGGGCGATTGTGCCGTGCGCCTCCGGTGCCCACGATGGAGGCATCCAAAGAGAATTCTCGATCGGTCGAGATGCCCTGTGATGACGCAGGAACGGGGTTCCCGTCGTCATCGCTGCACGCGATGCGGAAGGAACCACCACCATGACCGAGATGATCGCGCTCTCGCGGGAGCGGGGCGGCGGAGCGGTGCGCCGCCGACGGCGACGCACGATGATGCGCTGGGGCGGCAAGCTCCTGCAAGGCATCATCACGCTGCTGCTGGTCTCGCTGCTCATCTTCTTCGCCACGCAGGCGATGCCGGGCGACGTCGCGAAGGTGATCCTCGGCGTGAACGCGACCCCCGAGCGGCTCGCGACGCTGCGCAAGGAGCTGGGACTCGACGCGCCGCTGCTGCAGCAGTACCTCACGTGGCTCGGCGGGATCCTTCGCGGCGACTGGGGCGTTTCGCTCACCAACGGTGCGCCCGTGGCCGACACGCTGTCGCTCCGGCTGCGCAATTCGCTGACGCTCGGCGCGCTCGCGCTCGTCATCATGCTGCCGATCTCGCTCGTGATCGGCGTCGTCGCCGCGCAGCGCAAGGACCGGGTCTTCGACAAGCTGTTCATGGGCGGATCGATGGTGGTCAACGCGGTGCCCGAGTTCGTGCTCGGCACCGTGCTCATCGCGTTGTTCGGCACGACCGTGTTCCGGATCTTCCCGCCGGTCTCGCTGATCCCTCCGGCCGATATGCCCTGGTGGCACCCCCTCGCGCTCGTGCTCCCCGTGACGACGCTCGTCATCGGCGGGGTCGCCTACCTCTCGCGCCTCGTGCGGGTCTCCTTCATCGACGTGATGAACAGCGAGTTCATCCAGACGGCCCAGCTCAAGGGGCTGAGCACGCGCCGGATCCTGTACCGGCATGCGCTGCCGAACGCGCTCGCGCCGATCGTCCCGGCGGCATCGCTCGTCGCGGCATTCCTCATCGGCGGCACCGTGGTGGTCGAATACCTCTTCTCGTATCCGGGCATCGGGCTCTCGCTCGTCGAGGCCGTCGGGAACCGGGACCTGCCGCTGATCCAGGCGGTCGTGCTGATCATCGCCTCCGCGTACTTCGTCTTCAACTTCATCGCCGACCTGCTCTCGGACGCGGGCACCGGCCGTCGCAAGGAATAGGTGGGATCCATGACTCAGCAGAACGACGTGCTGCCGGCACCCGCGCCGGCACCCGGATCTCGCCCGCGGTCCCGCGTGCTCGCGCGGTTCCTCGCTTCGAACCAGGTGCGCTGGGGCATCGGCCTCGTCGTGCTCACCACGCTGCTCGCCTGCTTCGGCGGCCTGCTCGCCCCGTTCTCGCCGACCGATCCCGTCACCACGCCGTACGCGCCGCCGGGCGGCGGCCTGCTGCTCGGCTCCGATCAGCTCGGCCGCGACGTGCTGTCGCGCGTCCTGGCCGGCGGCGTCTCGCTGGCGTGGATGGCCCCGCTGAGCGCCGTGCTCAGCGTCGCGATCGGCGCGGCGGTCGGGCTCACGGCCGCCTTCACCGGCGGCTGGACCGAGACGATCCTGATGCGGGCGATGGACGTCCTGCTCGCGTTCCCCGGGATCCTCATGGCGCTCATGTTCGTGTCCGTGTTCGGCCCGTCGCCGTGGCTGCTCGTCACGCTCGTCGTGCTCGCGCTGATCCCCGGCGTCGCCCGCGTGATCCGCGGTGCCGCGCGTCCCGTCTGCGAGCGCGAGTTCGTGCTCTGGGCCCGGTCGGTGGGGATCCCCGCCGGGCGCATGATCGTGCGCGAGGTGCTGCCGAACATCACCTCGCCGCTGCTCGTCGAGCTGGGCGTGCGCCTCATGTGGGCGGTCGGGATCCTCGCCTCGATCAGCTTCATCGGCTACGGCATCCAGCCGCCGACCCCCGACTGGGGGCTCATGGTCAGCGAGAACCGTACGGGCCTCGCCACGCAGCCGTGGGCCGTGCTCGCACCGATCGTCATGATCGTGCTGTTCACGGTCGGCGGCAACCTCATCGCCGAGGGCGGCGCACGCGTCATCGCCCGCACGGAAGGGAAGTAACCATGGCCGCAATCACGGTGACCGGACTCACGGTCGGACTGACGGGCAGCGACACCACGATCATCGAGGACGTCTCGCTCGAGCTCGGATCGAGCGAGGTCATGGGCATCGTCGGGGAATCGGGATCGGGCAAGAGCACGCTCGCGCTCGCACTGCTCGGCTACGCGCGCCCGGGCGGCGAGATCCGCGCGGGATCCGTCGACATCGAGGGCGCCGACCTGCTGCGGCTCGACGCAGCCGGCCTCCGCGCGGCACGGCGCGGGCTGGTCAGCTATGTCGCGCAGGATCCGGCGACCGCGCTCAACCCCTCGATGCGTCTGCGTACGCAGCTGCTCGAAGCGGTCGACGGTCCGCGGGAGCAGGCGATGTCCCGCATTCGCGAGGTGCTCGAGGCCGTCGGGCTGCCGTCGGACGACGCGTTCCTGAAGCGCCGCGCGAGCGAGCTGTCGGGCGGTCAGCAGCAGCGCATCGCGATCGCGATGGCGGTCGTCGCGCAGCCCCGACTGATCGTGCTCGACGAGCCGACCACGGGCCTCGACGTCTCGACTCAGATGAAGGTGCTCGAACTCGTCAAGCGGCTCTGCGCCGAGTACCGCATCGCCGCGATCTACGTGACGCACGACCTCGCGGTCGTCGCCGAGGTGGCCGACCGCGTGACCGTGATGTACGGCGGACAGGTGGTCGAGGCGGGCACGACCGCCTCGGTGCTGCGGGCGCCGGCGCACCCCTATACGCGGGCGCTGCTGCAGGCGCTGCCGTCGGCGCAGGACCGGCACATGCTCGTGCCGATCCCCGGGCGTGCGCCCAGCATCGGCGACCGGCCCACGGGCTGCGTCTTCGCCGCGCGCTGCGCGTTCGCGACCGACGCGTGCCGGTCGGCCGTGCCGCCGCTGGAGGCCGTCGGCGACGGCCTCGTGCGCTGCATCCGGCACGTCGAGATCGGTCAGCGCCTGCCGTCGACCGTCTCGGTGGCTCCCGTCGGAGACTTCGAGCATCGCCCCGACTCGGTGCTGCGGGTGTCGGGGCTCCGCGCCTCCTACGGGCACGTCGAGGTGCTGCACGGCATCGACCTCGACGTGCGCGCCGGGGAATGCGTCGCGATCGTCGGCGAGTCGGGATCGGGCAAGAGCACCCTGTCGCGCTGCCTCATCGGCCTGCACACCGAGTGGGAGGGGAGCTGCTGCTCGACGGCGAATCGCTCGCGCGTTCGGCGGCGAAGCGCAGCTCGGCCGCCCGGCGTCGGATGCAGTACATCTTCCAGAACCCCTACGGTTCGTTGAACCCGCGGCTCGACGTCGGCGCGAGCCTGGCCGCGCCGCTGCGGCATTTCGAACGCCCGAGCGGAGCCGAGGTGCGTCGGCGGGTAGCGGAGGCGCTGGAACGCGTGGAGATCCCCGCGCGCATGGCCGAGCTGTATCCGTCGGAGCTGTCGGGCGGTCAGCGGCAGCGCGTCGCCATCGCCCGGGCCCTGCTCGCCGATCCGAACGTGCTCATCTGCGACGAGGTGACCTCGGCGCTCGACGTCTCGGTGCAGGCCTCGGTGGTCGAGCTGCTGCGCGGGCTGCTGCAGGACGGGTTGAGCATGATCTTCGTCACCCACAACCTGGCCGTGGTGCGGTCGATCGCCGACTCGGTCGCGGTGCTGAACCGGGGCGAGATCGTGGAGCAGGGGCGCGTCGACCGCGTGCTCGACCACCCGAAGGATCTCTACACGCAGGGGCTGCTCGCCGACACGCTCGACCTGTCGGCGGCGTAGACATCGAAACACCACCGTCCGTCCGAAACACCCCGAAGCTTCGGAGCGTCTCGGACGGACGGTGGTGTTTCGCGAGCTGCGTTCCCCGCTCGATCAGCCTGCCGGTCTACGCGAGCCCGAGCAGTCCCCGCAGCTGGTCGTGGGGGAGTCCGTAGCGCACGGTGCCGCCCTTGCCGACCATGGTGTCGGAGGCGAGCATCGCGTTGACGATCGCCTCCTCGGTCGCTTCGATGGTCGCGTAGAAGAGCGGGTCGATGCGGTCGTTCGCCACCGCCGAGACGGTGTACTCGACCGGTGCGCCGGGGTCGAAGCCCGCCGGGATCCCGGAGTTGCCGGTCGAGAAGCAGAACGCGAGGTCGCCGCTGCCGTTCTCGCCCGCGCCGCCCACGCGCGCGATGCCGAGCGCCGAGCGCTGGGCGAGACGTGCGCACTGGTGCGGCAGCAGGGGCGCGTCGGTGGCGACGATCACGATGATGGACCCGCTGCCCTCGGGCAGCGCGCTGCCCGAGGCCGAGCTGCCGTCGGCGTCGCCCGGCAGCTCGATCGACGGACCGACCAGCTTCCCGTCGACGGTCAGTCGCTCGCGCCGGCCGTGGTTCGCCTGCACGAGCACGCCGACGGTGTAGCCGCCGTCGGCCGCCGCGACGACGCGCGACGCGGTGCCGATCCCGCCCTTGAAGCCGTGCGCGATCATGCCGGTGCCGCCACCGACGCTGCCCTCGGGCACGTGGCCGTCGTGCGCCGAGGCGATGGCGGCGTGCACGTGCTCGGGGCGCACGTGGAAGCCGTTCAGGTCGTTGAGCGCGCCGTCCCAGGTCTCGCCGACGACGGGCAGCGACCAGTAGTCCTCGCCCGCGGGGCGGGTGGTCCCCTCGTGCGCGACGAGGGCGTCGCGCACGACGCCGACGCTGTGCGTGTTTGTGAGCCCGATGTAGCTCGTCAGCGTGCCCGATTCGCGGACCCACTCGAGCCCGGTCATCTCGCCGTTGCCGTTGAGCCGGTGCGGTGCGGCATAGAGCGGCTGCGCCCAGGGGGCGTCGTTGGGGATGATGACGGTGACGCCCGTGCGCACGGGGCCCTGGCCGGGCACGTGCTCGCCCTCGCCCGAGATGAGGGTCGTGTGGCCGACCCGGACACCCGCGACGTCGGTGATCGCGTTGCGCGGGCCGTGGGGCAGCGCGCCCATGGTGAGCCCCAGGTCGCGGGCTTTGCGCCCGGAGGGCGTGCCCGCGAAGTCTGCAGGAGCGGGGGCCGAGACCGGCGCGGCGCTCATGCGGGATCCTCCGCGTCGCCCACCCCGGCGGCGAGCGCGACGAGGCGCGTGTCGGTGATCTGTTCGAAGCCGACGATGCGGTCGCCGTCGAGGCGCCAGATGTGCGCGGCGCGCGCGTCGAGCGGTCGGCCGGTGCGGCGGTGGGTGCCGACGTACCGGCCGACCGCGATCACGGTGCCGGTCTCGCCGACCAGCTCGTCGACGCGCATGCCGAAGCCGTCCCATTCGGCGTTCAGCACGGCGAGCACGCGGTCCCGGATCTCGTCGGGCCCCGTGTAGGTGCCGGCGAGCGGGAAGCCGGCGGCCTCGGTCCAGCTGATGTCGGGGGCGAAGTCGGCGAGCATGCCGGCGAGGTCGCCGCGTGCTCCTGCCGCGTAGTGCGCGGCGACGATGTCTCGATGGGTCACTGCCGCATCCTTTCGAACGGAGGTGTGTTCCGAGTCTGGGGCAGCCAGGGCCCGGGCTCAAGGATCTCGGGGTTCCGTGCCGAGGCGCGCAACAGTTCTACCGGCAGAGTCAATCGGCCGGCGGGGGTCGGGGCTAGCCTCGACTTCGACACGGGATCGAGCGGGAGGGGCACGCGCATGACGAGCATCAGCGGGATCGGGGCGGCGGAGGCGGCGCAGGCGATCGAGGCGATGAACCGGCGCGACCGCGCGCTCGATCCGCAGCTGCCCGAACGCGATTTCGGCGCGGCGGGCGAGCTGCTCGCGGCGGAGCACGACGGAGCGATCCGCGCCCTCGGGCGGTCGACGGTCGAGATCCTCTCGCTCGACGACGCGGGCGCGATCTGGGGCGCGGCACGCAGGTCGCAGCTGGAGCTGCGCTGGGACGGCGATGCGGCGGCCGTCGATCGGCTGCTGGCCGCCTGGATCGCCGAGGCGGGGCCGGCGCTCGCGGGCGTCGAGCCCTGGGATTCGTCGCTGTCGCTGCGTGTGCCGAGCCGCGACTCGGAGCTGGCACGGCCGCTGCTGTCGCACGGCTTCGCGGTGGTGGGGGTCGAGGGGATCCGCATCGGAGCGCGCGGGGCCGATGCGGACGCGGCGCTCGGGAGACTCCACGCTGCGGGGGTGTCGGTGCGTCCGGCGGGCGAGGCCGACCTCGATCTCCTTGCGGAGCTCGATACGGAACTGCTGACGCACGACGCGCAGCACGGCGGTGTGTCCCCGCGGCCCGGCGCGACCGCGATCCTGCGCGACGGGATCGCGGAGCGCCTGGGCGCCGACTCGGAGTGGACGTGGATCCTGGAGCAGGACGGCGCGGCCGCGGGTTACCTGAGTATCGAGACCGGCAAGGAACGGCACCGGGAGCGGCTGGCGCCGGGCGGCAGCATCGCGTTCATCCAAGCGATGTACCTGCGGCCGGACGTGCGCGGCGGCGGGCTGGGCGAGGCCGTGGTTGAGTTCGGGCACGGGTGTCTCGAGGCGGCCGGGTTCGACCGGATCCTGCTCGACTACGCGGCCCTCAACCCGCGCTCCGGCCCGTTCTGGTGCCGCATGGGGTACCGGCCGCTGTGGAACACCTGGCAGCGCCGGCCCGCCGTGCTCGCGGGACTCTGATCTCCGGGCGCGCTCGCGGGCCGGGGCGCGGTCCTCTCCACTTCGTGCAGGAGTCTTGACCCGGCGGGCAGAGGCGCGCGCGGGGCGTTGCCGGTGGCGCGGGCGGTTCCGTAGCGTCGAAGCAGGGCATCGGCGTGGATGCCCGTGAAGGGAGCCATCATGGCGAATCAGTACGAGCACCTCTTCGTGCGCGACATGCCGATCATCGTCGGCGAGATGGAGAACGAGGGCGAGGCGGCGGGCCTCGAACAGCCGAAGAACCTGGGTGACGGCTTCTGGCTGATGCACAGCAAGCTGGTGCCCGAGAGCCAGATCAACATGACGCACATCTGGGTGCACGAGGTGTCGGAGCCGGTGCACTGGGTGAACCCGCACACCCACGACTACGACGAGATCCTCATCTGGACGGGGTCGAACCCCGACGATCCGCGCGATCTGGGCGCCGAACTCACGATGGAGATCGACGGCGAGACGCACACCATCACCACGTCGGGTTCGGTCTACATTCCGGCCGGAACCGTGCACTGCCCGCTCGACTTCGTGCGGGTCGACCGCCCGTTCCGCTTCAGCGCGCTGTCGCTCGCGCCGAAGTACACGAGCAACACGGGCGCCGCGCAGGCCGTGGCGGTCTGACCTCGGGCTCCGACCGCGGGCGTCCGCCCGCACGGACCCGGAGCGCGCCGGACCCGCTCCGCGGAGTCGGCGCGCTCCGGCGTTCGCGGGACGCCCGGCTCGCGGCGTCGCCCCGCGTTGCGCCCTCGATAGGGTGGACGAATGACGGGGACCCACTGCGCCCAGGCCGAGAAGCGCCCGTGCCCGGGCACGACGCCGACCGCGGAGGTGCCGGCGTGAAGCTCGCGCTCTACATCTTCTGGCTGATCTTCGCCGTGGTCGCGATCCTCAGCGTCCTGCAGGTGCGTCGCACCCTGCGTCGGCGCGCCGGCGCCATCTCCGGCTGGCCGCGGGTGCGCGCGACCGTCATTGACAACGCGCCGGGATGGTCGAGCACCATCGGCGGCGACACGCACAGCACCCGGCTCTTCTACCCGGTGTACCGCTTCACCGGCCCCGACGAAGCGCCCCACGAGGGGCGCTCGGAGGTGGGCACCACGGCACCCGCGGCGATCGGCTCCGAGCTCGACGTCGCCTACAACCCCCTGAACCCGGACCAGTCGTTCCACCAGACGGCGCTCGTGCGGGGCACCGCGGTCGCCGCGAGCGCGATCATCGGCGGCATCCTCGTCCTCGCACTCGTCGTCATCGCCTGGCTCCCGCTCCCGTTCGGATTCGAACCGGCATCGGGTCGGCACGTCGACCTCATCTCGATGGTCTTCATCGTGCTGCCCGGCATGTTCCTCGCCGTCGGCCTGCTGCTGGTGCTGATCGGACTGCTGATCTGCGTGTTCCGCTGGTTCCGCGTGCGGAACTGGGTGCGGACGGCCGGCATCGTGACCGGCCGGGGCGCGCCGGCGAGCCAACTGGACGGCACCCCCGGCGGCCGGTTCTTCCCCGAGTACCACTACCTCGACGCCGCGGGCGGCGCCTACACCGGACGCGCCGACGTGCCGACGCGTGAGGAACCGATCATCGGGCAGCGGATCGAGATCGCCTACGATCCCGCCGACCCGCGGCGCTCCGCGATCCCGGTCTTCTTCACCGCCCGCGGCCTCCTTGGAGTCGCGCTCATCGTGTCGTTCTTCGGCGCCGCGGGCGTGACGATGTTCACGTTCGTGCTGTTCGGATAGGTCCGCGCTCCCGCGAGAGCGCAGCTGCGGGCCGTTCAGCGCGTCGTGAACACCTTGCTCGCGATGCGCCAGACCCCGTCGACCCGAACCAGTCCGAACTGGTTGCGGAAGTCCGATCCGAGGTACGCCGTCTCATCGAGGATCGCGGACGCGATGTCGCCCGTCACCTCGATGCCATGGATCTCTGCGCGGTATGCGGGATCCGCCGGGGGAGCGGTCGCGACGACCTGCTCGGCGAAGTCGACCGCCGTCATCACCGTGAACTTGTCGCCGAGATAGCCCCACATCCGGCCGTCCTCGGTGAAGGCCCGCTTCACGAGCTCGGCGTCGTTCGCGCTCACGCCCGCGACGTAGCGCTCGACTGCGGCTCTGACCTGATCTTCCATTGCAACCCCCTCGGGACTCGGAACGGCGCGCGGCCGCTCGGTGTGCGGTCTACGCCTCGCCGATCCGCTCGAGCAGGCCGGCGTTCTCGTCGGAGTCGTACAGCGGGCTCAGCGAGAGCGCGCTGAAGGTGAACGGGCGCGTGACCTTGGTGAAGCCCAGCGGGCAGTGGCGCGTGCCCGCCGGGATGTAGACGGAACCCGAGGTGGTCACGGTGTGGCGCTCGCCCTCGATGTCGAAGTACAGCTCCGCGCCGAGGTCCTTCGGATGCTCGGGGTCGGTGCCCGTCCAGATGAGGATCTCGTCGTAGTCGTGCTCGTGCTCGTTCACCCAGTGCTGCGGCTCGTCGGTCTCGAAGATCCAGCAGTGGCTCATGTGGATCTTGCTCTGCGGCACCTCGTTCGATCGCATCAGCCCGAGCGCCTCGCCGACGTTCGTGGGGGTGGGCAGGCCGGCGGCGTCGCCCTCGTTCGTGAAATCGGCCGCGATGTTCGGCATGTTCGTGACGAACAGGTCGTCGTGGATGTTCGACATGGTTCCTCCGGAATGGGTCTCGTGTGCCGGTGCGCCGGCGGACCTGTCCCGGGTGCTCCGGCGCCCCGTGCGTTCCACGCTACGGGGCGGGGATCCCGGGGGCGATGGACCCGAGACGGTCGGACTGGGACTTTTCTCCGCAGCTCAGCGCTGGGCGCGCACCTCTCGCGGCGTCGAGCCGAAGTGCGCACGGAAGACCCGGCTGAAGTGGGCTGCGTCGATGAACCCCCAGCGGGCGGCGATCGCCGAGACGGGGCGATCGGTCAGCGCCGGGTTCGTCAGATCGCGGCGGCAGTGCTCCAGCCGCTGGGAGCGGATGTACGCCGACACCGTGGTGCCCTGGCTGCGGAACAGGCCGTGCAGGTGCCGGGTCGAGATGTGGTGCGCGAGCGCGATCTGGCCGGGGTTCAGCTCGGGGAGCCCAGGTGGTCGTCGATGTACTCGCGGATCTTGCGGAGCAGCACCTGGTGCGGATCCTGCTCGAGCCGTTCGGAACCGAGCGCCATCGTGAGCAGCGTCTCGAGCAGCCCCACCGAGGTGCGGGCGATGCTGATGTTCGCCTCGCGGAACGAGTGCTGCAGCGCTTGCGGGACGTGGAGCAGGAACTGCGACGCGAGCGCGCCAGTGCGCGATCCGTCCGGAAGCCGGGTGGCCGTGAGCTCCCCGACGAGCTCCTGCGGCAGGTTCAGCATGTCCTTGGGGACGCAGATCACGAAGTTCTTCGACTCGTCGTCGAACGTCAGCGAGAACGGCCGGGCCGTGTCGTAGATGGTGATGTCGCCCTCGCGGAGCACGAGCTCGCGCCCGTCCTGCACCAGGATCCCGGAGCCTCCGAGCATGATCCCGACCATGTAGCGGTCCCCGCCCTGCGAGATGAGCTTCGGTGTGCGTTCGACCTCGTGCGCGGTCGCGAACAGTTCGGTGAAGGCGAGGCGGTCGACTTCGGAGGTGCGCATGCGTCCGCGGAAGGAGCCGCGTTTGCGGCTGCGGATCGCGAGTGGCACGAACGCGGAGGAGGAGGCCTCGCTGAACGAGCTGAAGTCGAGCAGCGGCATGCTCTGCGAGGCGTCCAGTGAGCTCGGAACAGGAGGAGTCATCGTCATCGGTTTCTCTTCGTGCGGGGGCGCCAGATGCGGAGGGGGCGGCGCCCTGCCCCCAATCGTAGGTGCAATGCCGCGGGCTCCGGCGCCCGCCGTATTGCGTTCGGATAACGCGAGGGGCCCGTCCGGCGGCGATGCGCCGGGCGGAGCCCCTCGCGAGGATCAGCCGCTGACGACCTGCGGCTCGGCGACGGCCTTGAGACCCTCGACGCCGAACTCGCGCCCGTAGCCGGACTGCTTCGCTCCGCCGAACGGGATCTGCGGGTGCAGTCCGCCGTGCGAGTTGATCCACACGGTGCCGGCCTGCAGTCGGGCCGCGATCCGCTTCGCCTCGTCGCGGTCGCTCGACCACACCGAGGCGCCGAGGCCGACCTCGAGCTCGTTGGCGAGGCGCACGGCCTCGTCGAGCTCGGAGTAGCGGATGATGGGCAGCGCCGGCCCGAACTGCTCCTCCAGCACGAGGTCGTTGTGCGGGTCGATGTCGGCGACGAGGGTGGTCGGGTAGAAGTACCCGACGGCGTCGCGATCGGGTTCGCCGCCGAGCACGACGCGGGCGCCCGAGGCCTTCGCGGACTCGACCAGGCGGTCCACGACGTCGAACTGGGCGCGGTTCTGCAGCGGGCCGAGCACGTTCTGCTCATCGATGCCGACGCCCATGGGCACTGCCGCGGCGACCTTCGCCAGCTCCTCCACGACGGCGTCGTAGACCGTGTCGTGGACGTAGAGGCGCTTGAGCGCCGCGCAGGTCTGGCCGGTGTTGATGAACGCGCCCCAGAACAGGTCTTCGGCGATGGCCTTCGGATCCACGTCGGGGAGCACGATGCCGGCGTCGTTGCCGCCGAGCTCGAGGGTGAGCCGGGTGACGTTGCCGGCCGAGGCCTCGATGATGCGCTTGCCCACCGGCGTCGAGCCGGTGAACATGATCTTGCCGATCTTCGGGCTGCGGGTCAGCGCGTCGCCGACCGTGCTGCCGGGGCCGGGAACGACGTTCAGCACGCCGGCCGGCAGCACCTGGTTCATGACGGCCACGAGCGCGAGCACCGAGAGCGTGGTCGTCTCGGCCGGCTTGATGACCACGGTGTTGCCCATGCGCAGCGACGGAGCGATCTGCCAGATCGAGATCATCATGGGCCAGTTCCACGGCGAGATTGCGCCGACGACGCCGATCGGGCGGTAGTGCAGTTCGGCGTAGTTCTCGCCGTCGTCGACGATCACCTCGACGGGGAGCGGGGTGTCCGCGGCGGAGCGGGTCCAGACGGCGCAGGCGCCGACCTCGAAGCGGGCGTTGGGGCCGTTGAGCGGCTTGCCCTGCTCGCGCGAGAGCAGCTCGGCGAGCGGTTCGGCCGCGGCCTCGATGGCGTCTGCCGCGCGGTTCAGGTAGGCGCTCCGCTCGGCGTCGCTGAGCGCCGCCCACGCCGGCTGCGCCGCCTCTGCCGTGTCGATGGCCGCTTCGAGCGCGGCGACGTCCTGCACGGGCGCATCGCCGATGCGCTCGCCGGTCGCCGGGTCGAGCACCTCGCGGGTCTCGCTGCCCTGAGCCGTGACCGCTGCGAGCAGGCTGCTGTAGGTCTCCATTGATCCTCCGCTTCGGGATGATTGTCCAGTCTCGTTCAGCGTATGCGTCGGGGCCGTCGCGGATGTTGTCCGAGACCGCGACGAGATTGTCTGTACGGGAACGGCTGCCGGTTCCCGAAGACCCGGCGCTGCTACCCTCGGGCCTCATGAGCGGAGCAGCGGCGGTCGGTCCCGAAGCGGTCAGCTACGACGGGCTGCCGGCGGCCTCGGGCGGTGCGCACGGGATGCGCATCCTGCGCGTCGAGCGAGCGATGGCGTCGGTCGACGGCTTCGTCGGCGCCTGCCTCGAACCCGCGGAGGCCCCAAGATGGACCTTCCAGGTCCTCGGACGCCCGACCGCCTCGGGCGAAGCGTATGAGCAGGCGCTGCGCGAGGCGCTCGGCGGGCCCGCGCGGAGCCAGCCTGCGCAGCGCGTCTGGCGGGTGCCCGCCGAGCGCGTCGCCGACGCGGCGGTGCTGCTCGACCCGAAGTCGCCGGCCGGTCTGCGGGTCTCGCTCGTGCAGACCCTGCACGGTCGGCTCACGAGCCCCGCGACGGGTCGCCCGGAGCCCGATCTGTACCCGGCCCGGTTCGGCGAGGATCCGATCGATGGATACGGTCGGCGGCTCGGCGTTTCAGGAGTGCGCGCGTCGTTCGGCGCCACGGGGTCGAAGCTCTCGCTCTGGCTCACCCTGCCGGCCGACGAGCGGTTGGTGCCCGCGGCGAGGCATCTGCAGGAGCACCTGCCGTTCCGGCTCTCGGCGAAGCAGTGGCGCCGATGGGTGCCGCTGCGATCGGGCGCGGGGTACCGCTCGACCCGGATCTCCGACCCGCTGGCCTGAGCCGGGTTCGGCCGTGTTCCGCGGCGGTCTGGCTCAGGGCGCGGCGAGGCCGTCCAGCAAGCGCGAGTAGGCCGCGAACACCCGCTCGGGATCGGAGACGCCCGCGGCGACGCCGATGGCGGCTTCGCGCATCGACCCGACGAGCAGCACGGCGACCGCACCCGCGTCGACGGCCGGGTCGACCTCGCCCGCGGACTGCGCCTGCTCGAGGGCCTCGCGGATCATCGCGGCGCTCGCCGCGGACCCGATGCCGCGCTCGGCTCCGTCCGTGATGAGCGCCGGGCCCGAGACGTTGTAGAAGCGGCCGAGTCGGGGGTCGCCTGCGAGGTCGAACATCGCCCGGGCGTGCGCTGCGAGGCGCCCGCGCCAGTCGGCGGCCTGCGAGACCGCCTCCTTCGTGCGGGCGACGAGGTCGGTGCCGAGGCGCGCGTAGGCGGCGCGCAGCAGTTCGTCGCGGCCGCCCGAGAAGTGGGCGTAGATCGTGCCGCGTGAGATCCCGGACTCCTGCGATACCCGATCGATCGTGAGCGCGTCGACGCCATCGTCGGCGATGACCGCGAGCACGGCGTCGACGAGTTCGACGCGGGTTCGCTGCTGTCGTCGCTCGCGCAGGGTGAAGGGCGCGGAGCGCGTCGGGGCCTCGGTCGTCATGCCCGCAGTCTACGGCCGGAACGCCCTATTGTGAACTCATCATCTAGTTTCTATACTCATCGTATAGTTTTCACGTCCGGCGCCGTCGCCGGGCTCGGAGGAGGGAATCACATGGTCGTCGTCGACCCCGCAGCAGCGGCCGAACTCGCCCGCGAGGCGCTCCCGAGCTACGGCTTCGCCCCCGACGCCGAGCTGCGTCTGCTCAAGCATCGCGAGAACGTCGTGTTCGCGACGACGCACGGTGATCGCGACTACGTCGTGCGCGTGCACCGCAGCGGCTACCGCAGCGATGCCGAGCTCGACTGCGAGCTCGACTTCGTCGACGCGCTCCGCAGCGAGGGCGTCGCGGTGCCGACCTTCCTCCGCACCGACGACGGGCGGGCATTCTGCATCGTCGGCGCCGAGCACCCGGCCGGCGTGCACCAGGTCGATGTGCAGGATCTGCTCGTGAACACCGGCAACTTCGGCGACGAGCGCACGGCCGTCGACGGCACCGCCGACCTGCCCGCCGCCGACTTCTTCGCGCTCGGACGCCTCGCAGCCGAGCTGCACGCCGCCACCGAGCGCTCGGGCTACCAGCCGTCGGTGCCCCGTGGCGACTGGGACCTCGACGGGCTCGTCGGGGCCGAGCCGGCCTGGGGCGATCCGCTGCGCATGGCCGAGCTCGTCGGGGAGGACCGCGCAGCCGTCGAGACCGCGATCGCCCGGATCCGCGCCGATCTCGAGCGCTACGGCCGCCCGGAGGATCGGTTCGGCCCGATCCACGCCGATCTCACTCCCGAGAACGTGCTGCGCACGCCCGGGGGGCTCGTGCTCATCGACTTCGACGACTTCGCGGCGGGCTGGCACCTGTTCGACCTCGCCACCGCGATCTACTTCTTCACCCCGCACCCGCGGGGCGCCGAGTACCGCGAGGCGCTGTTCGCCGGATACGAGTCGGTGCGTCCGCTCCGGGCCGCCGACCACGAGGTGTTCCCGGCGATCCTGTTGGCGCGCGGCCTCACCTACCTGGGCTGGGCCGCGGACCGCCGCGGCGAGTCCACCGCCGAGTGGCATGCGACCACCGTGCTCCCGCACGTGGTCCGCCTGTCCCGCGACCTCGTCGCCTGACCGCCGACCGCCCGACTCCGCCCAGCATCCTCGACCCTGGAGACCCAGCGCATGACCAGCAACGCCGACCTCATCGCCCGCCGCAATCGCACGATCGGCCCCTACTCGCCCCTGTTCTACGCCGAGCCGCTGCAGTTCGTCTCGGCGAAGGGCGTGTGGTTCACCGAGGCGAACGGCGATCGCTACCTCGACGGCTACAACAACGTGCCGCACGTGGGTCACGCGAACGACCGCGTGGTGCGCGCCCTGAGCGAGCAGGCCGCGACGCTCAACGTGCACACCCGCTATCTCAACGAGCGCGTCGTCGACTACTCGGAGCGCCTGCTCTCGACGTTCCGGCCCGGGCTCGATCGGGTGTTCTACGGCAACTCCGGTTCGGAGGCCAACGAGCTCGCCCTGCGGATCGCCAGGCAGCTGACCGGGAACACCGGCGTCATCGTGTCGGACTACAGCTACCACGGCACCACGATCACGCTCGCCCAGATGACCACGGGCCTCACGACCCGCGAGCCGCTCGGCGCGCACGTGCGCACGCTGCGGATCCCCGATCTCGACTCCGACCCGCGCCCCGAGGCCGAGGTGCTCGCCGAGACCCTCGCGTCGCTCGACGCCTCGATCGCGTCGCTGCAGGAAGCCGGGTTCGGCGTGTCCGCATCGCTCTTCGACCCGCTGTTCTCGACCGAGGGCATGCCGCGGGTGCCCGCTGGCCTCGTCGCCGGCATCGTCGACCGGGTGCGCGCCGCCGGCGGAATGGTGATCGCCGACGAGGTGCAGAGCGGCTTCGGTCGCACGGGCTCGCACATGTGGGGTCACGACTACGCGGGCATGGATCCCGATCTCGTGACGATGGGCAAGCCCATGGGCAACGGGCATCCGATGTCGGCCGTGGTCACGAGCGAGGACGTGCTCGACCGATTCGGCTCGCGCAACGAGTTCTTCAACACCTTCGCGGGCAACCCGGTCTCGGCGGCGGTCGGCGAGGCCGTGCTGCTCGAAATGGAGGCCGAGGGGCTCATGCCGCGCGCGCAGGAGCTCGGCGGTCAGGCGCTCGCACGGTTCCGTGAGCTGGCATCGCAGCACGGCGACTTCGTGCGCGCGGCGAAGGGGACGGGCCTGTTCCTCGGCCTCGACTTCGCGGTCGACGGCGTCCCGGCCCCGCACCTGGCGAAGCGGGTCGTCGAGGCGATGAAGGCGCGCAAGGTGCTCATCTCGCGCATCGGCCGGGACGAGAGCGTGCTCAAGGTGCGCCCGCCGCTCGCGTTCGGCGCGGCGGAACTGCCGATCCTGCTCGACGCCCTCGAAGCGTCGCTCGCCGAGGTCCGGGTCTGACCCGGGCCCCGGCACTCAGAGAAACCCGAAGTGTTATCCTCGCCGGAGAGGTGATTCGCATGCAGCTCACGACGGTGTCGGCTCAGACCGGTTCGGCTCCCCATGTTGGCCGGGCAGACGACCTTCCGGCGTTCCGCTCGATGATCTCGACGTCCTTCGTGCCGCTCGAGGTCAGCGCCGAACGCTCCGAGGGGTTCTCGGCGCGCATCAGTTCGGCCGACGCGGACGGGGTCGCGTTCACCGAGGTCGCCGCCGCGCCGCACCTCGTCGAGCGGACCCAGGCGATGATCGACAACGGTGGCAGCGGGCACTACAAGATGAGCCTGCTGCTCTCGGGATCGAGCATCCTGATCCAGGACGGCAAGGAACTCGTCATGCACCCGGGCGACCTCTCGATCTACGACACCTCCCGGCCCTACTCCCTGATGTTCACCGAGACGTTCCGCAACCTCATCGTCATGTTCCCCAAGAACCGGCTCGAACTGCCGGGCTCCTTCGCGCAGCAGCTCACCGCCGAGTCCCTCGGGGCGCAGCATCCCGCGCTCTCATCGGTGCTCGCCGCGTTCCTCACGCAGTTCCCGGCGCAGCTCACCGAGCTCGGCCCGCGCGTGCAGGCGAAGCTCGCGCACACGAGCCTCGACCTCATCAGCACGCTGCTGTCGACGATCCTCGACGCGGATCCCGTGCAGCGGGACCCGCACCAGGTGCTGATGCAGAAGATCACCGACTACATCGACGCGAACCTCGGATCCTCCGAGCTGTCGCCCGGCAGCATCGCGGCCGCGCACTACATCTCGACCCGGCATCTGCACACGCTGTTCCGGCCGATGGGCGTGACGGTGTCGACCTGGATTCGCGAGCGCCGGCTCGAGCGCTGCCGCATGGACCTGCTCGATCCGCTGCTCGCCGAGCGGCCGGTGTCCGCGCTCGCGTCGCGCTGGGGCTTCGTCGACGCCGCGCACTTCAGCCGCGTGTTCAAGGCCGCCTACGGTGTCTCGCCGACGGAGGCCCGGCGGGCCTGATCCCGTCGCTCAGCCCATGGCGCCGGTCAGCGCCATGGTGGTCAGCGTGGTCGCGGTCACGAGCAGCGAGAGGATGGCGCCGAGCCCGAGCGGCTTGAGCCCCGCGCGGCGGATCGCGCCGAGATCGGTCGAGAGGCCGATCCCGGCGAGGGCGGTCGCGACGAGGAACACGCTCGTGCTCGTCATCACCTGCGTCGCGGCGGGCGGGATCAGGCCGGCCGATACCGCCAGGGTGACGAGCAGGAAGCCGACGAGGAACCACGGCACCAGCCCGACGACGCGGCGGAGCCCGAGGCGCTCGCCGTCGCCGGAGCGTCGGGCCTCCATGCCGGCGAGGCCCACGCTGATCGGGATGATCATGAGGGTGCGCACGAGTTTCACGACGACGGCGAAGCCGAGCGCCTCGGCGCTGAAGACGCTGGCCGCGGCGACCACCGAGCTGGTGTCGTTGACCGCGGTCCCCGCGAGCAGGCCGAAGGCGTGCGGATCGAGGTGCAGCAGGTGGCCGATCACGGGGAACACCGCCACGGCGACGATGTTGAACAGGAACACGGTCGAGATGGCGTAGGAGATCTCGGCGCTCTTCGCCTTGATCACGGGGGAGACCGCGGCGATCGCCGAGGCCCCGCAGATGCCGGTGCCGACGCCGATGAGCGTGCGTATCCGGCGCTCGATCCCCATCGCGCGTCCGATCAGCCAGGCGGCGAGCAGGCAGACCACGAGCGAGGAGATCATGACGGGGAACGACTCGGCCCCGACCCGGAGCACCGCGGCGACGGACAGTTGCGCACCGAGCAGCACGACGGCGCACTGCAGCAGGAACTTGCCCGAATAGCCGATGCCCGGCGCGAGCCGAGGACCGGGTCGGCGGATCGCCGACACGATCACGCCGATGATGATCGCCGGCAGCGCGGAGCCCAGCACGGGCACGACGGATCCGATGGCGGTGGCGACGACGGCGATCGCGATGCAGGCCAGCGCACCGGGCAGGACATCCCGTCCGCGGAGGACGAGTCGCGAGGGGAGCGTGCGCAGGGGGTCGGTTGCATGCTCTCCAGCATGGCCGCTCGAGCGCGCCGAAGAGAACGACGGGTGCGTTGTCCGGGTACAAGCCCGGTTTGTAGCATGGAAGAGTGAACCTCCCCGAACTCGCGGAACTCGAGCTGCTCGACGCGGTGGCCCGCGCGGGCAGCCTTTCGGCCGCCGCGCGGGAGCTCGGCGTCAGCCAGCAGGCGGTGTCGTCGCGGTTGCGCGGCACGGAGCGTCGGCTCGGGCTCTCCCTCGTCACCCGATCCACGACCGGCGCGGTGCCGACCGATGCCGGGGACGCGGTGCTCTCGGGCGCCCGTGACGTGCTCGCCGCCGCGCGCCGCCTCGCCGAGACGATCGACGGGCTGCGCGGGAGCGTCGGCGGCGTGCTCACCGTCGCCGCGAGCCAGACCATCGCGGCGCACCTGCTCCCCGGCTGGGTGCTCGCCATGCGACGGACCCAATCCGATCGCGGACGGGCGCCCGCCGAGACCGGCCTCCGCACCGGCAACAGCGCCGAGGTGATCCGGCTGGTGCGCGAGGGACGGGCCGACCTCGGCTTCATCGAATCACCGCTCGCCCCGAGCGGGCTCGCCTGCCGAGTCGTGCGGACCGACCGAATGGTGCTCGTGGTCGCGAACGAGCACCCCTGGACGCGGCGCGAACACGGCGTCGATCTCGCC
Source organism: Leucobacter sp. HNU (assembly GCF_047946755.1). Lineage (GTDB taxonomy): Bacteria > Actinomycetota > Actinomycetes > Actinomycetales > Microbacteriaceae > Leucobacter. Next base: position 2,000,721 of record NZ_CP178837.1, on the reverse strand, counting down.
GAGATCTCCGAAACGCCGCTCGTCGCCCGCGAGGTCGGCAGCGGAACCCGCGAGGCGTTCGAGACCGAGGTGCGGCGACGACTCGGGCGCGAGGCCGCGGCGCCCGAACTCGTGCTCTCGACCGAAGCGGCGGTGCGCTCCGCGGTTGCCGGCGGGCTCGGTCCCGCCGTCCTCAGCGAACTGACGGTCGCGGACGATCTGCGGCTCGGCCGGGTGCGCGAGGTCGAACTGCTCGGCGAGCCGATCACCCGCCCCCTGGCCGCGGTCTGGCGGGGGAGCGACCGCGATCTCTTCGGCGCGGCGCGAGATCTCGTGGAGGCGGCGGCCGCCCGGCGGAGCTAGGCGACCCGGGCGCCGCGCGGCAGCTTCGCCGCGGGGGTGCGGAGACGCCGGTGGCCGGCCCAGAGGAGCCCGGCCGCGAGCGCCAGCTGGATCGCGGCGCCGATCCACCACACGGGAGCACCGGTCTCGGCGGACCCCGCCGCGGGTGCGTTGCGGGGAGCCGGGCAGTCGCTCCAGGCCTGCGCCTGCGCGCGGTCGTCCTGCAGCCCTCGCACGAGGGTCGAGATCCCTGAGAACAGGTCGTCGGAGGAGCGGGGGCCGTCGGCGCGTGGGGCGACCATGTCGGCGACGATCACGAAGGGGTTCGGGGTGAGCACCCACCAGATGCCGGACGTCGGGGAGATGGGCACCGTGGTCGCCTCCGTCACGCACTCGACCGGGACCGCCTCCGTGCACCGGGCGATGGCGGCCTCGTCGTTCGAGCCGGCCGAGCAGGCATCGACGGCGTTCCAATAGCTCGGTGAAAAGGTCTGGTAGGTGATGTCGACGTAGCGCGTGCTGACCCCGACCGACAGTGCGAACGCGATCAGGGTGCCGATGGAGAGCAGCGCGACCAGCAGATAGGCGGTGACGATCGCGAAGACCTGGGACGAGATCATCGCCGAGAGGGCGACCCCGAACACCGTGAAGACGCCGATCTGCAGCGCCAGGGCGAGCACGGCCACGAGGAGCTGCAGCGGATCGGTTCGCGAGAGCAGCAGGCTGGCCACCACGAAGGGCGCGGCGACCACCAGGAACGCGAAACCGGTGATCCAGGCCGCGAGGGCCTTGCCAAGCAGGAGCGACCAGGTGCCGATCAGCGTCACCTGGGTGGTCGCGAGCGTCCCGCCCGAGCGTTCCGCGCTGATGGAGCCGGCGGAGATCGCCGGCGCCACCAGGGTGCCGAACAGCAGCACGAAGTAGACGATGACCGAGAAGAGGGGTACGAATCGAAGCCCTGCCCGTATGCGCCGCTCATCGCGGACAGCCAGAGCCACATCGCTCCCGTCACCACGCCGATCAGGCAGAACCAGACGATCGCGAGGACGAGGAGCGTGCGCGAGCGCAGGCGCTGGCGCAGTTCGAGCGCGGCGATGTGCAGCAGGCCTCGCCAGAAGCCCGGCGGACGGATCTCGAACGCCGGAGCGAGCGCGGTGTCGGTCATCGGGGCTCCTCCGGGGCGGTCGCGGATTCGGATCCCGGGTGCGAGAGCCGCACGAAGGCCTGCTCGAGCGCGCTCGACGCCGGGGAGAACTCGACGACGGGGACCCCGGCGGCGACGAGGGCCGAGAGCGCGTTCGCGGCGGCGGCCTCGTCCGCCGCGTCGATCAGGTGCACGGTTCCACTGAGCGACGCCCGGCTCGTGGCGGGGATGCCCAGCCGGTCGAGCTCGGCCACGAGCGCGCGCTCGTCGAGCGAGCGGATACGCCAGCGGCTGCCGCGCTGCAGCGCGGCGTCGACGGCCTCGGGGGCGGTGGTCAGGCCCCTGCGGAGGAACACCACCCCGGTCGAGATCTCGTCGAGCTCGTCGAGCACATGGCTCGTGACGAGGATCGCGACCCCGTCTGCGGCGAGCTCCGTGAGCATGCGGCGCTGCGTCAGCCGGGCCTCCGGGTCGAGACCGGACGCCGGCTCGTCGAGCAGGAGGACGCGCGGGCGGTGCACGAGGGCCCGTGCCAGGCTGAGCCGTTGCTTCTGTCCGCGGGACAGGGTGTTGCTGCGCTGGCCCGCGAGCTCGGCGAGCTCGGTCTGCGCGAGCAGCTCGTCGGTCCGTTCCGCCGCCGCGGCGCCGCGGAGACCGTACATGCCGCACACGGCGAGCAGCGTCTCCCGCACGGTCAGCGCCGGCCAGACGCCGAGGGCATCGGGCATCCAGCCGAGCGCGGTGCGGGCCGCCAGCGGATCCGCGATCGCGTCCCGGCCGGCGATCCGGACGGTGCCGCGGTCGGGGCGCAGCAGGGTCGCGAGCATCAGCATGAGGGTCGTCTTGCCGCTGCCGTTGGGACCGACCAGCGCCGTGATCTCGCCGGGCGCGACCGAGAGCGTCGCGTTGTGGACCACCGGGATCTCGCCGAAGCTGCGCGAGAGCCCGACGGCCTCGATCGCTGGTTCCATGCGCCGGAGTCTAACGGAGCGACCCCGTGGAAAACCGGGGTGCGGAACGACGTTCCCCGCGCGTCACCGGGATCGCGTAGAATAGCATGATGCGCGAAAACGAGAGCCCCGTCACGAGCGAGGCCGAGAACGAACCCACCACCCCCGCCGAAGAACCGGAACAGCGGGTGACGTTCGCCGACCTCGGTCTTGCCGACGACGTCCTCCGCGCGATCACCGACGTCGGCTACGAGAACCCGTCGGCGATCCAGGCCGCCACCATCCCCGTGCTGCTCGAGGGCCGCGACGTCGTCGGCCTGGCGCAGACGGGCACCGGCAAGACCGCGGCGTTCGCGCTGCCGGTGCTGTCACGCATCGACGCGGGCCAGGGGTGCCGCAGGCGCTCGTGCTGGCGCCGACGCGCGAGCTCGCGCTGCAGGTCTGCGAGGCGTTCGAGAGCTACGCCGCCCACCTGCCCGAGGTGCACCTGCTTCCGGTCTACGGCGGGCAGTCGTACACCCAGCAGCTCTCGGCGCTGCGTCGCGGCGTCGACATCGTCGTGGGCACCCCCGGCCGGATCATGGACCACATGAAGCGCGGCTCGCTCGATCTCTCGCAGATCAAGTACCTCGTGCTCGACGAGGCCGACGAGATGCTCAAGATGGGCTTCGCCGAGGACGTCGAGACGATCCTCGCCGATACTCCCGACGAGAAGCAGGTCGCGCTGTTCTCTGCGACCATGCCGGCGCAGATCCGCCGCATCTCGCAGCAGTACCTGAACGACCCCGAAGAGATCAAGATCGCGGGCAAGACCCAGACGAGCTCGAACATCACGCAGCGGTACGTCGTCTGCTCCTACCAGCAGAAGCTCGACGCGCTCACCCGCATCCTCGAGGTCGAAGAATTCGACGGCCTGATCGTCTTCACCCGCACCCGCGGAGACTCCGAGCAGGTCGCCGAGAAGCTGCGCGCACGCGGCTACTCGGCCGCGGCGATCAACGGCGACATCCAGCAGGCGCAGCGCGAGCGCACCGTGCAGGCGCTGAAGGACGGCAAGCTCGACGTGCTCGTCGCGACCGACGTCGCAGCCCGCGGCCTCGACGTCGAACGCATCAGCCACGTCATCAACTACGACCTGCCGATCGACACCGAGTCGTACGTGCACCGCATCGGCCGCACCGGCCGCGCCGGCCGCTCGGGCGATGCCATCAGCTTCGTCACCCCTCGCGAGCGCCGCCTGCTCAAGGCGATCGAGAAGACCACCAAGCAGCCGCTCACGCAGATGCAGCTGCCGCAGGTCGACGAGGTCAACGCGACCCGTCTCTCCCGCTTCGACGATGCGATCACCTCGGCGCTCGCCGAGACCAAGCGCATCGACGCGTTCCGCGACATCATCGCCCACTACGTGCGTCACCACGACGTGCCGGAGACCGACGTGGCCGCTGCGCTCGCGGTCGTGGCGCAGGGCGACACCCCGCTCCTGCTCACCGAAGCCGACGACCGCCAGTTCGAGCGCGATCGCCGCACCGCCAAGACCTTCCTCGAAGACCGTCCCGAGCGCGAGCGCCCGGGCCGCGACCGAGAGGATCGCGGCCCGCGCCAGACGCGCGACGATCTGCAGCAGTACCGCATCGAGGTGGGCCGCCGCCAGCGCGTGCAGCCCGGCCAGATCGTGGGCGCGCTCGCGAACGAGGGCAACCTGACCCGCGACGACTTCGGTCGCATCAAGGTGTTCGACGACTTCTCGCTGGTGGAGCTGCCGAAGGATCTGCCGAGCGAGACGCTCGAGGCGCTGAGCCAGACCCGCATCGGGGGCACCCCCATCAACATCGCGGTCGACAACGGCCCGCAGCGCGGTGGCGACCGTGGCGGGCGTTCGTACGGCGACCGCGATCGTGGCGGTGACCGTGGTGGTCGTTCGTACGGCGATCGCGATCGCGGTGGTGACCGTGGTGGTCGTTCGTACGGGGACCGGGATCGCGGTGGTGACCGTGGTGGTCGTTCGTACGGGGACCGGGATCGCGGTGGTGACCGTGGTGGTCGTTCGTACGGGGACCGCGACCGTGGCGGTGACCGTGGTGGTCGTTCGTACGGGGACCGGGATCGCGGTGGTGACCGTGGTGGTCGTTCGTACGGCGATCGCGATCGCGGTGGCGACCGCGGCGGCCGCTCGTGGGATCGCGGTGATCGTCGCGACTCGGGCGAGAACCGTTCCGACGGCAAGCGCAAGCCGCGCTGGTAGCCCGCCGCTCCTGAGCGAGCACCGTTGAACGAGGCGCCGTTCCCCCGGCAAGGGGAGCGGCGCTTCGTCGTTCTCAGGGCTCTACGCGCGGGGCACGACCCCTGCCGAGGAACTCGGAGCGCGGTGGATGCCCGTTCGGTCGGCTCGCACGCCACGAAACCGTCCGACTGAACGCGAATCCACCGCGTGAACGGTGCAGCGCAGGCGCTCAGGCGCGCGTGAACGCCGCCCGGCCGCCGGACTCAGGCCACGCCGTTGACCCGCTGGATCTCGACCTGGTACGGGGCCACGACGCTCGACGAGATCCGGCAGTCCAGCAGGATCGTGCCGTCGCCGCCGGCGTCGTTCCAATCGGCGAGCGCGTCGAGGTCCGAGAGCCGCTCGACCCGCACGCCCGTCGCGCCGAGCGCGGAGGCGAGGCCCGCGAAGTTCGCGTCGGGGATCCGCATGGGGGTCTGATCCAGGCCCATGCGACCGTAGAGATGCACCTCGGCGCCGTAGGCGGCGTCGTTCCAGACGACGATCACGCAGCGGCGCGCGGTGCGGATCGCGGTCTCGAGGTCGGCGAGCGCCATGAGCCCGCCGCCGTCGCCCGTCGAAAGCACCACGGTGGAGTCGGGGGCGGCCGCGGCGACGCCCGCGACGGTCGAGAAGCCGAGCCCGATGGTCTGGTAGGCGGTGCCGACCATCGCCATCCGCTCGGGCGAGGCCACGGGCCAGAACATGTTGGTCCAGCCGATGAAGTGGCCGCCGTCGGTGGTGACGTGCCGGTCCTCGGGCAGCAGTTCTGCGAGGCGGGCGCCCACGGCCCGCGGGTCGAGACGACCGTCGGGGCAGATCCCGTCGGGGTGTTCGTCGAGGCCGGTGTCGCGGACCCGCAGGGCACCGCCCGGTTCGAGCCCTGCGACGCGCTCGCGCCACCCGCTGGGCTCGGGTCGCGCGTCCGCGAGCGACTCCGCCAGCGCACCGAGCACCGTGCGGGCATCGCCCTGCAGCAGTGTCTGCGTGATCGGGTGCGCGGACTTCGGAGGCGCGACGCGGTCGACGTCGATGCGGATCAGCTCGGTTCCCGCGCCGAGCAGCTCGCCGAATCGCATGGTGAACTGGTTGAGGCTCGCGCCGACCGCGAGGACGACGTCGGCGGTCCCGAGGAGTTCCATCGCCGCTTCCTGTCCGAATCCGCCGGTGACACCGAGGTCGTAGCGCTGCTCAGGGAAGATGCCGCGCCCGAGCGCCGTCGACGAGGTGAGGGCGCCCAGCGCGTCGGCGAGCGCGCCCAGCTCGGAGGCCGCGCCCGAGATCCACGCCCCGCGGCCGGCGAGGATCAGGGGCGTTCCGCGCGCGCGAGCGCCGCGACGGCCCGGTCGAGGGCCTGAAGGTCGAGGGAGGGCGCTTCGGCGGCGCCGAGCGGACGTTCGCCGTGCGGAGACGGGGCCGAGGCAGCGGCCGAGGGGAGTGATGCTGCGTCGAGCGTGCCGGTCGCCGCGGCTTCCCCGGTCGCTGCGGTGGGGAGATCGTAGGGGATCGCGAGCACGACGGGTCGACGGGTGCGGACGGCCGAATCGGCAGCGCGTTCCACCAGTGCATCGATCCCGGCCGTGCCCACCGTCAAGGTGCGTACGCCGATAGCCGCGGCGAGGAGTTCCTGGTCGACGTCCCAGGGGCGCGGCCCGCCGGTGGGCGCATCGCCGACCACGACGAGCATCGGGATCCGGGCCTGTGCGGACTCCGCGAGGGCGGTGAGCGTGTTCGTGAATCCGGCACCGTAGGTGGTGCTCGCGATCGCGAGCCCGCCCCCGACGCGGTGGTAGGCGTCTGCGGAGGCAACGGTCGCGGCCTCGTGACGCACCGTGGTGATCGGCAGCCCGGCTTCGCGCAGCGCCTCCATCAGGTGGGCGTTGCCGTTGCCCATCAGTGCGAACGCGTGGGTGGCGTGCCGGGCCAGCGCGGTCGCGAGGGCCGTGGAGACGGTGGCTGCCGGGGCGGCGGGATCCGCGGAACGCGGTGAGTCCGACCGGCCGTGGTCGGTTCCGGCGGAGGGGGAACAGGGTATGCGGGCGCGTGCTGAGACATGCTGAGCTCCGAGACGTCGATGTACGAGGAAGCTGTATGTCTCGCCGTTGCCGGTTCAGCGCCCCTTTTTCGAACGCCTTCTGCGATGCCCCGGTCGGATCCGCCGACCGGTCGCTGATGGACGAGCAGAGCATAGCGCCCGAGCGGCGCAGTTGGCAATGCGCGCGGCGGGCTAGAGCGTCGAGATGAGCGCCTCGGCGGCCCGCCGGGCGCGCTCGGTCCGCGCGGGGTCGGGGTCGAAGTCGCCGAGGAAGACGTTGCCGAGCGCGGTGGCGAGCACGCCGTCCGCCGCGACCGCGCAGGCCTCCGCGGCAGCGGTCGGGTGCGCGGACGCGAGCAGCGCCGCGAGGGTGGCCCGCGTTCCCCGGTAGGCCTCCGAGAGGATCCTCGCGATCTCGGGGCGGGTGCGCGAGCTCTCGACGAGGCCGAGGACGACGGCGTTCTCGGCGTCGGAGGCGGTGAGCTCCGCGCCGAAGAGGAACGCGAGCGCGGACTCGAGGGTGCGCGTGCCCCGTGGCAGGATCGTGGGCGTCCCGTCCTCGTCGGAGAACACTTCGCGTGCGGTCGCGGCGAGCAGCTGATCCCGGTTCCCCACGAAGTGCCGTACGTGCCCGCGCGACATCCCGGCGGTCTCCGCGATCCGGTCGAGGGTGGTGCCGCTGACGCCGTGCGCTGCCATGGTGCGCTGCGTGGCGTCGATGATCTGGGCACGACGCTCCGCGGCGACGGTCGGACGTGGCATCGGGCCTCCAAACGCTCTCCAGCGCAGGATAGCGCGAGCGGGCGAGGGATCTCGAATCTAGTCGGACTTGACTAATAACTCGACGGGACCCTAACCTGGCTCCTGCCGAGCCGCTCCCGCGACCCGGCGCAGGCCGTGACGAAGCGGCGCGGCCAGCACCGGATGCGCCGCGGCCATCGGAACGGTGCCGAACCGCGAAGCGGAAGGAACGTCATGGTGGAGCAGCTGCTCGCCCCGGAATTCGAGTACGCGTTCGAGCTCCGGGTCGAGGTCGAAGACGCCCTGCCGGTCGGCGGGCGGGTCCCCGACGAGGGACTGCACTTCGCCGCGATCGTCGGAGGCGAGTTCGACGGGCCGCTGCTCAGCGGCCGGGTGCTCCCCGGCGGAGGCGACTGGTGGGTCGGCTCGGGTCTCACCGCGCGCCTCGACGCCCGGTACCTCATCGAAGCTCGGACCGGCAACGGGCCGGTGGCGATCGACGTCGTGAATCGCGGATACTGGCGGATCTCGCCGAGCGCAGCTGATCGGCTCGAAGCCGGGGAAGTCATCGGCGAGGACGAGCTGTACTACCGCACGGCCTTCGTGTTCCAGACCGAGTGCGAGGAGCTGCACTGGCTCGTCGCATCGCAGTTCGTCGGCTACGCGCGACCCGAACCGGGACGCGTCGTCATCCGGGTGTTCCGTCTGCGCTGAGCGCGGACTCCAATCGAAACGGGGAATCTCCTATGCAGATCGTCATCGTCGGGGCCGGTATCGGAGGCCTCATCACCGCACTCAGCCTGGAGGCCGCGGGATTCCGCGACATCGTGATCGCCGAGCGCAGTCGCGAGATCCGGGGTCTGGGCGTCGGGCTCAACCTCCTGCCGCACGCCGTGCGCGAGCTCACCGAACTCGGGGTGGCCGACCGGATCGCGGCACTCGGCGTCGAACCGGGTACCCTCTCGTACTTCAACCGGCACGGGCAGGCGATCTGGAGCGAGCCTCGGGGGCGTGATGCGGGCTACGCCTGGCCGCAGCTCTCGGTGCATCGCGGTCGCCTGCAGCTCCTCCTCCGAGATCTCGTCGAGGAGCGCCTCGGCGAGGTCATCCGCCTGGGCCACTCGCTCGTGGCGCTCGAGCCCGGAGATGCCGAACACCGGGCGGTCGCGACCTTCGAGGTCGACGGCGGCGAACGCGTCGACCTCGCAGGTGATCTGGTCGTCGCCGCGGACGGGATCCACTCGGTCGCGCGTTCGCTGTGCTATCCCGAGGAGGGCGGGCCGCGATGGGGCGGGCTCACTCTCTGGCGCGGCACCGCCCTCGTCGAGCCGTTCCTGGACGGACGCACCATGATCATGGCGGGCGACGCCGAGCAGAAGTTCGTCGCCTATCCGCTGAGCGGACCGTGCGAGGACGGACGGATCCGGGTCAACTTCATCGCGGAGCGTCGGGGCGGCGGCGTCTCGGGCGCTGACTGGAACCGACAGGTCGAACGCGCGCCGATCGCCGAACTGTTCGCCGATTGGCGCTTCGACTGGCTCGACGTCCCCGGGACGATCGCCGGCGCCGAGGAACTGCTGGAGTACCCCATGGTGGACCGCGACGCGATCCCGCAGTGGACCTTCGGGCGTACGACCCTGCTCGGCGACGCGGCGCACGCCATGTATCCGAACGGCTCGAACGGGGGTTCGCAGGCGACGCTCGACGCTCGGACGCTCGCGTACCACGTCGCGCTCGGCGGCACTGCGGCAGGCGTCCCGGCGGCGCTCGCCGCGTACGAGCTGGATCGGCGACCCGCGACTGCCCGGCTGCTCGAACTGACGCGGCAGACCGGCCCCGAGCGCGTCATGCAGCTGGCCTACGAACGCGCACCCGAGGGGTTCGGCGACGTGCACGAGGCGATCTCGGCGTCGGAACTCGAGGAGATCGCGGCAGAGTACAAGCGGGCGGCCGGGTTTCATCCGTCCGAACTCGCTGCGCGACCGTCGCTCGGCGTGCGTCGGCAGGCCGATGCGCCGCAGGATGCGCTGCAGCACCGTTCCGGCGCGGCATGAGCTCCGGCGGTGCGGTGCGGGGCGGGCCGCGGCTCGAGGCGATGCCGGTCGCCGAGATCCGGGTCGAACTCGGCGAACCGCTGGACTTCGGTGAGACGCGGGACGGGCGCCGCCGATTCACCCCGGTGCTGGGGGGCGAATTGTGCGCGATGCCGGGCGAGGGCGCGGAGCTCCTGGGGATCGGGAGGCTGCGGGCGGAGATCCTGCCCGGCGGCGGGGACCGGCAGCTGGTGCGCGTCGATGCCGCCGTCGAGATCGACGCGCGGTATTCCGCGAGGACCGGCGGTGGCGGACTCATCGGGATCCGTGCCGTGGGAGTCCGGGTTCCCGCTGCGCAGGACGGCCCGCCGTACTTTCGGGTGCAGGTGCGGTTCGAGACCGCCGAGCCGGAATTCGCGGAGCTGCAGCGCGCGTTCTTCGTGGCCGACGGGCATCGGGATGCGTCGGAGGTGCGGCACGTCGTGCACCTGATCCGGTGAGCGCGCGACAGCGCGGGCGAACTCCTGTTAGGGTGAACATCTCGAATTGGTGTTCAGATAACGCACATTGCGTTCACTAGTTGGCCGCCGACAAAGGAGTCCCCATCGCCATGTCTTCCGCACCCGCACCCGCGTCCTCCCCGCGAGAGCTGCGCAGAGTCGCCGCCGCGACCGTCATCGGTACCACGATCGAGTGGTACGACTTCTTCCTCTACGCGAGCGCAGCGGGGCTCGTGTTCGGCGAGCTCTTCTTCAAGCCAGCCGGCCCCCAGGCCGCGACGATCATCTCGTTCGCGACGGTCGGCGTGAGCTTCCTGTTCCGGCCTCTCGGCGCCTTCCTGGCCGGTCACTTCGGCGATCGGCTCGGCCGCAAGGCGATGCTCGTGATCACGCTGATCCTCATGGGCGCGGCGACCACGCTCATCGGCGTGCTGCCCACCTACGCGCAGGTCGGCATGCTGGCGCCCGTGCTGCTCATGCTGCTGCGCATCCTGCAGGGGCTCTCGACCGGCGGCGAGTGGGGCGGGGCCGTGCTCATGGCCGTCGAGCACGCGCCGGGCAATCGGCGCGGCCTCATGGGCGCCTACCCGCAGATCGGGGTGCCCGTCGGCCTGCTGCTCGCCTCCGGCGTGCTCGCGCTCATGACCGGTGTGATCTCGCCCGGTGCAGCGTTCCTCGAGTGGGGGTGGCGCATCCCGTTCCTGCTCAGCTTCGTGCTCGTGGTCGTGGGCATCTTCGTGCGTCGTGCGGTCGAGGAGAGCCCGGTCTTCGCCGAGATCTCGGAGCGCAAGGAGCAGACGCGGGTCCCGATCGTGCAGCTCTTCAAGAAGCACTGGCTGCTCGTGATCCTCGCCGCCCTCACCTTCGCGGGCAACAACGCGGCGGGATACATGACGACCGGCGGGTACATCCAGAACTACGCGACGACGCCGATCGCCGAGGGCGGGCTCGTCGGGATGGAGCGCACGCCGGTGCTGCTCGCGGTGGCGGGGGCGTCGCTGGTCTGGCTCGCCGTCACCTTCTTCGCCGGGGCCATCTCGGACCGCATCGGCCGCCGCAACACCTACATCGCCGGGTGGATCGCGTTCCTCGCCGTCATCTTCGTGCTGTTCCCGCTGGTGAACACGGGCAACGTCTGGCTGCTGTTCCTCGGCCTGGCGCTGTTCGCGATCGGCAACGGACTCACCTACGGCCCGCAGGCGGCCTACTTCGCGGAGCTGTTCCCCGCGTCGATCCGCTACTCGGGCGTCTCCATCGCCTACGCCATCGGAGCGATCCTCGGCGGTGCCTTCGCGCCGATGATCTCGGCCTGGCTCGTGGCCGAGACCGGCACCTCCCTGGCGGTGGCCTTCTACATCGCCGGAGTCATGGCCATCGCGTTCGTCGCGACGCTGCTGCTCCGGGACCGCACCGGGATCCCCCTCGGCCCCGAGCATGAGGAGATCCAGCAGCGCGGCCACTTCGTGTGGGAGAAGGCCGCCTGATCCGGGCGGGGTCCGGTCGGCGGCAAGGCCGTCGACCGGACCCTCAGCCGGCCGCCCGCACGATCCGCGCGGCTGCCCGGCGCATCTCGAGTCCGAGTTCCGCGACGTCGTCGGGGACGCCGATGTGCACCACGGCGAGCGCTGCCGGGGGCTCGCCTTCGAGACGCAACGGCACCGCGATCGAGGTGACCCCGCGGATCACCTCGTCGTGGCTCAGCGCGTAGCCGTCGATCCGGCACTGCTCGGCGCCCTCGCTCAGGGGTGCAATCCCGAAGACCGCGGCCCGTTCGGTCGGAGAGAGGAGGCCTCGATCGCGTGCCCGGGGGCGCCGGCGGTTGCCGGGTGCCGGGTGCCGGGACGCTGCGCGACGGTCGCGTGGATGCGGCGGGGTTCGACGCTGACGAGCGTGATGACCTCGGTGCCGTCGAGCACGGTCACGAACGCGGTCATGCCGACCGCGTTGGCGAATCCGGTCAGCTCGGGCAGGGCGGCCGAGTGCAGGGTCGACGCGGCTCCGCGGCCGAGTGCGGCGAGCCTCGGACCGAGCTTGATGAGGCCGGCGTCGTCGCGCAGGACGAAGCGATGTTCCTCCAGGGTCCTCAGGATCCGGTAGGCGTTCGATCGGTGGACGCCGAGGGACTCGGCGAGCTCGCTGATCGACAGCGGGCGTTCGGCGTCGGCGAGCGCTTCGAGGGCTCGGAGGCCGCGGTCGAGCGTCTGCGATCCGGCGGTGCCCGCCGGCGTCTCGGCGGGAGAAACCATGCGACCATTGTGGCGGATCGGGCGGGGTCCCGCGGAGTGCACCGCGGGGGTGCCGGCGCGTTGTGCGCCGGGCGCGCGCGACATATGATGTGTGTGCATTATTCAAACTTGGTGTTCATCTATTGAACACAATTCCGGGGTGGGTCCCCGAAACTCGGCCCGGCGTCACAGCGCAGTGAAGGAGAAGCCATGCAGTTCCACCACCACGGGTACGTATCGGGAGACCCGCGGATCGCCCCCGCGGCCGGCGTCGGCCTCGATCGGCCGGAGGAGCTCCCGAGCGAGATCGATGTGCTCATCGTCGGGTCAGGCCCCGCCGGCATCGTCGCCGCGGCGCAGCTCGCGCAGTTCCCCGACGTGGTGACGCGGGTGGTCGAACGCCGAGACGGCCGGCTGGTGCTCGGGCAGGCCGACGGCATCCAGGCGCGCAGCGTCGAGACCTTCCAGGCCTTCGGCTTCGCGCAGCAGATCATCCAGGAGGCCTATCAGATCACCGAGACGAGCTTCTGGACCCCGGACCCCGCGCAGCCGGCGAACATCGTCCACAGCTCGACCACACCCGACGACCCGCACGGCATCAGCGAGTTCCCCCACCTCATCGTCAATCAGGCGCGCGTGATCGACTACTTCGCCGACTACGCGCGGCGAGCGCCGGCACGCGGCGACATCGACTACGGCACCGAATTCGTCGACCTCGAGGTCACGGGCGAGGGGGAGTATCCGGTGTCGGTGACGCTCCGCAAGGTCTCGGGCTTCAGCGGAGCCGGGATCAACACGGAGAAGGCGGACGGCGACCGGCCCGAGGAGGAGATCGTGGTCCGCGCGAAGTACGTCATCGGCGCAGACGGCGCCAGGTCCTCCGTCCGCCGCGCCATCGGCGGCTCGCTCGCCGGATCCACCTCCCTGCACGCCTGGGGCGTCATGGACGTGCTCGCGGTCACCGACTTCCCCGACTTCCGCAAGAAGTGCATCATCCACTCCGAGGCGGGGTCGATCCTGCACATTCCGCGCGAGGGCAACCATCTGGCGCGCATCTACGTGGATCTCGGCGAGACCGACGAGAACGACGGCGGTCGGGTGCGGCACACCCCGCTCGACGAGGTCATCGCGCGGGCGAACGCGATCCTGCACCCTTACACCCTCGACGTGCGCGACGTCCCCTGGCACAGCGTGTACGAGGTCGCCCACCGCCTGACCGACCGCTTCGACGACGCCGCGAGCTCTCCCGACGGCAAGGGGCGGGTCTTCCTGATGGGAGACGCGTGCCACACCCACAGCGCGAAGGCCGGACAGGGCATGAACGTGTCGATGCAGGACGGCTGGAACCTCGGCTGGAAGCTCGGGTACGTGCTCGAAGGGCGCAGCCCCGAGTCGCTGCTGAAGACCTACTCCGACGAGCGCTGGGTCACGTCGAAGAACCTGATCGATTTCGACCGTGAGTGGTCGTCGCTCATGGCGAAGAAGCCGGAGGAGTTCGACTCGCCGTCCGAGCTGGAGGACTTCTACGTCGCCACCGCCGAGTTCCCCGCCGGCTTCATGACCCAGTACACGGAGTCCATGCTCACCGGGAACGGCGAGCACCAGGACCTGGCGACGGGCTTCCCGCTGGGCAAGCGCTTCAAATCGGTGATGACGACGCGCGTCGCCGACGCCGTGCCGGTGCACCTCGGTCACCACCACCGGGCCGACGGGCGGTTCCGGGTCTACGCCTTCGCCGATCAGGCGGGGGAGCGCCTCGCCGAGTGGGCGTCGTGGATGCTGGAGAACCCGGCATCTCCGGTGCGGCGCTACACGCCGGAGGGCGCCGACATCGACTCGCTGCTCGACGTGAAGGCCGTCTACCAGCGGCCGCACGATCAGGTCGAGCTGGCGTCGGTGCCGAAGCTCTTCCTGCCGGCGAGCGGTCCGTTCGGGCTCACCGACTACGAGAAGGTCTATGCGGCGCTGCCCGGAGACGACATCTTCGAACAGCGGGGCATCGACCGTGCGGGCGCCGTCGTCGTCGTGCGCCCCGATCACTATGTCGCGGCCGTGCTGCCGCTCGATGCACCCGAGCTGGTGGCCGACTACTTCTCTGGTGTCCTGCTCGACCGCTAGCGCGAACGAGACGCTCTTCGGCGGCCCCGCGGCGAGGCGCTCTGGCGGCCTCGCCGCGCTGCTCCGATCTAACGGGTGCGGGGGACGTAGCTCGGCACGGTCGGCGAGACGCGGCAGTCCAGCAGGATCGTGCCCCTCCCACCGGCCGCGCTCCAGGCCGCCAGGGCGTCGAGGTGGGCGATCTCGGTGACCGAGACACCCTGCGCTCCGAGGGCGTTCGCGAGAGCCGCGAAGTCGGCGGCGGAGGAGCCGTCGTTCCAGACCACGATCACGCAGCGTTGCGCGGTGCGGATCGCGGTCTCGACGTCGTCGAGCGCCTGCAGCCCCGGGTCGCTGCCCGTCGACAGCACCGCCGTGGACTCGGGGGCGGCGGCGGCCACGCCGGCGATGGAAGCGCAGCCGAGGCCGATGGCTCGGAACGCCGAACCCACCATGATGGATCGAGCGGGCGAGGCCACCGGCCAGTACCGGCCGGACCAGGCGATCGCCGATCCGCCGTCCGTGGCCACGTACCGGTCGGCCGGAAGCAGCTCGGCGAGGCGCGCGGCGACGGAACGCGGATCGAGGAGCCCGTCGGCGCAGATGCCCGTGGGGTGCTCGGCGAATCCGGTGTCGCGCACGCGGAGTGCGCCGCCGGGCTCGAGCCCCGGCACCCGCTCGCGCCATCCGCTCGGCGCGGGCCGGGACAGCGCGAGGGTCTCGCGCAGTTCGCGCAGCACGGCGGAGGCGTCGCCGCGGAGCCGGTGCTGCACGATCTCGTGGTCCGCCTCGGGCGCGGGGACGTCGTCGACGTCGACGCGCACGACGGTGGTGTGCGGGCCGAACAGGGTGCCGCTCGCGGTGGTGAAGGAGTTGAGGCTCGCTCCCACCACGAGCACCGCGTCGGCCTCCGAGATGAGCCGCATCGCCGCTTCCTGCCCGAGGCCGCCGACGACGCCCAGGTCGAAGTGCTGAGCGGGGAAGATCCCGCGCGCAAGCGCAGTCGTGGCCGTGATCGCGCCCAGCGCGTCGGCCATGAGGCCCAGCTCGGTCGCCGCGCCCGAGAGCCAGGCGCCCCGTCCCGCGATGATCACCGGTCGCATGGCGACCGTCAGCGCCTGCACGGCCGAGGTGCGCTCGACCGGGTTGACGCCCGTGGGCGGGTGCGGAATCGCCGCGGGGGTCGGAGCGGCGGAGGGGAGGGTCGCGGCGCTCAGCGATCGGATGACCGCCGGATCCGAGAGGTCGATACCTCGCGAGCCGGTGGGCGAAGCGGGCGCTCCGATGATGTCGATGGCGACCGACAGCACGACCGGGCGCCGGGTGCGCAGCGCGGAGTCGACCGCGCGGTCGACGATCGCGTCGATGTTGTCGGGCGTGACGGTCAGGGTGCGGACGCCGAGCGCCGCCGCCAGCATCTCCTGGTCGACGTCCCAGGGGCGGTTGCCCGTGGTCGGGGCGTCGGCCGCGAGCACGATGAGCGGCACGCGCGCGCGAGTGGTCTCGGCGAGTGCGGTGAGTGCGTTCGTGAAGCCGGGACCCGTGGTGGTGACGGCCACCGCGAGCGTACCGGTCGCGCGAGCGAAGGCGTCCGCGGAGGCGATGGTCGCGACCTCGTGTCCGACCATGGTGACCCCGATGCCGTGCTGTTCGAGGTCGGTGACCAGCGTGGCGTTGACCCGTGCGATACGGGCGAAGCCCTGCGCGGTGTGGCGGGCGAGCGCGCCCGCGAGCGCCGCGGAGACGGTGGGTGCTGCGGGGGCGACGGGAACGAACTGCGACATGGGCGAAGTCTAGCGGTGAGCGCGGACATCCGGCCGGTTCGGTGCCGACCCCTCTCGCGTTCTGCATGCACAGATGCGATATCGGCGGATCCGTTGCGGATAAGTCGGCATGAGTGTATACATAGAGCATGGCGGTGAACATCGGGGGACGCACGACCGCGGTCGAGCGCGCCTATGCGGCGCTCCTCGAGGAGATCCAGACCGGCGTGCTCCCCGCGGGAGCGGTGCTCGGCGAGGTCGAGCAGTCGGCGCGGCTCGGCATCAGCCGCACACCGCTGCGAGAGGCGCTCGTCCGGCTCGGCTCGGAGGGCTTCGTCGTGCAGCAGTCGCCGCGGGTCACGGTGGTCGCCGGGATCGACGAGGACGACATCCGCAACCTCTTCGAACTGCGACGCGGGCTCGAGGAGCTCGCCGTCCGAGCCGCGGCGGTGCGGGGGATGCCGCGGTGTTCACCGAACTCGCCGAGTCCTTCGGCGTGGCCGCGACCGCGAGCCCCGGGCTCGCCGATCCGGCCGCGCACGCGGGCTACTACGAGCTCATCTCCGCGTACGACGCTGCGGTCGGCGACGCGATCCGCAACGATTACCTCGCCTCGGCGCTGCGCACCGTGCACACGCACCTCGTCAGGGTCCGCCAGCTCGCGAAGGACAACCCCGAGCGCCTCATCGCCTCCGCGGGCGAGCACGCGCTGATCGCCGGTGCGATCGCCGCGGGCGACGCCGCGCTCGCCGCGCACGCCACCCATGTCCATCTGCACAACGCGCTCGTCTCGATCCTGAGCTCCCTCGCGGGCTCGTCCCCGACCCCCACGGAAGGCACGCCATGACCGTCATCCACCATGTCCGCGTCCACAGGAGCGAAGAGGAGCTGCCCCGCGAGGGCCAGCTGGCCTGGAAGATCGCGGAGGTCGCGTCGGACCCGGTCGCGGTCGACGCGGACGTCGTCGACATGATCATCAACCGGGTGATCGACAACGCCTCGGTCGCCGCGGCATCGGTGAACCGCGGACCGATCGTCGCGGCACGTGCGCAGGCGCTCGCCCATCCGGCCTCGACGGGCGGTGCCGGTTCCTCGATCTTCGGCCTGCCGAGCACCGGCGCCGATGCCGGACTGTCGAGCCCGGAGTGGGCGGCCTGGGCGAACGGGGTCGCGGTGCGCGAACTCGACTACCACGACACCTTCCTCGCCGCCGAGTACTCGCACCCCGGCGACAACATCCCGCCGATCCTCGCGGTCGCCCAGCACGTCGGCAGCGACGGAGCCGCGGTGGTCCGGGCGATCGCGACCGGATACGAGATCCAGATGGACCTCGTGCGCGCGATCTGCCTGCACCGGCACAAGATCGACCACGTGGCCCACCTCGGCCCGTCCGCGGCCGCCGGCATCGGGACGCTGCTCGGCCTCGGGACCCCGGTGATCGCGCAGGCGGTCGCGCAGGCGCTGCACACCACCACGGCCACCCGGCAGAGCCGCAAGGGGAGATCTCGACCTGGAAGGCCCACGCCCCGGCGTTCGCGGGAAAGATGGCGATCGAGGCCGTCGACCGCGCCATGCGCGGTCAGACCGCGCCCGCGCCGATCTACGAGGGCGAGGACGGCGTGATCGCCTGGATGCTCGACGGACCGGACGCCGCGTACGAGGTGCCGCTGCCCGCCGCGGGGGAGCCGAAGCGCGCGATCCTCGACAGCTATACGAAGGAGCACTCGGCCGAGTACCAGGCGCAGGCCTGGATCGACCTCGCGCGTAAACTGCACGGCGCGCACCCGGAGCTGGCGGACCCCGCGAACGTCGCGTCGATCGTGCTGCACACGAGCCATCACACCCACTACGTGATCGGCTCCGGCGCGAACGATCCGCAGAAGTACGATCCGAAGGCCTCGCGCGAGACCCTCGACCACTCGATCCCGTATATCTTCGCCGTCGCGCTGCAGGACGGCGGATGGCACCACGTCGACTCCTATGCGCCCGAGCGCGCGGGGCGTCCCGACACGGTCGAGCTGTGGCACAGGATCACCACCGCGGAGGATCCCGAGTGGACCCGTCGGTACCACTCCGAGGACCCCGACGAGAAGGCGTTCGGCGGTCGCGTCGAGATCGTGCTGGCCGACGGCACGACCATCGTCGACGAGATCGCCGTCGCCGACGCCCATCCGCTCGGTGCGCGTCCCTTCGCCCGCGAGAACTACATCGCGAAGTTCCGGACCCTGGCCGAGCCCGTGCTCGAGCCCGCCGAGATCGAGCGCTTCCTCGAGCTCGTGCAGCGCCTGCCGGAGCTGACCCGCGAGGAGGTGCGCGAGCTGAACATCGTCGCGGCCCCCGGAATCCTCGACCTCGCCGCCGCCCCGAAGGGACTCTTCTGATGCTGTATTCCCAGACCACTCCCGAGGAGAAGCGCCGGATCCTCCGCGAGCGTCTCGCGAGCGGCGAGCTGCTGCGCTTCCCCGGTGCCTTCAACCCGCTCTCCGCCCGGCTCATCGAGCGGAAGGGCTTCGACGGCGTCTACATCTCCGGCGCGGTGCTGGCCGCAGACCTGGGGCTGCCCGATATCGGCCTGACCACCCTCACCGAGGTCGCCGGGCGCGGCGAGCAGATCGCCCGCATGACCGAGCTGCCGGCGATCATCGACGCCGACACGGGCTTCGGCGAGCCGATGAACGTCGCCCGCACCGTCCAGAGCCTCGAGAACGCCGGGATCGCGGGATGCCATATCGAGGACCAGATCAATCCCAAGCGGTGCGGCCACCTCGACGGCAAGGCCGTCGTCGACGTCGACACCGCGGTGAAGCGGATCCGGGCAGCGGTCGATGCGCGCCGAGACCCGAACTTCTTGATCATGGCGCGCACCGATATCCGTGCGACCGTGGATGGGCCGGTGGGGTTGGACATCGCCGTAGACCGGGCGAAGGCGCTCGTCGATGCGGGCGCCGACGCGATCTTCCCGGAGGCCATGCGCACGCTCGAGGAGTTCGAGACGATGCGCAGGGCGGTCGACGTGCCACTGCTCGCGAACATGACCGAGTTCGGCAAGAGCGAGCTGTTCAGCGCCCGGCAGCTCGCCGACGTCGGCATGAACATCGTGATCTGGCCCGTATCGATGCTGCGCATCGCGATGGGCGCGACCGGCCGGGCACTCGACGCGCTGAACGAGGAGGGGCACCTGCGGGGTAGCCTCGACCGGATGCAGCACCGGGCGGACCTCTACGACCTGGTCGACTACGAGGAGTACAACCGATTCGATTCCGGAGTGTTCAACTTCGAGGTCGAGCGCTAGTGCGATCCCGCGACCCCGGCGGAGCGCTGGGGTCGCAGGGTTCGCCGAGCCGCGCATGAGATCCTGCGACTGCGCAGGACGAGCCGAAACGCGACGAAGGAGTCGAAGATGACCGACACGGAGATCAGGAAGGGCCTCGCGGGGGTCGTGGTCGACACGACCGCGATCTCGAAGGTCAACCCCGAGAGCAACAGCCTGCTGTACCGCGGGTACCCGGTGCAGGAGCTCGCCGCGACCCAGCCGTTCGAGGCGGTGGCGTACCTGCTCTGGAACGGCGAGCTGCCGACGGGCGAGCAGCTGGCCTCGTTCGAGTCGCTGGAACGCTCGCTGCGCCCGCTCGATCCGCGAACGCTCGCGCTGCTCGACACGCTTCCGAGCGATGCGCATCCGATGGACATCGTGCGCACGGTCGTGAGTCAGCTGGGCACCTTCGACGAGACCCTCCACCGGCCCGGCGGCTGGACCGATCGCGAGCTCGACCTCGGGCGCTCGGCGTACCTGTTCGCGCAGATACCGACCATCGTCGCCGCGGTCCAGCGCCGACGGCGCGGGCAGGACCCCATCCCGCCCCGGGACGACCTCGACTACGCCCGCAACTTCCTCTGGATGACGTTCGGAGAGCTCCCTCCGAGGCGGCGGTCGATGTCTTCCGCATCTCGATGGTGCTCTATGCCGAGCACTCCTTCAACGCGTCGACCTTCACCGCCCGGGTGATCGCGTCCACGACCTCGGACCTCTACTCGGCGGTGGTCGGCGCGATCGGAGCGCTGAAAGGGCCGCTGCACGGCGGCGCCAACGAAGCGGTCATGCACATCCTCGACGAGATCGGATCCGCCGACGCCGTCGTCCCCTGGCTCGATCGCGCGCTCGCCGAGAAGCGTAAGATCATGGGCTTCGGCCATCGGGTCTACAAGCACGGGGACTCCCGCGTGCCGACCATGGATCGCGCCCTCCGGGTGCTGCTCGACGAGTCGGGGGATGCCGGCCTGGCCGAGCTCTACGAGACGCTCGAACGCGAGTTCGTGGCGCGCAAGGGGATCTACCCGAACCTCGACTACCCGTCGGGCCCCGCATATCGTCTGCTCGGCTTCGACACCGAGATCTTCACGCCGCTCTTCATCGCCGCTCGCGTGACGGGGTGGACCGCGCACGTCATGGAGCAGGCGGCATCGAACGCGCTGATCCGGCCGCTGTCGGCGTACGACGGCGCGGACGAGCGCCACGTGCCCGGCGCCTAGCGCTGGGCCGCTCCGACTCGGAACACGCAGAGGGCCCGGGATCCGCCAGGATCCCGGGCCCTCTGCGTGCGAGTGGATTACTCGGCGAAGCGGAAGAGCTTCTTGTTGGCGAACTCCAGCATGCCGCCCTTGCCGAGTTCGCGACCGTAGCCCGACTTCTTCACGCCGCCGAAGGGCACGTCCGCGCCCTCGAGGCCGGCGCCGCCGATGAACACCATGCCCACGTCGAGCTGGTTGCCCACGCGCTCGGCGCGCTCGAGGTCGTCGGCGATGACCACGGAGCCGAGGCCGTACGGCGACGAGTTGGCGAGGCGGATCGCCTCTTCATCGCTGGACACCTTGTAGAGCTGCGCGACGGGACCGAAGAGCTCCTGGCGGTAGACGTCCATCTCGGGGGTCACGCCGCCGATGACGGTCGGGGTG
The DNA here is from genome assembly GCF_047946755.1 of Leucobacter sp. HNU. Classification (GTDB taxonomy): domain Bacteria; phylum Actinomycetota; class Actinomycetes; order Actinomycetales; family Microbacteriaceae; genus Leucobacter. The sequence goes on along the minus strand of NZ_CP178837.1, from coordinate 1,979,699 downwards.
TAGAAGTTGCCCTCGGGCGAGTTGTTGCCCACGAGCACCTCCGCGCCCTGGTCGATCGCGCCCTGCACCTGAGCCTTGAGGGTCTCGGTGGCCTTCTCGGACGAGAGCGGGCCGTAGTTGCCCGCCTCGAGCGACTGGCCGGCGATGGCCTCCTCGAACTTCTTCGAGAACTCGTCGTAGACGGTGTCGAGCACGACGATGCGCTTCGAGCCGTTGCAGGCCTGGCCGGTGTTCTCCATGCGGCCGCCGACCGCGTGCTCGACCGCGTGGTCGATGTCAGCGGTGTCGAGCACGATGAAGACGTCCGAGCCGCCGAGCTCGAGCACGCACTTCTTGAGGTGCTTGCCGGCCTGCTCCGCGACGATCGAGCCCGCGCGCTCCGAACCGGTCAGCGAGACGCCCTGGACGCGGTCGTCGGCGATGATGGTGGAGATCTGCTCGTGGGTGGCGAACACGTTGACGTAGGCGCCCTTGGGGAAGCCAGCGTCGAGGAAGATCTGCTCGAGCGCGAGTGCCGACTCGGGGCACTGCTCGGCGTGCTTCAGGATCACGGTGTTGCCGAGGATCAGGTTCGGGACCGCGAAGCGGGCGACCTGGTAGTAGGGGTAGTTCCACGGCATGATGCCGAGGATCACGCCGATGCCCTGGAACCGGAAGAAGCTCTTCAGGCCGTCCTCGACCTCGAGCTCCTCGTCGGCGAGCCACTTCTCGGCGTTCTTGGCGAACGCCTCGGTGATCGCACCCGAGAACTCCGCCTCGCCGATCGACTGGTCGAGCGGCTTGCCCATCTCGCGGTTGATGATGGCGCCCAGCTCGTCCTTGCGCTCCTCGAAGAGCTCTGCGGCGCGGTGTGCCAGGGCGGCGCGCTCGGCGACCGTGGTGGTGCGCGACCACTCCTGGTAGGTGCGCTGCGTGCTCTCGAGCGCGCTCTCGATCTCCGCCGCGGTGGCGTCGGGGTACTCCTTGACGGTCTCACCGGTCTCGGGATTGATGACGGCGTACTTGCCCATGGATGACACACTCCTTGTGAACTTCGTCGTTAGCGTGGTTGCAGCCAGTTTGGCACACCCGGACGGGGAGCACTAGCTCCGGATTCCCGCGCGGGTCACCGGTTATGGCTACGGATCCCGAGGGTTCAGGGATGGACGGCTTCGGAAACCGTCGTTTCTGCAATCGCGCGGATCGGTGAACCGTCGCCGCCGAAGATCCGGAGTGGCAGCAGTGAAACCCGCACGTTCGCTGGGAGCTGACCGAGCCCGCGCAGATTCTCGACGATGGCGCCGCCGCGACCCAGCCACTGCTCGTGCACCGGTAGCCCCTCGCCCGAGACGGCGCGCGGCGTCGAGTCCGGGCTCAGCGTGTCGACGCCGAGCACGCGGGCCCCGGCGTCCCAGAGCCGCTCCGCGAGGTCCGCGCCGACGAAGGGATGGGTGAACGCGGCATCGGAGCCGAAACGGGTGTCCCACCCGGTGGCGATCAGGACGGCCGGAGGCAGCCGCTCGGGCAGTGCGTCCGAGAGATCCTCGACCTCGTAGGCGGTGTCGGGGCGGGGATCGGCGACGCGCACCACGAGCGCCTCGCCGACCAGCCATTCCAGCGGCAGCTCGTCGACCGTCGCTCCGCCGACGATCGAGTGCGCCGGAGCGTCGATGTGGGTCCCGGCGTGGGATCCCAGGTCGAGCCGGGCGACCGCGACGCCGTCCGCGGGCACCGCGAGCGCCGGCTCGATCCGCACCTCGGGGTCGCCGGGGAAGACGGGCATCCCGGTCTCGAGCGGATGGCTCAGGTCGATGAGCATCCGTTCACTCCGCGCGAGGTGAGCGCGTCGTGCTCGGGTCTTCGAGGCGCAGCGCGCTCGTGGCGTCCGCTCCGTCGAGCAGGTGCCCGGTCGGCTCCGCATCGCGAGGGTCGCGCAGTCCCAGGCCGCGCACGCCGCCGAGGCCGTACATGAGACCGAGGTAGAGCAGGAAGCTCAGCGCGAAGGCCGGGATGTTGGCGCCGATGGGGCTCGGGATCACGTACGACATGAGGTAGGACGCCGCAGCGCCGATGACCCAGACGGCCACGGCGACCCAGTTGACCCCGCCCGAGTACCAGTACCGGCTCTCCCGTCGCTCGTGCAGGATCTGCCGCGAATAGCCGCGTCGTTTGAGCAGATAGTAGTCGGCGATCATGATCGCGAACACCGGCACGAAGAACGCGCTGATGACGAACAGGAAGTCGGTGAACTGGTTCAGCAGGCCCAGGAAGGTGGACCCGATGACCGAGACGACGCCGAGCACGATCGCGGTCGGCAGGAACCGCAGGTGCCAGCGCGACTGGGCGTTCACCACCGAGGTCACCATGCCGAACACGACCATGGTGTTGGTCGCCATGACCGACAGGAAGATCGCGATGCCGAGCGGCCAGCCGAACTCGCCCACGATGACTGCGGGGTCGAACTGCGTCGCGTCGCCGCCGCGCAGCAGCACGGTGCTGAACGCGACGAGACCGAGCAGCATCGCGATGCAGGTGGAGAGGGTGTAGCCGATGCCGGATCCCACGATCCCGGCGGTGCTGCTCTTCGCGTGACGGTTCATGTCGGCCGAGAGGACCGTCCACGAGATGGCGGTCGCGAGCACCATGTCGAGGGTGATGAACGGAGTGCCGCCCAGGCTCGTGTCGACGGGGAGCGCGGCGAACTCGGCCGGGCTGAACGCGCCGAACGCGGCGGCGAAGACGAAGCCCATCACGATCAGGATGAGCAGTGCGAGCCAGGGCTCGACCCGCGAGATCCCGGTGTGGCCGAAGATGGCCAGCACCACGACGATGCCCTGGCAGATGGCCGAGAACAGGGCCGGGTTCGAGAAGCCGGTGGCCTCGTGGACGAGATAGTTGACGGTGACGCCGGCCAGCATGGCCTGGACCCAGCTCCATCCCATCAGGATGATGAGGTTCGCGGCGGCAGGGATGACGCTGCCGCGGATCCCGAACGATCCGCGCGTGAGCGCCATGGTCGGCAGGCCGGTGCGAGTGCCCATGTTGCCGACCAGCACCAGCACGACCACGCCGAGCAGAGTGCCGACCAGGATCATCGCGCTGGCGGTGCCGAACGAGACGGCGGGCACGAAGAGCGTGCCGGTGAGGAGGGTCGTGACCACCAGGTTGGCGGCCAGCCAGATCATCCCGATCCGGAGCACGCCCTGGGTGCCGCGGACGGGGCCCGCGGACTCGTCCTGGCCGTCGAGGTTGACGGCCATCGTCTCTGGGCTGCTCATGCGGCGGCGCTCGTCTCGGCGCTCGCGTCGGGCACGGTCGAGAGGTGCTCGTGGATCGCGACGAGGCCGCCGTCGGCCCCGGCGCGGAAGACGATGCTCTCGCGCTCGACGTAGGAGTCGGGGCCGTCCGCCGAGTCGATGCTCGTGGCGACGGTGTGGCTGAAGACCGCGCCGCCCTCGAACACCTGCACCAGGCGGTCGGTCGAGCTGCAGGAGGTGACCCTCCAACCGCTCTCCACCCAGCCGGCCCACAGCGCCTCGTACTCGGCGCGCGAGTTCAATCGAGCGGGCTCGGGGTGGAAGATGAAGCTCGCGTCGGCGGAGAAGCCCGCGAAGTAGGCGGCGGTGTCGGTGGCCGCGAACGCGTCGATGATGGCGTCGGCGGCGTCGAGCACGGCCGCTTCGGTGGGAGTGGGCATGTCGGGTTCTCCTCTGAACGGGTGCTGCGGAAGTCGGTGCGCCGGTGCTGCCGGTGCGGCCGGTGCGAAGAGCGGGAGGGAAGCCGCCGGCCCCGCGTCCGCGGGGCCGGCGGTTCTGCGTCAGGACTCGCGACCCGCCATGGCGCTGACGAGCTCGTAGACGACGTGGCTCGCGGCGACCGCGGTGATCTGCGCGTGGTCGTAGGCCGGAGCGACCTCGACGACGTCGGCGCCGACGATGTTGAGGTCGGCGAGGCCGCGGATCAGGCGGAGCATCTCGCGGCTGGTGAGACCGCCCGCCTCGGGAGTGCCGGTTCCGGGAGCGTGGGCCGGATCCAGCACGTCGATGTCGATCGAGATGTAGAGCGGCTTGTCGCCGACGCGGGTGCGGATCCGTTCCAGTGCGGCGGGGACGCCGTTCTCCTCGATGAACTCGGAGGTGACGATCTGGAATCCCAGCATCGCGTCGTCGGCGAGATCCTGCTTGCCGTACAGCGGGCCGCGGGTGCCGCCGTGCATGGAGGCCGTCATGTCGATGAGGCCCTCCTCGGACGCGCGACGGAAGGGCGTGCCGTGCGTGGTGGGGGCGCCGAAGTAGGTGTCCCAGGTATCGAGGTGCGCATCGAAGTGGAGCACGGCGACGGGGCCGTGCTTCTTGTTGATGGCGCGCAGCAGCGGCAGGGCGATGGTGTGATCGCCGCCGATCGTGACGATCTTGTCGACCCGCTCGCCGAGCTCGGTCGCCGCGGCCTCGACCTGGTCGACGGCCTCGGTCAGGTTGAACGGGTTCGCCACGATGTCGCCCGCGTCGACGACCTGCTTGAGCGCGAACGGCGAGACGTCCTGAGCCGGGTTGTAGGGGCGAAGCAGGCGCGAGGCCTCGCGCACGTGCGAGGGGCCGAAGCGGGCGCCCGGGCGGAAGCTGACACCGGTGTCGAAGGGCACGCCGACCACCGCGATGTCGGCCGAGGGCACGTCCTCGATGCGGGGGAGCTTGGCGAAGGTGGCGATCCCGGCGTAGCGCGGCGTGAGGCTCGCGTCGACGGGACCCTGCGGCGTGTGATCGGTCACGTCGGGTCCTCTCGTGAAATCTGGGTTTCTGTGTTTACCTGTGGTAAACATGTGAAGCGTGGAGGTGAACTCCACCTCGACTATAGGTCCGCGACCGATGAACGGTCAACGCGAACCGATTGCGAGCACGACACGAAACGAGGCGCCATGCGAGCGGTGAACCCCGAAGCCGGGTCCGGTGACGTCAGGATCGGCGCGCAGCTGCGCGCCTGCCGGCTCGCCCAGAACCTCACCCTCGAGCAGCTCTCGGAGGCCACCGGCGTGACCCGCGGGTTCCTCAGCCGCCTCGAACGCGATGCGACCTCGCCGAGCCTCGCCACGCTGCTGCAGATCTGCGAGGCGCTCTCGATCTCGATCGGCAGCCTGTTCGAACCGCCAGAGGTGCAGCGGATCGCCCTCGACGACGCGCCGCGCATCAACATGGGCGGGCAGGGTGCGCTCGAGCGGCAGGTGACGCCCCGCTCCGAATCCCGGGTGCAACTGATCCGGTCGTCGCTCGCTCCGAACGCCAGCGGAGGAGAGGCGCTCTACACCGTCAACTGCGACCTCGAGGTGCTGCACGTGGTGTCGGGTTCGCTCCACCTGCGGCTGTCGGACCGGGAGGAACAGCTCGTCGCGGGCGACACGCTCACCTTCCCCGGACGCGCCCCGCACACCTGGACGACCGGGGTCGACGGCGCGGAAGTGCTGTGGGCGCTGATCCCGGCTGCGTGGAGCGGGTCGAACTGACCGTCGAGGGCCTGTCGGTTCGGCGGCACGGGGCCCGTCGTCGCGATCGGTTCCGCGATCGGGGCCGGCCGGAGCCGGACCCGATCAGTTCGCGTCGGGCAGCTGCACCGGCTCGGTGTCGGGCAGCGGGCTCGCGTCGCGGCCGCGCAGATCCGGGATCCAGGGCACGCTGACGGCGGCGGTCACTGCGGTCAGCATCAGCAGGATCGCCGAGACGAGGATCGCGCCGTTCGGACCCGCCTGGTCGATCGCGATGCCCGCGAAGGCCGAACCGAGTGCGACGCCGACCAGCTGGCCCGTGCCGACCCAGCCGTAGGCCTCCGCCGATTCCGAGAACTTCACGGTCGAGCTCACGATCGAGAAGATCGCGGTGAAGGTCGGCGCGGTGCCGAGGCCGCCGACGAAGAGCACCGCGGCGAGCCACCACGGGTTCAGCGCGACGAGGCAGAGCGCGGTGCCGAGCGCCACGATGAGCACGCGCCAGAACAGCGACCACTTCGAGATGCTGCGGTGGCCGATAAGCAGGCCGCCGACGATCGAGCCGGCCGAGAAGATCGCCAGCAGGACTCCGGCCTCCACGCCCTCGTGCCCGAATGCGGCAACGATCCCGGCTTCGATCGCGGCGAACGAAGCGACGAAGAAGAATCCGGTGACGGTCGCGACGATGACGGTCGGACGGAACAGGATCGCGCCGAAGCGCCGGCGCGCACGCGGGATCCGCACGCGGCCCACCTCGGGGCTCAGGATGAACCAGAGTCCGCCGCCGAGCATGAACGCCGCGGCCGTGAGGAGGCCGAGCGTGGTGTTCAGCTGCGTCGACACGAATACGGCGACGACCGGGCCGATGATCCAGATGATCTCCTGCGCGGAGGCATCGAGCGAGAACAGTGCGGTCAGCTGCTTGCCCGGCACCATCTTCGGGTAGATGGTGCGCACGGCGGGAGTGACCGGGGGCGTGGTGAGACCGACGAGCAGCGAGAGCACGGTGACCACGCCGAGCGGCAGGTGGGTGAGCGCGATCACGGCGAGGAACGCCGAGCACGCGAGCGTCGTTGCGGTGAGCACCGGACGCATGCCCCAGCGGCCCATGAGGCGGCTGGTGAGGGGCCCGGAAACGGCCTGACCGACGCTCTCGGCGGCGAGGATGACGCCGGCCGAGGTGTAGTTGCCGTAGCCCAGTTGAATATGCAGCAGCATGGTGATCGACAGCATCCCGAAGGGGAAGCGCGCTGTCAGCTGCGCCATGAGGATGCGGAAGACTCCGGGGCTGCGACTCAGATCACGATAGATGCCCACCAGCAGATTCTAGTGGTGGAGGGCGGGGTCGGCGCCAGAGGCGACGCGCCCGAAATGCCGGTTCAGCGCGCCTGGGCTGCGAGGCCGGCGGCACCCACGATGCCCGCGTTGTTGCGGAAATGCGCGGGCACGACGGGAACGTTCACCTTCGCGAAGGGCAGGTACTCGTCGGACGACTTGGAGATGCTGCCGCCGATCACGAAGCGGTCGGGTCGCGTGATGAACTCGAGGTGCTCGAGCAGCCGCTCCGCGCGCTTCGCCCAGTCCTGGATCGTGATCCCCTCGCGTTCGATCGTCTTCGGAGACGCGAAGCGTTCGTAGGGGTGATGCCCGTCGAGCTCGATGTGGCCGAGCTCGAAGTTCGGGACGAGGCAGCCGTCGTGGATCAGGGCCACGCCGATGCCGGTGCCGAAGGTCAGCACCATGGTCACGCCGTCGACGCCGTGCGCCGCGCCGAACGCGGTCTCGGCGATGCCCGCCGCGTCCGCGTCGTTGACCACGAGGCAGGGGAGCCCGGTCGCGTCCGCGAACAGCCGGACGGCGTCGGTGCCGATCCAGCTCTTGTCGATGTTGGCGGCGGTGCGCGCGATGCCGTGCTGCACGACCACGGGAAGGGTGATGCCGACCGCGGGCACCGTCTCACGGGGGAGCGCGCCGTTCTCGGCCAGCTCGTCCCGGATGCCCGCCACCATCACCGCGACGGCCTCCGCGATATCGCTGGGGCGGCCGCCCTCGGGGGTGGGGACGCGGTGGCGACCGGTCAGCATCTCGCCGGTGGCCGTGTCGATCGCGGCGCCCTTGATGCCGGTGCCGCCGATGTCGATGCCGATCGCTGGGGCCTGCTGCATGCAGAACAGCTTAGCCCGGTTCGGAGGGGTGCCCGCGGGCGGGGTCGGGCGGGGTGGCGCGGTGGCGCGGGGGCGCGCGCCGGGGCGGCGTGGCGTCGGGGCGTCGGGGCGTCGGGGCGTCGGGGGCGTCATCGAGCGCCGGCGTTGCCATCGGGGGAAGGCGTTGCTGTCGAGCGCCCGGTCAGAATCGGCTGAGCCGAGGCCTCTCTCGAAAGTGCGACCGTTCCTCGAACGCTCAGCAGTTTCTCGACGCATGCTCGAGAAAGGACGGTGCTCGCCGCACACATGGAGCGTCTATGCGCGATCGATTGCTCCGGCGCGGTGCGGCCTGTGGAGGAGCGCCCCGAACCGTTCGGCGCTGAGACGCTGCTGCGATGACACCTCGCAATCATCTCGCCGAGATCCGGGCGGAGCTCAGATCGACGGAACGCCTGCTGCACGAGGGGTGGAGCTTCTCGGCGTTGCGTCGCGAACGTATCTCCGGGCACCTGTTCCGGGTTTCGCACGGCGTCTATGCCCGACTCGACACCTGGAACAGATGGGCGCCGGAACAGCAACTGCTGGCACGCGTACTGGCGCTCGCACCGAGACAGAGCTCGAACGCCGTGTGGTCCGGGGCCTCTGCGGCGGCGCTCCACGGTCTTCCGCTCTATCGACTCCGGGAACCCAGAGCCGAGATCATCCTGGAGGGCGCTCGCAGCGCGGAGAACTCGCCGCTCGTGCGACGCAGCCGCGCACAGATCGGCTCCTCCGAGGTCACGGAGATCGAAGGGCTCCGCGTGACGGATCTGGATCGCACCGTCACCGATCTCGCTCGTCTGCATCGACCGGAGCTGGCGCTCGCCGCGGCCGATGCCGCGCTGAGATCCCTCGAACCCGCGGCGTTCCACCCGCCGGACGGGCAGGCGCAGCACGTGCACGAACGCCGGGAACGCTGGCTGGCGCGCCTCGACGCCAGCGTCGACCGCAGAGGCGTCCGCCGTGCCGAGAGGCTGCTGCGGATCACCGACTGCGGTGCGGAATCCGTGGCGGAGAGCGTGAGCCGGTACCGCCTCATCACCCTCGGGTACGACGTCCGCACGCAGGTGCGGGTCCCTGCACCCGGCGGTGGCGAGTACCGGGTTGACTTCGAACTGGTCGAAGCCGGGATCCTCGGCGAAGTCGACGGTCGGCAGAAGTACACGAACCTCGATCTGCGCGACGGTCGGAGCGCGGATCGGACGCTCTACGACGAGAAGCGCCGTGAAGACTGGATCCGCGGTCGCACCGCCAAGCGACTCATCCGGTGGAGTCCGGGCGACATCGTCTCCTCTCCACTTTCGAACGTCGGCTTCGCGCATTCGGAGTGCCGCCTCCGCCGTTGCGGGGGCGGCAGCGATTCTCGTTCTGCGGAGGAGGCGGTCGTCATGCCGAACCGTGCTGAGCCGGCGACCGCGAAGCGGCTATCCGTCCCGCAGAACCTTCAGGATCCGTTGAGCGGACACCGGTTCCGAAGTGCGCAGGCGCTGCGCGAAGAGACTGACGCGCAGCTCCTCGATCATCCAGCGCACGCGCTCCATCCGTTCGGGAGCATCGACCGGCAGCGGCAAGGTGCCGCCGGCTTCCGCATACGCGGCCGAGACCCGATCGACGTCGTTCTGCCAGGCACGGTCGCGCCCCGGGTTCTCGGTGAGACCCTGCATGCGCAGCACGACCGCCTCGAGGTAGACCGGAAGGCGTTCGAGCTGCGCGAGTCCGGTGCGGGAGACGAACCCGTCGAACACGAGCGCGTCCACCTGGGCGGCTGCGCCGGCCACCTGGCCGAGCACCTGGATCGACTTCGCACCATCGATTGCCTTGCGAGCGAGGCGGGCCCCGTCGAGCACGCGCGCGGTGAGGGCGATGGCCCGGTAGATCTCATCGATCAGAGCTCGGGAGTAGTCGTCGGCGATCGCCTCGAACGCGGCGGCGCCCCAGGCGAGTCCGTCGGGGGCGTGCCTGCGGATCACCCGATCGGCGACCGCGAGCGACACGTCGGCGATTGCCTGATCGAGTGTGCGGTACGGGCCGGCACCGAGCAGGAGCTTCTCCTGATTCGAGAGATGCTCCCTCACGTAGCTGGCAGGCGAGGGCGAACTCAGGGCGAGCAGGCGACGAATGCCGCGACGCGAGAGCCTGGCCTGCTCGGCGGGGTCCGCGACGAGCTTGAGATCGACTGCGGTACGGCGGTCGACGAGCGCGGGGTATGCGCGCACGACGCCCGCGCCGCGACCGGATCCGCGTCCCGCGGCGAAGGCCGTGTCCACGTGCTTCGGGATATCGCCGAACACCCACGTCGTCGCGCCGCTGCGCTCGAGCTCGCTCTTCGGAAGCGCGGCCTGCGCGACACGGGCGACACCGGACTCCGCCCGCGACCGATGGGCCTGCTGCAGCGCGGCGAGGTCCTTGCCGCTCCCGATCGTGCGGCCTCGACCGTCGACCACGCGGAAGGTGGGGGTGAGGTGCGCGGGCAGGCGAGTGGGGTCGAAGTCGTCAGCCGTGACCCGCACGCTCGTGCGCCGCTGGATCTCCGAGGCGAGCAGCCCGGTCAGCGAATCGGAATCGGCTGCGGTGCCCGTGACGGCCTCCCCGCCGCCCGTGGCCGGGCCGTCGAGCCGGGGTCCGATCGACGCCAGCAGAGTTCGCGCCCAGTCGGCCGCGGGCACCACGTGCTTGCGAATCGCTTTCGGCAGCGTCTTGATGAGCGCCGTCGTGAGTTCCTCGCGCAGACCGGGCACGAGCCGCTCGAACTCGCCCCCGTCGAGTCGCGGCAGCAACGGCAGCGGGACGGTCACCGTCACGCCGTCGTCATCGGCCGTCGGATCGAAGCGATAGCGCAGCCGCAGCGTCTGGTCCCCGCTGCGCCACTCGCGCGGGAACTCGCGTTCGTCCACGCCAGCGGCATCGGAGTCGTCGAGCAGATCCTCTCGGCGAAGGTTGAGCAGCTTCGGCTGCTCGCGCTGCGCCCGCTTCCACCAGCCTTCGAAGCTCCGGGTGGACGTGACCTCCGCCGGGATTCGCGAGTCGTAGAACTCGAAGATCGTCTCATCGTCGCTCACGATGTCGCGACGACGCGTGCGTTCCTCGAGCTGCTCGAGCTCGCGGCGCAGTTGCCGGTTCGCTCGGTCGAAGGCCTGCGGCGAATCCCAATCGCCTTCGACGAGCGCGTGCCGGATGAACAGCTCGCGCGCGTGCACCGGATCGAATCGCTCGAGCGCGACCCGTCGACGATCCACGATCGGCACCCCGTACAGTGTGACCCGCTCGTACGCGACCGCGGCTCCTTGCTTGCGCTCCCAGTGCGGCTCCGACAGCTGCCGTTTCGCGAGCGAGCCCGCGAGCTCCTCCGCCCAGGCAGGGTCCACCACCGCGTTCGAACGCGCGAACAGGCGCGAGGTTTCGACGAGCTCGACGCTCATCACCACTTCCGGTGGCTTCTTCGCGAGCACCGAACCCGGGTACAGCACGAATCGGGTGCCTCGCGAACCCAGGTACTCCTGCGCCGGCTTGCGCTTCGCGGCACCCGTCGCGCCGCGTCCACGGGGCGGAGTGCTGCGATCCTGACGGTCATCGCGCACGCCGAGCTGCGACAGCAGGCCCGCGAGGATCGAGCGATGGATCGGCTCGAACGGCGCGGAGGACGTGAACGTGGCCTCATCCGAGGACACGTGGTCGCGGGGCGGAGCACCCTTCGGTTCCCGGGCACCCGATTCTTGCTTCGGTGCCTTCGCAATCCGCGAGAGCTGGCGGAAGAGGTCCATCCACTCCCGGACGCGCAGGAAGTTCAGGAACTCGTCGCGGCAGAGCCTGCGGAATGCGCTCGACGACAGCTCCTGCTGCCGCTCCCGCACGTAGTTCCACAGATTGAGCAGCGTCATGAGGTCGCCCTGCGGGTCGGCGAATCGGGCGTGCAGCTGATCAGCCCGCCCGCGTTGCTCGGCCGGACGTTCGCGCACATCCTGGATCGTGAGCCCGGCGACGATCGCCAGAACCTCCGGCACCACGTCGTGCGTGCGAGCCTCGACCACCATTCGGGCGAAGCGCGGCTCGATGGGAAGGCGGGAGAGTTCCCGGCCGATCCGAGTGATGCGGTGGGACCCCCTGGCGCGACCCGCGCCGCGGGCCGACCCCCGGCCGCCGCGTTTCGGGTCGCGAGCCGAGTCCTGGGCCGAGACCGCCTCGACCGCGCCCAGCTCGGTGAGCAGTCCGAGGCCGTCGGCGATCCCGCGCTGATCCGGGGGAGTGAGGAAGGGGAACTTCGCGATATCGCCGAGGCCCAGGGCGAGCATCTGCAGAATCACCGAAGCCAGGCCGGTGCGCCGGATCTCGGGCTCGGTGAACTCGGGACGCGACTCGAAGTCGTCCTGCGAATAGAGCCGGATCGCGATGCCGGCGCTCGTGCGCCCGGATCGTCCGGATCGCTGATTCGCGCTCGCCTGCGAGATCGCCTCGATCGGCAACCGCTGCACCTTGCTGCGGGCCGAATAGCGCGAGATGCGCGCCGTACCGGCATCGATCACGTATCGGATTCCGGGCACCGTGAGCGACGTCTCGGCGACGTTCGTGGCGAGGACGACCCGCCGCGAGACCGTGCCGGGGCGCCGTTCGAAGACCCGGTGCTGCTCGGCCGCGCTCAGCCGGCCGTAGAGCGGCAGGATCTCGGTCGGCTTCGTCCGAGCGGAAGACCGGAGCCTCCCGTTCAGCGCATCGGCCGCATCCCGGATCTCCGCCTCGCCCGAGAGGAACACGAGCACATCGCCCGGCGCTTCGCGTCCCAGCTCGTCGACGGCATCGCCGATCGCGTCGAACAGGTCCCGCTCGATCCTTCGAACCTTGGGCGCCCCACCCTTCGGGTCGGCTGTCTCGATCTCCTCGACGAGGGGGCGGTAGCGCAGCTCGACCGGGTAGGTGCGGCCGGACACCTCGATGATCGGGGCCGGCTCTCCGTCTGCCGAGGCGAAGTGCTCGGCGAAGGACTCGGGATCGATGGTCGCCGACGTGATGATCACTTTCAGATCCGGGCGGCGCGGCAGCAGCGTCTTGAGATACCCGAGCAGGAAGTCGATGTTGAGCGAGCGTTCGTGCGCCTCGTCGATGATGATCGTGTCGTACGCGCGCAGGTCGCGATCGCGATGGATCGCGTTCAGCAGGATCCCGTCCGTCATCAGACGGATGCGGGTCTCTGCCGAGACCTGGTCGGTGAACCGCACCTGGTAGCCCACCAGGCCGCCGAGTTCGGAACCGAGCTCCTCGGCGATGCGCTCCGCGATCGTGCGCGCGGCGATCCGGCGAGGCTGCGTGTGCGCGATGCGCTCGCGGCCGAGCGCCAGCGCGATCTTCGGCAGCTGCGTCGTCTTGCCCGAACCGGTCTCGCCCGCGACGATCACCACCTGATGGTCGCGGATCGCCGACTGGATCTCGTCGCGCATCTGCGAGACGGGGAGGTCAGCGGGGAACTCGATGCGCGGTTCAGACATAGCGCTCCCATTATCCCGTGCGGGACGCGAATCCCGCACGGGCGACCGAACGGATCAGGAGTGGACCGCCGCGTCCTCGAGCAGCTCGGCGATCTGCACGTACCCGCGATCCAGCGCGAGCCGCAGCGGCGAAGTGCCGTCGCCGTCGGGAAGGGTGGGGTCCGCGCCGCCCGCGAGCAGCGTCCGAACCACCTCGAAGTACCGCCCGGAGCCGTCGCCCAGGATGATCGCCTCGTGCAGACCGGTCCATCCGAGCCGGTTGACGTGATTCGGGTCGACTCCCGCGGACAGCAGCAGCCGGATCGCCGGCAGGTGCGCCCGCTCGCACGCGGGAATCAGCGCGGTCCCGCCGAAACGGTTCGTGCTGCGCACGTCGGCTCCGTGATCGAGGCAGGCCGAGAGGACCTCGACGAAGCCGCCCGCGCCCGCCTCCAAGAACGGGGAATCGTGCCGCTCATCGAACGCGTTCGGGTCGGCGCCCGCCGCAAGCAGCTCGCGCGCGATCTCCGCGTAGCCGCGGGTGGCGGCTGCGAACAGGGGAGTGCGGTCGTGGTGATTGCGCACGTCGACCTCGGCGCCGGCCGCGAGCAGCCGCCGCACCGCCGGGAGATCCTCCTGCTTCGCCGCGCGGTAGAGATCCGGCGCTTGGCCGGGTACCGCCGCCTCACGAGACCTGCTCATGGTGCATATTGTGGGGGTTCTGCGCGTTTTGCGGAATTGCGACGCGCGGCATTCACACGCAAGTCACCCGAGCGGGGATCGCGGCCGGGCGCCGTGCACCCTCACGACACCCCGATCCGGAGGGTCACGCGGGTCGTCGTTCCCGGCGGCGTAGACTGCGGAACGGCGGGGTCCAGACCGCTCCGCTCCGCGCCGTGCGACCGAAGGAGACCCAGCGATGACCGCTCTGCAGATCCCCGAGATCAAGCTGAACGACGGGAACCGGATCCCACAGCTCGGACTCGGCGTGTTCAAGGTGGATCCCGGCGAGACCGAGCGGATCGTGGCCGAAGCGCTCGAGGTCGGCTACCGCCACATCGATACCGCGAGGATCTACGACAACGAGGCCGAGACCGGTCGCGCGATCGCTGCCAGCGGAATCCCGCGCGACAACCTGTTCATCACGACCAAGCTGTGGAACTCCGATCAGGAGGACCCCGTCGCCGCATTCGAGCAGAGTCTCGAACGCCTCGGGCTCGACGCGGTCGACCTCTATCTGGTGCACTGGCCGGTGCCGGCTGCGGGCACTGCGGTCGGCGCCTGGCGCGGACTCATCGAGATCATCGGATCGGGTCGAGCCCGATCCATCGGCGTCTCGAACTTCGAGATCGAGCACCTGCGCGAACTGCTCGACGAAACCGGAGTGGTCCCCGCGGTCAACCAGATCGAGCTGCACCCGCTGCACCAGCGCCGCGAATTGCGCGAGTTCTGCGCCGCCCACGGCATCGCGGTCGAGGCCTGGGGGCCGCTCGCCCAGGGCAAGAGCGACCTGTTCGAGCGCGATGCGATCACCGCGGCGGCCGCGTCGCACGGCAAGAGTCCCGCGCAGATCGTGCTCCGCTGGCACGTGCAGCACGGCACGATCGTGTTCCCCAAGACCATACGTCGAGCGCGCATGATCGAGAACGCTGCGATCTTTGACTTCGTCCTCGGCGACGACGAGATGGCCGCGATCGACGCACTCGACGAACAGCACAACTTCGGCCCGGACCCCCGGACCTTCGACGTGCGCTGACCGGCACGAGAACAGAGGAGCGAGCAATGGCGCAGGCCACCACCATCACGCTGACGGGCGCCGGCGGGCAGATCGGCTACGCCGCCCTGTTCCGCATCGCCGCGGGCGACATGCTCGGCCCGGACCGCCCGGTCGCGCTTCGCCTGCTCGAGATCCCGCAGGGTATGCGCGGAGCCGAGGGCGCCGCGATGGAACTGCTCGACTGCGCGTTCCCGCTGCTCGAGAGCGTCGAGATCAGCGACGATCCGGCGGTCGCGTTCGACGGCGCGAACATCGCCATGCTCGTCGGCTCGCGCCCGCGCGCGGCCGGCATGGAGCGGAGCGACCTGCTCACGGCCAACGGCGCGATCTTCGGGCCCCAGGGCCGCGCGATCGGCGAGCACGCGGCCGACGACGTGCGGGTCGCCGTCGTCGGCAATCCTGCGAACACGAACGCGCTGGTGGCGCAGCGGAACGCGTCCGGCCTGCCGGCCGAGCGGTTCAGTGCGCTCACCCGGCTCGATCACAACCGGGCGGTGGGGCTGCTCGCGGCCGAGGCCGGCGCGGCGGTCGACCGGGTCGACGGCGTGACGATCTGGGGCAACCACTCCGCCACGCAGTACCCGGACCTGAGCCACGCGACCGTCGACGGTCGGCCCGCGCTCCAAGCGGTCGACCCTGCCTGGGCGCGTGGCGCCTACGTCGAACGGGTCGCGAAGCGCGGAGCCGAGATCATCGAGGTGCGCGGTGGATCCTCCGTCGCGTCCGCGGCGAACGCCGCGATCGAGCACGTCCGCGACTGGGTGCTCGGCACGGGGGAGCGCTGGACGAGTGCCGCGATCGTCTCCTCGGGCGAGTACGGAGTGCCGGAAGGCCTCATCTCGTCCTTCCCCGTCCGCTCGGACGGAGCCGAGTGGCGCGTGGTCGAAGGGCTCGACGTCGACGACTTCTCGCGGCAACGCATCGATGCCTCGGTCGCCGAACTGATCGCCGAGCACGATGCGGTGCGCGAGCTCGGACTGATCCCGTAACGAGAGCCGCCCGCGTCGAACGGGTGCGCCCGAGCGCCCTAGTATGGGAAGCATGTCTAAGGTCCTGTCTTCTCTTCCCGTGGGCGAGCGCGTCGGCATCGCCTTCTCCGGCGGTCTCGATACTTCGTGCGCGGTCGCATGGATGCGAGACAAGGGCGCCGTGCCCTGCACCTACACCGCCGACATCGGCCAGTACGACGAGCCCGACATCGACGGTGTCGCCGGTCGCGCGAAGGAGTACGGCGCCGAGATCGCCCGCTTCGTCGACGCCAAGCGTCCCCTCGTCGAGCAGGGGTTCATCGCCCTCGCCACCGGCGCCTTCAACGTGCGCTCGGGCGGCAAGACCTACTTCAACACGACGCCCCTCGGCCGCGCCGTCACCGGAACGCTGCTGGTGCGCGCCATGAAGGAGGACGGCGTCGACATCTGGGGCGACGGCTCCACCTACAAGGGCAACGACATCGAGCGCTTCTACCGCTACGGTCTCATGGCCAACCCGGCGCTGCGCATCTACAAGCCGTGGCTCGACAAGCAGTTCGTCGAGGAGCTGGGCGGCCGCCAGGAGATGAGCGAGTGGCTCGTCGCCCACGGCTACCCCTACCGCGACTCCGCCGAGAAGGCGTACTCGACCGACGCCAACATCTGGGGCGCGACCCACGAGGCCAAGCGCCTCGAATTCCTCGACACCGGTCTCGACATCGTCGAGCCGATCATGGGCGTCGCCGCCTGGCGCGACGACGTCGAGGTCGCCACCGAAGAGGTCTCGGTGCGTTTCGAGGCCGGGCGTCCCGTCGCCATCAACGGCGTCGAATTCGACGACCCGGTGGCGCTCGTCTACGCGGCGAACGAGATCGGCGGTCGTCACGGTCTCGGCGTCTCCGACCAGATCGAGAACCGCATCATCGAGGCGAAGTCGCGCGGCATCTACGAGGCTCCCGGCATGGCGCTGCTGCACATCACCTACGAGCGGCTCGTCAACGCGATCCACAACGAGGACACCGTCGCGAGCTACCACAACGAGGGCCGCAAGCTCGGCCGCCTCATGTACGAGGGCCGCTGGTTCGACCCGCAGGCACTCATGCTGAGCGAGTCGCTGCAGCGCTGGGTCGGCTCCGCGATCACCGGCGAGGTCACGCTGCGCCTGCGCCGCGGCGACGACTACACGATCCTGAACACCACGGGCCCCAACCTCAGCTACCACCCCGAGAAGCTCTCCATGGAGCGCACGGTGGGCGCCGCGTTCGGCCCCGAGGACCGCATCGGCCAGCTGACCATGCGCAACCTCGACATCGCCGACTCCCGTCAGCGGCTCGAGCAGTACGCGGCGATGGGTCTCGTCGGCGTGACGACCGCCGACGTCGTGGGCCAGCTCGAAGCGGGCGGTGCCGAGCAGATCGCCGACGCCGTCACCGGAATCGACGAGGACGCCGACGAGCTCGGCCTGTCGGCCGCGTTCGACGCCGGCACCGACTGACCGGAGACTCACCCCGAACGCCGAGGGCGCCCATCCCGACCGGGAGGGGCGCCCTCGGTCATTGTCACGGCGTCGCGACACCGCTCAGCGGGATCGCGCGGGCGTGGCGCGGTCCCGCATCGGAATCCCGCAGCCGGGATCGTGCGACCAGGCCCTGCAGACGCGCGAACGGCCCCGAGGATCACCCCGGGGCCGTTCGCGGAAAGACGTTAGGAGGCGCGACGCGCGCGAGCGGCGCGGCGCTTCAGTGCGCGGCGCTCGTCCTCGCTGAGACCGCCCCAGACGCCGGAGTCCTGGCTCGTGTCCATCGCGTACTGGAGGCACATCTCGGTGACGGTGCAGCGGGCGCACACGGCCTTGGCGCGCTCGATCTGGTCGACGGCGGGGCCGGTGTTGCCGACCGGGAAGAAGAGCTCGGGGTCTACGGTGAGGCAGGCCGCCTGTTCGCGCCAATCCATGGGTTCCTCCTTGGTGCTGCGCACACGCGAAACACCCATGGTCCGGGTGGTGTTGCTCTCGCGCGTGTCCTGAATACGTGGCTTGAGAATGCTCACGTCGGTGTGCGCGAAACTCGACGGAATATATAGTTTCATGGACGCAGACGCAAATCAATAGTCTGCTGGCAAACTTTTCGAAGGGATCCCGTGATGCCCAGCTCACCTGCCGTTCACCCGCGCTCACGAGGCGGATGGGCGGTGCTGACCGGCCTGCTCCTCATCGAGGCGTTCTTCGGGGCTTGGGTGGTGTTCGTGTCGATCCTCGGAGCGATGAACTCCGCCGGGACGATCGGACAGAATCTCAGCCTCGTCCTCGCCGCCGCGATCTCGTGGATCTGGGTGATCGCGACTCTCGTTGGCGCCCTGCGCGGGCGCCCGAGCTGGGCGCGCGGCTCCGCGCTGACGATCCACGTGCTGCTGTTCGCCGCGGGCACGGGGATCCTGCAGCTGCAGTTGCTGGCGTGGCAGTTCGGCTTCGCGGTGGTCGCGGTCGGCGTGGTCGGCTTCGTCGCCGCGATGCTGGCACGCCCGGCGGATCGTCCGACGCTCGAGGGCGACGAAGACTAGTCGGACGGCGCGCGGGACGAGCGCATCGCTCGTCCCGCGCACGCGCAAGCGGGACTCGTCAGACCCCGAGGAGCTTGGTGACGCGCGCCACGTGGCCCGTCGCCTTGATGTTGTACAGGGCGTGCTCGATCTTCCCCTCGGCGTCGATCACGAACGTGGAGCGGATCACGCCCTCGATGATCCTGCCGTAGCTGTTCTTGGTGCCGAACGCACCGTAGGCGCGATGCACGGCGGTGTCGGGATCGCTGAGTAGCGGGTACTCGAGAGCATCGCGGTCGGCGAAGCGGCGCAGCCGCTCGACGGCGTCGCGCGAGACGCCGAGCACCCGGTAACCGGCGGCCTCGAGCGGCGCCGACGACTCCTGGAACTCGCAGGCCTCCTTGGTGCACGCGGGGGTCATCGCCTCGGGATAGAAGAACAGGACGACCTTCTGGCCGCGATAGTCGGCGAGCGAGCGCTCGACCCCGTCCTGGTCGGGCAGGGTGAAGCTGGGGGCGGGCATTCCGGGTTCGAGGATCACGCGTTCGGTCATGCCCTCCAGCCTAGTGAAGCAGCCGTCGCAGCGACTCGACGCGCCCGGCGCCCGTCGCGTCGAGCCGGCCGTCGGCGATCGCGGCGTCGAGCTCGCAGTCGGGCGCATCGTCGAGGTGGGTGCAGCCGCGCGGGCACTCGTCGAGCAGCGGGGCGAGGTCGGTGAATCCGCGCAGGATCCCCTCGCTCGTGACGTGGCCCAGGCCGAAGGAGCGCACGCCCGGGGTGTCGATGACCCAGCCGGACTCGCCGCCCGGGGCGTCCGGCGTGCGGGCGCGCAGCGCGACCGACGACGAGGAGGTGTGGCGGCCGCGCCCGGTCACGGCGTTCACGTGCCCGGTCGCGCGCTCGGCCTCCGGCACGAGCGCGTTGATGAGCGTCGACTTGCCGACGCCCGAGTGGCCGACGAACACGGTGGTCTTGCCGGCGAGGGCCTCCCGGATCCGAGCGAGCACACCGCCGGGGGAGTCGTCCTCCCAGTCGCCGGGCTGCGAGCGGAACACCGGCACTTCGAGCGCGGCGAAGTTCGCGAGGAACGGTTCAGGGTCGGCGAGGTCGGTCTTCGTGATGCAGATGAGGGGCGAGATGCCGGCGTCGTACGCGGCGACCAGGTAGCGGTCGACGAGACGGATGCGGGGCTCGGGGTTCGCGGCCGCGACGACGATCAGCATCTGGTCGGCGTTCGCGACCATGACGCGCTCGACGCGGTCGCTGTCGTCGGCGCTGCGGCGCAGCAGCGTGCGGCGCTCCTCGATCCCCACGATGCGGGCCAGGGATCCCTCGACCCCGCTCGTGTCGCCGACGAGCTGCGCCCGGTCGCCGATCACGATCGGGGTGTTGCGCAGCTCACGGGCGCGGGCGGCGGTGATCTCGCGCTCGCCGGGATCATCCGGGTCGGCGTCCGCGGCGATGAGCGCCGCGTAGCGGCCGCGATCCACGCCCGTGACCATGCCGATCACCGCGTCGGAGTGCTCGGGGCGCCGTTTGGTGCGGGGTCGGTTCGCCTTGGGGTTCGGCCGCTGCCGGACCGCGTGGTCGGCGTACTCGCCGTAGGGGACGTCGTCGTCCTCGTCGTCGGGGATCAGCCAGCTCATCAGCCCTGCAGGTTCCGCAGGTCGGGGAACCACATCTGGTCTTCCGGCGGAGCGCCGATCTCGGCGATGAGCGGCGGGCGGGCCGCCTGGGGAACGCGCTCGGCCAGGCCGAGCATGCCCTCCCAGAGCCGGGCGAACTGCGGCAGGGTCTTCGACGTCGAGCCGATGTCGTCGATCTGCACGCCCGGCACGAGGAGCCCGATCAGGGCGCCCGTGGTGGCCATGCGATGGTCGGCGTAGGCGCGCCAGAGGCCCGCGTGCAGGGCGGCCGGGCGCACGGCGATGCCGTCCGCGAGCTCTTCGGCGTCGCCGCCGAGACCTCGGATCTCGGCGACGAGGGCCGTGATGCGGTCGGTCTCGTGGTGGCGGATGTGTCCGATGCCGGTGATGGTGCTGGGCTCGCCCGGCGTGCCGTCCGGGCGGGGGAGCGCCGCGAGCGCGGCGAGGCCGACGAGGGTCGGCGCGAGTTCCCCGGCCTCGGGGACGTGCAGTTCGACGCCGCGCAGGACACCGTCGCCCGAGACGGTGAGCCGATCGCCGTCGAGCGAGACCTCGCCCCCGAACGCGGGCAGGAGTTCGCGCAGCTGGTCGCCGACCTGCGTGGTCGATGCGGGCCAGCCGGGCACGGTCACCCGGCCGCCGACCGCGAGCGCGGCGGCGAGGAACGGGGCGGCGTTCGAGAGGTCGGGCTCGATCTCGACCTCCCGGGCGGCGATGGGACCGGGGGCGACCCGCCACTCGCCGGGGGCGGGGAATCGGCCTCGACGCCGCGCGCCCGCAGCACGTCGAGGGTCATCTCGATGTGCGGCACGCTCGGCAGGCGCTCACCGGTGTGGACCACGTGGACGCCCTCGTCGAAGCGGGCCGCCGAGAGGAGCAAGCCGGAGACGAACTGGCTGGAGAGCGAGGCGTCGAGCTCGACGCGGCCGCCGCGCAGCGAACCGGCCCCGTGCACGGTGAAGGGGAGTGCGCCGCGGCCGTCGTCGGCGATGTCGGCGCCGAGCGCGCGCAGCGCGTCGAGCACGGGCCGCATGGGGCGCTTGCGGGCGTAGGGATCGCCGTCGAAGGCGGTGGGACCGAGCGCGAGGGCGGCCACGGGCGGCATGAAGCGCATCACCGTGCCCGCGAGCCCGCAGTCGATGCTCGTGGAGCCGGTCAGCTCGGCAGCGGGCGCGATGCGCAGGTCGTCGTCGCGGCCATCGGTGCGCGGCGCGGCCTCGATACCGGTACCGAGCGCGAGGAGCGCCTCCGTCATGAGCTCGGCGTCGCGCGAGCGGAGCGGAGCACGCAGCACCCCCGGCCCGTCGGCCAGCGCCGACAGGATCAGTTCGCGGCCGGTGAGCGATTTGGATCCGGGCAGCGGCACGGTGGCGTCGATCGCTTCCGCGGGCACCGGCGCCTCCCACGCGACGGCAGCATCGTCGTCGACCTCGCCGATGCCGGTCGGGTCGTCATTGCCTCGGGAATGTTTTGCGATGAACATCGGTTACTCACTCTACCGGCGCAACCCCGCGATCCGGTGGGATCGCCCTCCGTGGCCGCCGAGGCGGCGGTGTCGAGGGCGGCCGCGGAACCCGTTCGAGAGGAAGGCCGCAGTGAGTTCGATCGCAGTGCACGAGGCGCCGACGCTCCGCATGCCGCGCTTCGGATCCGCGGTCGGGACCGGTCGTGCCTCGGCGCGGCGCGCGGTCCGCGCAGCCCGCGACCAGCGCGTCCGCGTAGGATCGGAGACTGTGACCCCCACCGAGACGACCGCGAACGAGCTGGAGCAGCGCTTCACGCGAGACGCACTCCCGTACCTCGACCAGCTGTACGGCGCGGCGATGAAGATGACCCGCAATCCGGCGGACGCCCAGGACCTCGTCCAGGAGACCTTCCTGAAGGCCTTCCAGGCGTTCCACACGTTCACCGAGGGCACGAACCTCAAGGCGTGGTTGTACCGGATCATGACCAACAGCTACATCAACACCTACCGCAAGCGTCAGCGTCAGCCGCTGATGGGCGCGGTCGAGGACCTCGAGGATTGGCAGATGGGCGGCGCCGAGTCGACCACCGCGGCGTCCTCGCGCTCGGCCGAGGCGGAGGCGATCGACCGCACGCCCTCGACGGTGGTGACCGAGGCGCTCAACGCGCTTCCCGAGGACTTCCGAATGGTCGTGTACCTCGCCGACGTCGAGGGATTCGCGTACCAGGAGATCGCGGACATCATGGAGACCCCGATCGGCACGGTCATGAGCCGACTGCATCGGGGCCGTGCGCGGCTGCGCCAGTCGCTGGGCAGCTATGCGCGCGAGCAGGGGATCGGCGGAGCCGAGACCCCCGAGCAGACGGCGGGAGGTGAACGACGATGAGCGGATGCGATTGCCAGACCGCGCGCGCCAACCTCGAGGAGCTGCTGCGCGGCGAACTGAGCGAGGGTGCCTGCGGTCCGATCCGCGAGCACCTGGCGAACTGCCCGGACTGCCGCGACGAGCAGCAGGTCTTCGAGCACCTCACGATCGCGGTGAAGCGCGCCTGCGAAGAGGAAGCGCCGCCGAGCCTGCGCGACGCCGTGCTGCGCGGGCTGCGCGAGCTCGACCAGCACGCCTGAGCCCCGGAGCCGCCCGAGGGCGCTTCGTCAGCGTCCCGTCCAGGTGCCCGGCGGCAGCATCGGCCGGGAAGCGACGAGTTCTCGGGTGTACGGTTCGTGCGGATCTTCCAGGATCCGGTCGACGGCGCCCGATTCGACGACGCGGCCGCGGCGCATCACGACGACCCGATCCGCGATGGTCGGCACGATCGCGAGGTCGTGCGTGACCGTCAGCATCGTGAGACCGAGGTCCCGGCGCAGCTCGGCGAGCAGCTCGAGGATCCGGCGGCGCACCAGCACGTCGAGCGCGCTCACCGGTTCGTCTCCGAGGAGCAGCTCGGGGCCGTGCACCAGCGCCCGCGCGATGGCGATCCGCTGCCGCTGTCCGCCCGAGAATTCACGCGGGAGCCGCTGCGCGGTGTCCGCAGGCAGCCCGAGCCGGTCGAGGATCGCGTCGACGCGCGCAGCGGCGTCCGCGGTCTCGCCGATCGCTTCGAGCGGTTCGGAGACCGTCTGCCCGATGGTGCGCCTCGGGTTGAACGAGGCGTAGGGATCCTGGAAGACGAGGCCGGTGCGGCGACGCAGCCAGAGCATCCGGTCGCGCGGATTCGCCTCGACCGTGCGGCCGTCGAACCGCACCGAGCCGGCATCGAGGTGCCCGAGCCCAAGGAGGGCGCGGAGCAGGGTCGACTTCCCCGAGCCCGACTCGCCGACGATCGCGACGCTCTCGCCGGCTTCGATGCGCAGGTCGACTCCGTCGAGCGCTGAGATGCTGCCCGCCCGCTCGAACAGGCGACGCGGCGGGGTGCGGAACCGGGCGACGAGTCCCTCCGCTTCGACGAGCGCGGGCCTCATGCGCGGCTCCCTCGGGCAGCGCTTCGATGAGCGCGCGGGTGACCCGGTGCTCGGGTGCGGCGAGGATCCGACCCACCGGACCGTGCTCGACCACCATGCCGTCGTCGAGCACGACGACCCGGTCGGCGACCGAGGCGAGCACCGCGAGGTCGTGCGTGATGAAGACGAGCGAGCATGCGTCGGCCGCCGTCACCTCCCGGAACAGGTCCAGGATCCCGCGCTGCACGGTGACATCGAGCGCCGTCGTCGGCTCGTCCGCGAGCAGCAGGCCGGGCCCGGCCGACAGCGCCGCGGCGATGGCGGCCCGCTGCCGCTGGCCGCCCGACACCTCGTGCGGGTAGGCCCGCACGATGCGCTCGGGATCGTCGAGCCCCACGCGACGGGCGAGCCGCAGCGCGGCCTCGCGCCGCTCGACGCGATCCAGATCGTAATGCTGCGCGAGCGCTTCCGTCATCTGCCTGCCGAGGCGGCGCACCGGGTTGAGGGCGGTCCGCGGTTCCTGGAACACCATTCCGATCAGATCCCCGCGGATCTCGGACAGCTCCCGGTCCGAAGCTCCGAGGAGCTCCCGGTCGCCGAGCCGGATCGATCCGCTCGACTCGGCGTCGTCGGGAAGGAGCCCGGCGATCGCGAGGGCGGTCAGCGTCTTGCCCGATCCCGAGCCGCCGATCAGGCCGAGCCGGTCGCCGGGAGCGAGTGAGAACGAGATGCCGCGCAGCAGTTCCGTCCCCCGGATCGCGACGCGCAGATCCGAGACGACGAGCGGCAGGGCGGTCACGGGCGGACCTCCGATCCAGGGACGGGGCGGCCGCCCGGCCCGCGGCGCTCGACACCGGGGTCGAGGGCGTCGCGCAGGGCATCGCCCATCAGGTAGCAGGCGAGGGCGACCAGCGTGATCGCGAGTCCCGGCCACAGCGCCGCGAAGGGGTGCACCTGGATCACCCGCTGCGCCTCCGCGAGCATCAGGCCCCAGGAGGGCACCTCGGGCGGAGCACCGAACCCCAGGTAGCTGAGGCTCGCCTCGGCGAGCACCGACAGGCCCATGGCGAGCGAGAGCTGCACCAGGAACACCGGGCGGACACCGGGCAGCAGGTGCCGGCGCAGGATCGTCGCCCGCGGGAGGCCGACCGCGCGGGCCGCGAGGACGTAGTCGAGCTCGGCGACCTGCCGGAGCTCGGCGCGCAGCACCCGGCCGATTCCGACGCCGAACGCGACGCCCAGCGCCGCGATCACGATGGGGATCCCGCTGCCGAACACCGCCGCGAGCATCATGGCGAGGAGCACGGTGGGGAACGCCACCAGCACGTCGATCGTGACCGCGACCGTCTCGCGCAGGCGGCGCGGACCGAGGCCGCCGAGCAGCGCGAGTGCGAGCCCGATGACCGCGGCGAGGGCACCGGTGCCGAGCAGCACGGCCACCGTCACGCGCGTGCCGGCCATGAGCCGCGACGCGACGTCGCGGCCGCTGCCGTCGGTGCCGAGCGGGTGCGCGGCCGAGGGATCGAGCCACAGCCGCTGCGCGCTCGCCGCGTTCGGATCCGCGGGCAGCCATGCGAGGCTCAGCAGTGCGACGAGCACGAGCGCGACGAGGATCGCCGCGGCGGCGATGCCGCCCGGCGCGAGTCGTTTCGGGGCCCGAGCGCTCACGATGCGGTGCTCCTCAGCCGAGGGTCGATCGCCCGGTGGATCACATCGACGAGCGCTCCGATCAGCAGGATGACCCCCGTGAGCACGAGCAGGGTGCTCTGCACCTTCGGCAGGTCGCGATTCCCGACATCGCCGACGAGCATGCGACCGAGCCCGGGGAGGGAGAACAGCTGCTCGACGACGACGGCGCCGACGATCAGCGCCGCGATCTGCAGGCCGAGCACCGACACGATCGAGAGACCGACCCCGGGCAGGCCGTGCTCGAGCAGCGCGCGCGGGCGCGTCAGCCCCTGCGCGCGGGCGGTGCGCACGTGATCGGTGTCGAGGGCGGTCAGGGTGGCGCTCCGCACAAAGCGGAACAGCACCGCACCCTCGACGAGACCGATGGTGAGCGCGGGCAGCGCGAGGGCGCGCAGCGCGCGGACCGGATCCTGCCAGCCGTCGCGGGGGAATCCCTGCGCGGGGAACCAGCCGAGCCACCCGGCGCCGACGAGGATCGCGAGCAGCCCGATCGCGACGGCCGGCACCGCCGCGGTGAGCAGCGCGCCCGCCGAGATCGCCCGGCTCGATGCCCGGCCGCTGCGGTACGCCGCGAAGACCCCGGTCGGCGCCGCGACGACCAGCAGTACGAGCAGCGACATCAGGGTGAGCGGGATCGTCACCTGCGCCTTCTGCGCGAGCTCCGCCGCGACGGGGGTGCCGGTCAGCGCGGAGGTGCCGAGGTCGCCGGTGAAGAAGCCGCCGATCCAGTCGAGGTACTGGACCGCGACGGGGCGATCCAGTCCGAGCTGCTGGCGCAGTTCGGCGAGCCGGGCCGGGGAGGCCTGGACGCCGCCGATCACCTGCGCGACGTCGCCGGGCAGCAGCCGGAGTGTCGCGAAGACGAGCAGACTCGCCGCGATCCACGCGATGACGAGCAGCCCGAGGCGCGTCAGGACGAAACGGGTCACCCGTGAATACTGACACCTTCGAGGTTCAGGCGCGAGTTGGTGTTCGCACGGGGAAATCCGGTGACCTTCGTGCTGATCACGTTGGTCGGGGTGTAGTTGTAGAGCCACTTCGCGGGAACGTCGGCGGCGACCTGCTTCTCGGCGGCCGAGAGCAGCTCCTTCGCGGTCGTGGGATCCGTCGCGCGCAGCGACTCGGCATAGAGCTGCTGCACCTTCGCGCTGTCGTACCCGAAGTAGTACCCGGGGTTCGCGTAGTTGCCGAAGTCCCGGGCCTCCGCGTGGTCGACGTAGCTGAGCTGGTAGTCGTGGTTCGTGTACACCTGCTCGAGCCAGGTCGCGAACTCGACGCGCTTGACCTTCACGCTCACCCCGACGTCGGCGAGCTGGGTCGAGATGAGGTCGATCGTCGACTGGTCGTAGAAGTTCGGTGCGGTGAGGGTCAGGCTGAGGTTCTGCTGCCCGGCCTCGGCGAGCAGCTTCCGTGCGGCCGCGGGATCGTAGGCGTTCACGGCGCTGAGGTCCTGGTAACCGGGCTCGAGTCGGGTGATCGGCCCGCCGATCTGCTTGCCGTCGCCGTGCTGGGTCTCGATGAGGGCCTTCGTGTCGATGGCACGGCTCAGCGCCTCGCGCACGCGCAGGTCGTTCAACGGGGGCTGCGCCGAGTTGAACGCGAGCGTGAAGACATCGGTGCCGTCGGCGCGTTCGAGGCGGAAGTCGTGGTTGCCGTCGAATTCGGACCGCAGCGAGGGCAGCAGCGCGGCGTGCACGTCGAGGTCGCCCTCCTTGAGCGCGCTCACGGCGGCCCGGCCGTCGGGGATGAAGCGGAACACGACCGTCTTGAGGCTCGCGGCGTCGCCCCAGTAGTCGTCGTTGCGCACGAGGGTGAGGCTGTCGCCCTGCTTCCACTGCTCGAAGCGGAAGGGCCCGGTGCCGTTCGCGGAATTGCTGAGCCGGTTCTTGGCCTTCGCCTCGAGGATCAGACCGGGGCGGTTCGCGAGCAGCCACAGCAGCTGGCTGTTCGGCTCCGCGAGCACGACGCGGACGGAGCGCGCATCGGGCGCGGTGACGGTCGCGGCGCCGCCGACGACCTCGGGGGTCAGCGCGGCGGTGAGCGAGGCGACGACGTCCTGCGCGGTCAGCTTCGCGCCGTCGTGGAACACGACCCCGTCGCGCAGAGCGAAGTCGTAGGTCCGGCCGTCGGACGACACCTCGGGCATCCGCTCGGCGAGCACCGGCACGATCTGGTCGACGGTGCCGGGCTTCAGGCCGACGAGGCCCTGGTAGACGTTGTCGATGAGGATCTGGTCGAGGGCGACGCCCGCGGTGCTCCGAATGTCGAGATTCTGCGGCTCGTTCACCAGGCCGATCGAGATCTCCTCCTTCGCGGCGGAGGCGGTGCCCGACGCCGCGAGGGCGATCGCTGTCGCGATGATCGCGAGGACCAGCACGATGCCGCCGATCACGAACGGCGCCTTGGAGCGTCTGCGCTTGCGGTACGCGGGCGCCGGTGCGTCGATGACAGGAACGGTCACGGGGTCTCCCAGGGTCGTGCGGGGCCGGAACGGCGGCCGCGGATCGGTGTCTCACTGCTGTGAGCGTGCGCGCGGCGGTGCACGGACGTCGATACGAGAGGGTACGCCGACCGCGGTCGGTCGGCCCCGAGCCGAGCAGGGTCGTTAACCTCTTGTGATCAGTCGATAGACACTATTTTGGAGTTCGGTCGCTCACCGGCGAGTTCGAACCGGGCCGAGCAGTTCCTCGAACGCCGCTGCGAGCTCCCGGGGCGCCGCCTCGTGGAGGTTGTGCGGACCCGCGATCGTGCGCACGGGCGAACCGGGCAGGCGATCCCGCCACTCCTCGGCCAGCTGCGTATCGACCATCCCAGCATCGGCGCGGATCAGGGCGACCGGGAGCCCCGTGGCGTGCAGCGCCTCCAGCGGCAGCCAGAGCGGGGCCAGCGGGGACTCGGCGCCGGTGTCCCCGTCCGCGGGATCTGGCCCGCCCGTGGCGAGACCGTCGAGGTGGGCCAGATGGTGGGTCCACTCCCAGCGGCCGTCGGACCTTCGGCGCGTGTTCAGCGCGATGCCGCGGGCGAGCGACTCCCGACTCGCCCCGATCCCGAACGCGATCGCGCGATCGATGATCTCCTCGTGGTCGGCGTAGCTGCGCTGCCCCGTGATGAACTCGGCTACCGAACCGGCGTCTCGCGCCGGGACCACCCCGGGGGTGATGTCGACGAGGATGAGCGCGCGGGTGCGCTCGGCGCGGGCGGACGCGACGAGGATCGACGTGAGGCCCCCGAGCGAATGGCCGGCGATCGCCGTCGTCTCGGGCGCGAGCGCATCGAGCGCGAGCGAGACGTCCGATGCCAGCAGATCCGGGCGGTAGTCGGCGTCCTCGCGCCAGTCGCTGCGGCCGTGCCCCGGCAGATCGAGTGCCAGCGCCGGACGGCCGAGCGCGAGCAGCGTCGGATCGAAGCCATGCGCGTTCAGGCCTGCGCCGTGCAGCAGCACCAGTTCGGGCGCGCGGTCCGGCTCGAACGACAGCCCGCTGAGCCGGCGGCCCTGCGACACCGGCGCATCGACCCGACGCACCTCGGGCAGCGGTGCGGTGCGGGACACCCGCGCAGCGTCGCCCGCGAGGAAGCGGAACTCGTCGTCGGCGGAGGGATCCTGCATCGTTCGCATGCGCAGGAGTCTATGGGAGGGCGGACGGGCCCGCGGTCAGCGGTAGCCGCCATCCTCCAGGCCGGCCTCGATCTCGAAGCGGTTCCGCAGCGGATCCCGGCCAGACAGGAGGTAGAGGATCGGCATGGCGAGCCCGTACCGGCGCCACTGCTCCTGATGCACCCGTTCGTGCTGCAGCACCCGCGCACCGTCGTTGCGGTCGGTCAGGTAGCAGCCGCCCACGCAGCTCCCGCCGCGGCCGAACGTCCACTTCGGCATGCCGCGGAACACCCAGAGTCCGTCGACGCGCTCGATCCGTCCCGTGCTCCAGAGCGCGCCCCAGGCGAAACCGACGGCCGTGGCGTAGGCGTATCCGAAGCGGGCCAGGGGAGCGGGCGCCGGATCACGCTCCGTCGCTCCGGCCGCGCGCCGTCAGCGCCGCGAGCACGCGCAGCACGGTCGGGAGATCCTCGTCGGCGGCGGCCCGGTCGGCCGGGGCGAACTCGCACACCGCCGCTCCCGCGAGCGGGACCGTCTCGGTCGCGGCGCGGATCGCCGCGGTGAGCTGCGCGACGCTGAGGCCGAAGGGGACCGGAGCATGCACGGCGGCGAACTCCGAGGGGTCGAGCACATCGAGGTCGACGTGCACGTAGACGTGCGAGACCCCGTGGTCGCGCACGAGGTCCTCGAGCCGGTCGCGCACGGCCGCAGCCAGCGGTGCGGGATCGGGTTCGGCGTCGACCGTCGCGTCGAGGATGTGGCCGATGCGGTGCAGTTCACGCCGCTCCAGTTCGAGGTCCTCCTCGTCGTCGATCGCGCGCGAACCCACCAGGGTCACGTGCGTCGCCCCGACGGGAACCGGGAACGCGAGGTCGTCGATGCCGTCACCGAGTGCGTGACGCAGCGCCATTCCCGAGACCGCGCCCGAGGGCGAAGTGCTCGGGTGCTGGAGGTCGGGGTGCGCGTCGAACCAGAGCACGGCGACGCGCTCGGCACCGTGCCGCTCGACTACGCGCTCGAGCCCGGGAAGGGTCGAGGCGCAATCGCCGCCGAGCGTGATCGCCGGACCCTCGAGCTCGCGCAGGATCTCGAGCGCCGAGGTGCGGGCGCGGAGCAGGCTGCTGAGCCGGGCGGCCGGCGTACCGAGGGCATCGCCCGCCTCGAGCGGCACCGGTACCTCTCGCCTGGCCGACTCCGGCAGGTCCTCCCGTATCGCGGCGGCCCCGTCGATCAGCTGCATCGCGCGCGACGACGGCGACCCCTGCCACTGCGGCATCACCAGGAACACGGGTCCGGTCATCGCGGTCCCTCCGACTCTGTGCATTTCACGGCGCCCGGTTCGAGCGCCCATACGTCAATGGTACGCCCGGAGCGGTCCGCCGACGCGGCTGCCGGACCGCCGTCCCGGGTGCTCGCAGCGCGCTCTCAGTGCGCGCCGTGCCCGATCGTCACGAAGTCGATCAGCTGTTCGACCCGACCGACGAGTGCGGGATCGAGATCGCGGAAACTGCGGACGCGTCCACGGATCCGCGACCAGGCCTCGGCGATGTCCGCCGGTTCGTCGCCCGGCCAGCCGAGCGCGCGGCAGATGCCGGTCTTCCACTCGATGCTGCGGGGGATCTCGGGCCAGGCGGAGAGGCCGACGCGCTCGGGCTTCACCGCGGCCCAGATATCGACGAACGGGTGGCCGACGATCAGCACGTGCGCACCGTGCGGGCCGCGCTCGATCGCCTGGGCGATGCGCGATTCCTTGCTCCCCGCGACGAGGTGGTCGAGCAGCACGCCCGCGCGCCGGTCGGGGCCCGGCCCGAAGTCACGCAGCACGTCGTCCAGGTTGTCGGCGCCCTGCAGCAGCTCGACCACGACGCCCTCGACCCGCAGGTCGTCGCCCCAGACCTGCTCGACGAGTTCCGCGTCGTGCTTGCCCTCGACGAAGATCCGGCTCGGCATGGCCACCTTCGCGCGTTCCTGGGCGACCGCGAACGAGCCCGAGGCGGTGCGTCGCCGCGCCGCCTGCTTCTGCGGCAGCACGAGCGAGACCGGTTTGCCGTCGATGAGGAAGGCGTCGTTCAGCGGGAAGGATCGGACCTTGCCGCGGAAGTCCTCGAGCTGCACGAGGCCCTCGCGCAGGCCCACCACGGCACCGCACCACTCGGACTCGGTGTGCTCGACCACGAGCCCGCGCGCGAGAGGCACAGGAGTGCGCTGCACGGGACCGCGCCGGGGCTTCATATCGGCGAGGACGTCGCGGTCGTAACGGTCGTCGAACATGCCTGCGAGCCTAGTGCGTCGCGGGGACATCGCCCGCGGGCGTGCCGACGTGCACCCCGGTCTGCGCACCGGAGCGGATGAGGAAGCCGCGGCCCGGTGGGAAATCCGTGCGCTTCGCGTGCGCGAAGGACACCGTGAAGAGGCTCGGGACGTCGTTCGCGTCCGGCTGCAGCGCCAACGCCCAGCGGGCGCCGCGCAGGGGGCTCGCGAGCTCCCAGACGGTGCCGATCGTCGCGTTCTCGCCCTCGACGATCACTGCGAGGTCGCTGCGCCGCAACAGCTTCAGCAGGGACGCGAGCGCGGATTCGTCACCTGTGCCGTCGAATCCGCCGATGTCCTCGATCACGACGACGCCGAGGTGTTCCGGCGCGGGGAACGGTGCGGCCTCGGCCATCAGCATCGTGCTCTCCTCGTGCATCGGGGCGTCGGAGCCGATCAGTGGCAGCAGCGGCAGCCCGACGGGCTTGCTCGTCGATCCGCCCAGCGAGCGGGCGAGCCGCTCGATCTGGCGCTCGCGGAGCTCCGGGGCGTCGGCGACTTCGCTCCAGACCGGGAGCGATCCGAGCGCCGAGCGGCGCGGTGCGATCAGTACGGCGTCGAGCTCGCGCCCGGAGCCGACGGCTCGCTCGGCCAGCGCCTCGAGCAGGGAGCGGACCGCGGTGGTGCGGCCGGAGCCCGCGGGGCCCGTGACGAGCATCAGGCCGTCGGTCGGTACGGCAACGGGTTCCATGCCGACGGTGTCGATCGCGAACGCGGGGGCTCCGCCGTCCGCGCGAGGCAGATCCGCTCGCTCGAGTCGGGTCGGGATCTCGGGCACTCCGACCGGGCGTTCGGCGACGTGCGCGACCTGATCCGACGCGAGCGCGGCGATCGCAGCATCGATCTCGGCGGGGTCGGAGTCCCCGCCGGGCACGCCGAACTGGATCTCGCGCGCATCGCTGATGCGGAGCGCACGGCCGGGATCCGCCTCGTCGAGCACGCCTGTCGGTACTCCGAGGAGCTGCGCGTCGGACTCCGAGGGGAGGCGGAGCGCGAGCCGTTCGGTCACGCTGGCAGCGAGCGCGGCCGGGAGCGCCATCGCCCGTTCGCAGCTGAGGGCCAGGTGGACTCCCGCGGTGCGTCCCGCTCGGGCGATCTCGATCAGGTCCGCGAAGGGCGCCGAACTGCCCGTCAAGTGCTCGTAGGTGTCGCGGAACGCCGCGAATCCGTCGATGAGGAGGTACGTCGGTGGCGAGTCTCGGCGGGTCTCGATCCGCTCGGCGATCTCGGCGCGCAGCAGGCCGAGGAGCCGCTGCACGCGGTCGCGGTCGTCCGACGAGACGATGTCACCGACGTTGGGCAGCGAGCCGAGCGCTCCGAGGCGGCCGCCCGCCGCGTCGATCCCGTAGATCCGGGTCGCGCGGTTCTGCAGGACGGCGGAGACGCCGATGGTGAGCAGGGAAGTGCTCTTCCCGGAGCCCGGGCCGCCGTAGATCACGAGGTTTCCGGCGCTTCCGAAGTCGCAGGCGTAGGTCGACTGCCGCTGGGCCTCAGGTTCGTCGGCGAGCCCGAGGGGAGCGCGCTGCTGCTCCGTGCCGAGGAACGCGAATGCGCGAGCACGCGTTCGAGGGGCAGCACGGTCGGGAGCTGGTCGACCCAGGGTCTCCGAGGTTGACGGACCTCCGCGATCTTCGCCGCCGTGCGGATGTTGCCCGCGAGCACCTCGATGTCGCGCGGCCCCCTGCCCCGTCGTTCGGGTTCGGATCGGACCTCGGGCGCGAGCGCCCACGGTGCGCGTTCTGCGAAGCCGAGGTCGCGCACCTCGACGACCTCCTGGCGGTCGGAGTCGGCGCGGCCGCCCAGGTAGCCGGCCTGGAAATGGCGCAGGCGAGCGGCGCCGATCTTGACGGCGGCGCGGCCCGGGATCTCGGCGGCGAAGTCGGCGGCGTCGGGAACGCCGAGCACGTCGCTGCTGTCCGCGGGGTCGGCCATGCGCAGCCCGATGCGGAGGTTGGTGTTGGCGCGCAGGTTGTCCTTGATCACGCCGGCCGGGCGCTGGGTCGCCATGACGAGGTGGAGGCCGAGGGAGCGGCCACGCTGAGCCACGTCGATGACGCCGTCGACGAACTCGGGGATCTCGCTCACCAGTGCGGCGAACTCGTCGATGACGATCACGAGCGTCGGCGGCGCCTCGGGATCTCCCCGGCGTTCGAGCGCGATCAGATCCTTCGCGCCCTTCTCGTTCAGCAGCTCCTCGCGGGTTCTGAGCTCGGCACGGAGCGAGGTGAGCGCGCGTCGCACGAGGTGCGGGGTGAGGTCCGTGACGAGGCCGACGGTGTGCGGGAGCGCGACGCAGTCGGCGAATGCGGCGCCGCCTTTGTAATCGACGAGGAGGAAGGTGAGGCGATCCGGCGCGTAGTTCGCGGCGAGGGACAGGATCCAGGTCTGCAGGAACTCCGATTTGCCCGATCCGGTCGTGCCGCCGACCAGGGCGTGCGGACCGTGCGTTCGAAGGTCGATCTCGACGGGACCGTCGCTGCCCTGGCCGACGATCGCGGTGAGCGGTCCGGGCTCGCGTTCGGTGCCGGGGGTCCAGCGTGCGGCGAGGCTGTCGCTGCTGAGCCAGCGCTGCAGGATCGCGTGGCCCGAGGCGAGGATCTCTCCTTCGGCGATCTGGCCGAGCGAGACGCTCCGGGGAGGTCGCTCTCGTCGAGCATCCTGGCTCCGGTGTCGACGATGGGCGAGAGGGCGCGTGCGAAGGTCTCCGCGAACGGGACCCGGACCGCGTCTGGCTCGGTGAGCGGCACCACTTCGCCCTGACGGACGAAGTGCACCTTCGGCTCGCCGTCGGCGACCTCGACGACGGTCCGGCAGGCTGCGGGGATCCCGCGCATCTCGTCGGCCACCCAGATGAGGTGCACGCCGACATCTGCGCCGTCCTCGGCCAGGCCGACGAGCCTGGTCCGGTCGACCAGGGCATCGGAGAGCACGAGCACGACCACCGCTGGGACCGCGGCGTTGGCCTCAGCAGGGCGCAGGCGCTCCTGCGCGTCCGCGGCGCTGCCTTCGGACCGGGATCGAACGTTGCGGCTGGACGCCCCCGCGGAGCGCAGTCCGATCAGCCCCTCGAGCGCGGTCAGCAGACGGTTCGCCCCCTGGTCGTCCGCGGCAAGATGCGGGGCCGGGACGGGGCTGAACGCGGAGTCGATGTGCGGCACCCACTTCAGCCAGGCCCACTCGGCTTCGGCCTGCTCCGCATCGGCGAATGCGGTGAGCACGAGATCCGCCGGCGAGTGCAGGGCGAGGAGCTGCACCAGGAGGCCCCGGGCGACGTCACCCGATCCAGGCCCCGGGCCGGCGATACCCAGCGAGCCGGATCGGTCGAGCCGCTCGAGCACCGGGATCTCGGGCAGAGCCCGGAACTCCTCCGACAGCTCGGTGAGGGACGCCCAGTCCTTCGCACTGATCTTTCCGCGCGGGGGCAGGACGATCCGCTTACGGCTGGGCTGAGTCGCGGTCCCCAGCCGCAGCTCGAGGAATGCCCGGTGCTCCGGACGACGGGTCCAGAGTGCGGCGGACCGGCTGCTGGGCAGATCGAGCAGGCTCACGGGCGGCGGAGTCTCCTCCGTGCGGGCGAGCCGCTCCGCCTCCGCATTCTCGACCAGCTGTTCGCGGGCCTGCTCGATGCTCTGCTCGAACTCGCGCTGGGCCTGCTTGGTGCTCTTGCGCTTCGAGAGGCGGCTGTCGACCCAGGTGCCGAGCATGATGAGCGGGGAGAGTGCGACGAAGACGAGGCTCATCATCGACTGGGTCGTCAGGTACAGAACCGTCCCCATGACCAGCGGCGCGACCATCGCGATGAGCGGGAACCGAGCCGGCTCGGCGCGGTCTGGCGGCGCCGGGAGATCCAGCGGCTCGGGCGCGAACACCGGATCGACCCGGGGAGATTGCGGGTGCGGGACCGTGCTCGATCTGACAGGGTCCGGTTCTGCCGGAGGCCCCAGCTCGACCTGGATGGGCACCGTTCCGACCTCGATGGTGGAGGCCATGGGCAGGGCACTGGTGGCTGAGCGGAGCTCCCGGCGATCGCCGTCTTCGGTGATCAGGACGATGCCGTTCGCCGAGCCGAGGTCGGCGATCTCGACTCCGGACCCGGTGCTCCGGAGGATCGCATGCTGGCGCGAGACGCTTCGGTCGTGCAGTTCGACGCGGGCGCCGCGCTCGCGGCCGATGAGGTTCTCGCCCTGCACGGCGAGGAACGAGACGCCCTTCTGCGGCCCGTCGAGCACCGTCAGCTTCGCGATCGGACGCTTGGCGCGCGGGCCCGGGCCCGGTGCCGCTTCGAACACCGGCTCGACGAGACTTCCCGAGAGCAGGCCCGACTCGGCGACCGTCTGGCTGGTATCGAGCACCAGGGCGGAGCCGTCGGGATAGCCGACCCGCAGTGTGAGCGGGGCCTGTCGGTGCTCGGCGAACGGGAGGAGCCGAGGATCGCCGGCGCCGGCGCGGACGAGGCCGCGTGCGACTTCGCCCACCGTCGCCGTGACTGCGACGGTCAGGCTGACGTCGTGGGTTCTGCGGTGCGCGCCGTCGACATGACGGGGGATCGTGACGCGGAGTTTCATGGGGGAGGGGTCCTCGGGGCGGTTCGGATCGCGGCCCCTCGGCGGGCCGGATCTATCGGCGATCGGTTGGGACGCGGTGAAATCCGCGGATCCGAGTATTTCAATACCGGATTTGTGTTCGGTATGTCCATATCGTACTGTGAGTCGTAGTTCCGGCGGCGTTCGCCTTGCGGCCCGGAGCCTCCCCCTGACGCAAGGCGAGCGAAGCGAGAGCGAGTTCTCACATGTCGAATATCAAGGTCAGTTACGCGGAGATCGAGCAGGCTGCGACGCAGCTGGGTTCGGGGCGTGAGGAGATCACGTCGAAGCTGCAGAACCTGCAGTCGCAGATCGCGAACCTGGTGTCGTCGGGGTTCGTCACGGATCAGGCGTCGGGCAAGTTCAACGACGCGTACACGAAGTACACGCAGTCCGCGAACACGCTGATCGCGCAGTTGAACGAGATCCAGCAGTTCCTGACCGGGACCGCGAACGCGATGCGTGAGCTGGACTCGCAGATCGCATCCAAGATCAACTAGTCCGGGAGCGGTCATGACCGGGCAAGTGCGGGTCACCGGTGCGGCGCTGGCGCAGGCATCGGGCTCGTTGTCGAGCGCCGGGCGCATGTTCCAGAGCGCTGGGAATGTGCCGGCGGGTGTCGATACCGGGGCCGACACCGTATCGGGGGCGCTGGAGCGGGTCGGGCGTGCGCTTCGGCGCGCGGCGAGCATATCGGGCGAGCGCGCGGCTACGCAGGGTCGCGCCGCGGCACAGACGCAACGCGCCTTCCAGGACCTGGACGCGAGGCTTGCCCGGGCGGTGTCGTAGTGAGTGCGGGCGAGGCAGCGCTGCGGGGCGAGATGAGCGCGGTGCGGTCCGCGGCCCGCAGGCTGTCGGATCTGGGCGGCATGCAGCAGGCGATGCACCGGTTGCGTGCCGGAATCGCGCAGGTGCAGGCCTCGGGCGATTCGGTCGCGCTGTCCCGCCTTCGTGCTGCGTGTCGACCGGCCGAGCGGCAGGCCCAGCAGATCGCGCAGGTGCGTCAGCAGGCCGGTCGGGCACTCGCCTCGTATGCGGGTCGGGTGGATGAGCTGCAGCAGCGGGCGCGTCGACTGAGGGTACGCCGGGGAGAAGCCGAGGCCCGCCGGGTGAGCCTGATGAACACGCTCGCCGCGCACTCCTCGACCGGGGCGGGAACGGACGCCCTGCAGGCGAAGATGCGGTCAAGCCTCATCGGGGAGGAGACCGAGCTGGGGGAGATCGAACGACAACTCGCGGCGCTGGACGAGGAACGTCGGGCGGCGGATGCGCGGTGCGCGTCGGTGCTGAACGGGTGCGCGTCCGTGCTGGAAGGACTGCCCGCCGGGAGTAGCGCGGCGGGGTTTGGTGCGTTGGGGCAGCTGCCAGGGGTGTCGTTCGTGGCGCGACCGAACACGAGCGCTGGCGTGCGGAAGCTGACCGCGGTGTTGTTGCGGGATGGTGCGACGCCGGAGGAGGTGGCTGGGGCGTGGGCGGAGTTGATCGCGAGCGAGGACTTCGACGCCGACGCGTTCATCCAACTGCACGCCACCCAGTTGGGTGGCCTGGACGGGCTTCCCGCGATGGTTCGGGTCGCAGCGAACCGGGTGCGAGCGCCGGAGCTGCTGCGGCAGCGGAGGGCTGAGCTGGCACAACAATTTGAGGGTCCGTATGGGGGAGACAAGAAGGTGGAGTTCTTGTTGAAGGAAATCGCGTATCTGGAGCAGGTGCGTGATGGAAAGGTGCAACTCTACCTCTACGACCGCGACGCGTCCCGCATCGTGGAGATGGTCGGGACCATCAACGCGAACACGAAGCGCGTAGTGACCTTCGTTCCGGGGACGTTTGCGAACCTGGAAGGGTTCTACGATGGCAACACGCAGAAAATCTCGCAGTGGCTTGTGAAGAACTCCCCCGGAACGGTCGCGTTCGTGTACAAGGACGGCGTGTTTCCGGGCGGAGCGACGGACCCGCCGTGGTGGAACTTCCCCAAGGGCATCGCGGCAGAGGCGAACGACCCGAAGTTCGGGCGCCTGGCGGGCCAGCAGTTGGCCGGGTTTGAGCGGGGAATGCGTCTGGACCCGACGTTGGGTTCTCGTGCGCAGATGGGGATCGGGCACAGCTGGGGGCTCGCGAACCTGACGAACTCCGAGGTCGCAGGTGCCCATTATGACTTGGTGGTGTCGCTCGCGGGCGCGGGGATGCCGAAAGAATGGACACCGGACCCTACCACCGGGTACTTCGACCTCTCCTACCTCGACATCTTGATCGGGGCGCAGCGGGAGGGGTACGTGTGGAAGGGGAACAACCCGCGCGCGAACCCCGGGTTCACGGCTCTGCCGTTGTACACAGGCCCGCATGACCAGCTCATCACGGAGGGGAGTCTGCCGGAGATGTTCTCAACGCTCATGGAGAATCACAACCTCGTTGCAGGCACCAATAAAGACAATCAGAAAGTCCTCTCTGACCTCAAGACCCTGTCTTTGGGGGTGAACGGGATTGTTGAGTAGGTGGCGGCCGCTCTCTGTAACGGTGCTGGTTCTTGTGGCGGCGGGTTTGTCCGGGTGTAGCGGGAGCTATCCGTGGGATCGACCGAAGAAGGAGGTGCCTGCGGTGACGTGGCAGGACGAGAAGGCGAAGGCGCAGGCGACGATGCGCGACATCATTGAACAAGTCCCAAAAGATGTAGCGGTCAGTGTTGACATGGCAGCTACCGGCACCTTGCTCAACTGTAGCCCCGCAGATTCAGAAGGCGAGAAAAAGTACTTATGGGCGGGGGTGCGACTGTCGCTCTCAAGCCGGGCGTCGATATTGATTCGATCGTGAAGGTGATAGAAAATCACTACCGAGAGTCTCGGTTTAGCGTGGATAGCGACCGCGGCCTATTCGGAAATTATCGAATACAGATGAGCCCTCCGGGCGAAAACTCAAGCTATCTCGTAACCAGGGGCGAAAATCGCCAGATAAGCATTGACGGTTGGTCTGAGTGCTTCCAGCTTCCCGATGGGCTCTACCCTGGCGGCGACTTCTAACGAGCGGTCTATGAGGGGATTGTTGAGTAGGCGGGGGTCGCTCGTAGCGGCGGTATTGGTTCTCGTGACAGTGGGATTGTCCGGGTGCAGCGGGAGCTATCCGTGGGAGCGACCAAAGAAGGAGATGCGTGCGGTGACGTGGCAAGATGAGAAAGCGAAGACGCAGGCAGCGATGCGAGACATCGCCGCGCAGATCCCCAAGGACGTTGTGCTCAGCGTCGACATGACGGCGACGGGCATCCTGTTCGGGTGCAACCAGACCGGCCCGAACGGTGAAAAACTCCACTCCTGGACCGGACCCACAAGCATTGCGGTGAAGCCCGGCACAGATATTGAGTCGATCGTAAAAACGATCGAAAACTACTACCAAGAGAAGGCCTTTCACGTCACTTCGCGCTTAGATGTCCTTGGGAATTACGAAATACACATGAAGCCTCCGGGTGAAAAATCGAGCTATCTCATTTCTGAAGGAGATATTAATCAGATTAGCATTGATGGTTGGTCTGAGTGCTTCCAGCTTCCCGATGGGCTCTACCCTGGCGGTGACTTCTAACGAGCGGCCTATGAGGGGATTGTCGAGTAGGCGGTCGCCGCTCGCTGTAGCGGTATTGATTCTCGTAGCGGTGGGCCTGTCCGGGTGTAGCGGGAGCTATCCGTGGAGCAAGTCGAAGAAGGAGTTGCCCGCGGTGACCTGGCAGGAAGAGAAGGCGAAGACGCAGGCGACGATGCGTGACATCGTGGCGCAAGTCCCCCAGGGCGTATTGGTCCAGGCTGAGGTGAAGGGCACCGGGACACTGTTCGGGTGCAACCAGACCGGCCCGAACGGGGAGAAACTGCACTCTTGGACGGGATCTGCGACAGTCACAGTGAAGCCCGGAACTGATGTTGAGTCGATTGTGAAAGCGATTGAACTGCACTATCGAGAATCAAGGTTTGATGTAGAAAATGACCGCGGCGTATTCGGGGAATATTATATGCAAATGAGTCCATCCGAGAATAACTCAAGTTTCATTGTCTCTAAAGACAGTTCCAGCCAGGTTGGAGTCCTGAGCTGGTCTGAGTGTTTCCAGCTCCCGGAAGGGCTC
Organism: Leucobacter sp. HNU; assembly: GCF_047946755.1. Classification (GTDB taxonomy): domain Bacteria; phylum Actinomycetota; class Actinomycetes; order Actinomycetales; family Microbacteriaceae; genus Leucobacter. The sequence continues at coordinate 1,940,000 of NZ_CP178837.1, read as the reverse complement.
TACCCGGGGGGCATTTTCTAGCCAACTTCATCGCCGAGGGCGGGGGTGGCCTCTACGAGGCCCGAGTGGACCCGAGAAATTTCGATGGGGCCAAGGCGTTCTCGTCGGAGAAGGCACCGGATGGGAGGCGGGTCACCATGCACAATCTGGTAACTCCGGTCCATTGGAAGGATGCCTGGTTGGCTGGGCCGGCTCTGCAGTGGATTGCGGATACCTTTGGCGGAACCGTGGCAGCAGATGAGGTTGGGTACCTCAATCGTGAATCGAGCGCGGTCTCGAGGCGGAAGCGAATCGTTCGAAAATGAGATTGTCGAGTAAGCGAAGCGCGTTCTCTATAGCGGCGCTGGTTCTTGTGGCGGCGGGCTTGTCCGGGTGTGCCGGGAGCTATCCGTGGGATCGGCCGAAGAAGGAGGTGCCCGCGGTGACCTGGCAGGACGAGAAGGCGAAGACGCAGGCGGCGATGCGCGACATCGTGGCGCAAGTTCCCCAGGGCGTAGTGGTCAGCGTCGACATGGCGGCGACGGGCATCCTATTCGAGTGCAACCAGACCGGCCCGAACGGTGAAAAACTCCACTCCTGGACCGGACCCACAAGCATTGCGGTGAAGCCTGGCACAGATATTGAGTCGATCGTAAAATCGATGGAATCGCATTATCGAGAGTCTCGATTTAGAGTTGATGCTGATCAAAATCTTCGCGGGAACTACCGGATACAGGTGAGTCCGCCGGAGGAAGGGTCAAAATATCTTATTTCTCAGGATGGCCCTGGCCAGATCCGAATAGCTGGTTGGTCTGAGTGCTTCCAGCTTCCCGATGGGCTCTACCCTGGCGGTGACTTCTAACGAGCGGCCTATGAGGGGATTGTCGAGTAGGCGGTCGCCGCTCGCTGTAGCGGTATTGATTCTCGTAGCGGTGGGCCTGTCCGGGTGTAGCGGGAGCTATCCGTGGAGCAAGTCGAAGAAGGAGTTGCCCGCGGTGACCTGGCAGGAAGAGAAGGCGAAGACGCAGGCAATGATGCGTGAGATCGCCGCGCAGGTACCCGAAGGTGTGTCGATAAACGCCGAAGTAAAAGAAACGGGTACGTTGTTTGGGTGCAACCAGGCGGGTTCGAACGGCGAGAAGCTGCATTCCTGGACGGGATCCGCAACTGTCACAGTAACACCCGGTAGTAATACTGAATCGATCATAAGGGGTGTCGAGAGTCACTACCGAGAGGTGCAGTACAGCGTCGAGATTGATCGAAGCGTTCTGGGAAATTATCGAATCCAGATGAAGCCCCCAGGGGAGAAGTCGAGTTATATTGTCACCAAGGGCGATTCTGATCAAATCCGAATCGCTGGTTGGTCTGAGTGTTTTCTGCTCCCGGAAGGGTTCTACCCGGGAGGGAGCTTCTCACACGCTCTCGAACGGTGATTCCCCGAACTGATCCACGTGAGGCAGGCCTTCGCTCGCCAGCCATCATCGGCTTTGCGGGCGGAGGTTTGCTCGCGATCCGCGCCGACGTCAGTCCAGGACATCCTGCTTGCGGCACAGCGGGGGAGCTCTCAATGGAATGGGGAACGACCCGCGCACGAACTGAGGTTCGCGGCACCGCCATTGCACAAGGCCCGCATGCAGAAGACGAACGGGCGGCCGGGAGCGCGTCCGTATCGGCGGAACCTCTCGCGCCCGCCGGGACCGGGCGTGCCTGAACCTACGGATCGGCGCCCTCGACCGCCTGGTGGAGCGGGATATCTGACGCTGCGTGACCGGCCCGGATCAGCAGCACGGACCCGACCGAAGCCCCGTGATAGCGTGCACGAGTGAGCGACGCAGACGAACCGGGCAGCAGATCCAGCCGGCGGTTGCGGAGCCTGCTCGTCGACATCACGCCGCTGCGCGAGAGCCCCGCGTTCGCCAGGCTCTGGATCGGTACCTCCGTGGCCCAGATCGGCGCCCAGGTGACCATCGTCGCCGTCGGGCTGCACGTCTACGCCCTGACCCACTCGACGCTCGCCGTCTCCATGGTCGCCGTCTGGGCGCTCGGCCCCATGGTCCTCGCGGGGCTGTTCGGCGGCGCCCTCGCCGACCGCTACGACCGGCGGCTCGTCGCTCTCGTCACCGCGATCATCGCCTGGATCTGCATCGGCACGCTCACCGCGATCGCCTTCCTCGGGGTCGAGACCGTCTGGCTCTACTACGCGCTCGCAGCGGGCAATGCGGCAGCGGCCACGATCATGGGCGCGGCGCGCGGCGCGATCCTGCCGAAGCTCCTGCCGAACCACCTGCTGCCGGCCGCCGCCGCGCTCGGCGGGATCACCATGGGCCTCGCCGTCACCGTCGGTCCGGCGGTCGCCGGCATCACCGTCGCCGCGTGGGGGTACCCGTGGACCTACCTGCTCGACGCGGTCCTGTTCACGGCCGCGTTCGTGGGGATCTTCGGCCTGCCGCGGCTCCGCCCCGACGTCGCGGTCACCGGATTCGGCCTGGCTTCGGTCGCGGACAGCCTGCGGTTCCTGCGACGCGCACCGAACATCCGCGCGACTTTCGTGTTCGACCTCGTCGCGATGATCTTCGGCACGCCGCGCGTCGTCTATCCGGCCGCCGGCGCCGTGCTGCTGGGCGGAGGATCGGTGACGGTGGGCGCGCTCACCGCGTCCTTCGCCGTCGGAGCACTGCTCAGCGGGCTGCTCTCGGGGCCGCTCGGCCAGGTGCGCCGTCAGGGCCGCGCGGTCACGCTCGCGATCCTCGCGTTCGGTGCGAGCACCGCCCTCTTCGGCGTCGTGCTCCTGGTCACCGCAATCACGCACGGCACCGAGCCGGGGCGCGGGCCCGTCGTGCCGGCGATCGTGCTCGGCGGGATCGCGCTCGCCGGCGCCGGGGCGAGCGACAACGTGAGCGCCGTGTTCCGCACGACGATCCTGCAGGCCGCCGCTCCCGACGAGGTGCGCGGACGCATGCAGGGTCTCTTCTCGGTGGTCGTCGCTGGCGGCCCCAGGGTCGGCGACTTGGTCGCGGGCCTCATCGCGACGGCGCTCGCGCTCTGGGCGCCGGCGCTCGTCGGCGGGCTCGTGATCATGGCCATCATGCTGGCGTTCCTGCGCGTGTACCGTGGGTTCCAGCAGTACGACGCGGTGCATCCGACTCCCTGACCGGGATCGCGGAGCGCCGGATCAGCATCGAGCCCCGAAGGGACCGCACGTGACCGAGGACCTCCACACCGGAGCCGAACCGCCCGTGATCGTCCGGCAGGACGGTGCCCTGCTGCGCATCACGCTGAACCGACCGCGGGCGATCAACGCGCTGACCCGCGGCATGGCCGAAGTGGTGCGCGACGCGATCCGAGGGGCGGCGGAGACGCCCGGTATCGCCGCGATCTGGCTCGACGGCGCCGGCGAGCGCGGGTTCTGCGGCGGCGGCGACGTGAAGGCGATGTCGAGCGACGGGCTCGCCGGTGCGCTCGCGTTCCTCGCGGCCGAGTACCGGGCGGATCTCGCGACCGCGCGGTCCGGGGTGCCGGTGATCGGGGTCATGGACGGGATCACGATGGGCGGCGGGATCGGCCTGACGGGGCACAGCGCGCTGCGGATCGTGACCGAGCGCAGCCGGCTGGCGATGCCCGAGACGCGGATCGGGATCGTGCCGGACGTCGGCGGGCACCTCCTGCTGGCGCGGGCACCGGGACGCCTGGGCGAGATGCTCGCGATCTCGTCGGGATCGATGGGCGCGGGGGACGCGCTGATGCTGGGCTTCGCCGACCACTTCGTGCCGAGCGAGCGGCTCGCCGACCTCGCCGGGCGGATCGCCGCGGGCGACGATCCCGAGGTCGTGGCGCGCGACATCGCCGCGGAGAGCCTCGACGGCTCGACGGGGGCCGCGCCCGTCGTCGAGACCCCCGTGCTCGACGCGCGGGTCTGGTTCGATCCGATCGCCGATGCCGCTCTGGGGCATGCGGACCGCGCGGGAGCCGACAGCGTGCTCGCGGACCCCGTGGGCGCCGCGGAGCGGCTCGTGCGCGGCCTCGAGACCGCGGAGCATCCGCGAGCCCGCGCGCTGGGGGCCGAGGTGAGCGAGCTCTGCCCGACCTCCGTCGCCGTGACGCTGGCTCAGCTCGCGCGCACCCGCCGCGACGGCCTCGGCCTCGCTGAGGTGCTGGCGGACGACTACCGCGTGCTCGGGCGATTGCTCGCGCGTCCCGACTTCGCCGAGGGCGTGCGGGCGCAGCTCATCGACAAGGACGGCAGCCCGCGATGGGCCCCGGACTCGATCGAGGGGCTCGACCGCGCCGAGATCGCCCGGATCCTCGCCCCGCACGCGGACGGCGAGGAGCCGCTCGACCTCGATTAGCGATCGGACCGCAGCGCGGCAGTGAGCTCGATCGCGGCGTTCGCGACCAGGGGGCCGAGCCCTGCGACGTGTTCGGAACCCATACGGAAGCTGGGCCCGACGATGCTGATCGAGGCGACGATGTCACCTGCGGGATCGAGGACCGGAGCTGCGACGACCGTCGCATCGGGTGCGGACAGCGCTTCGAGCACGAGGAACCCGGAGCTCGGCGTCAGCCCGTCGAACACCGCCCCGACCGCCGAACCGTCCATCGGCGCGGTCCGCCCGGCCCAGCCTGAGAAACCGACGTGCCGGATCGGTTGATCGCTCTGCACCTCGCGCAGGTAGATGCAGGTGCGTCCGGGGCCGCGGACCGCGAGATAACTGGACTCTCCGCTGAGGTCGGTGAGCCGTTGCAGGACATCGGCCGATCGCTCGAAGAGATGCTCGGCGGAGCTCGGCTCGGCGTCGAAGCGCGATCGGGCGAATCGGTGCCCCGCCACGTAGCCGCCGTCATCGGTCCGCGCGATGTACCCCCAGTGCTCGAGCGCGCGGAGCGACCGGAGCGTCGTGCTGGTCGGCAGGCCGCTCGCGCGCGCGAGATCGCTGAGCGGCTGGGGGCCGGAGTCGACGATGAGCGTGAGGAGTTCCAGCGCGCGATGCACCGCGCGGGGGCCGGCCCCGGAGTCGATCCCGTCGGCCCCTTCGGCGGAGGTCTCGGGGGTGCTCGGGGTCATCGGGACTCCTTCGTGCTCTGCGGCGGCTGCTCGAACCGAATCCTATCGAGCGCGTCCACGGCGTCGAGCAGTTCGGCGCTCAGGTCGCGATCCTCGAGCCCTCCGCGCGCCGGTGGAAGCCCGGCGACGCCGTCGAAGGCTCCGGGGAGCCTGCGGAGCGCGATCGCGAAGCAGGCGAGCATGGTCCGATAGCTCCGGACTGCGCGATCCAGCCGACGCACCGCCTGCGGGGTGAACGGCGCGTGCTCCTCGGCGCCCAGCGAAAGGTGGATGCCGTGCCCGCCGTGCGCGCTCGCGAGATCCCGGATCTGCGCGAGGGCATCGGCTGCCGCGTACTCGAGCATCATCGCCCCCGTCGCGTCGGCGCTGCCGTCGCCGAGGAATTCGGCCGCTCCCGTGTATCGGGGATCCATGAGGAGTCCGAGGCGGGCGAGCAGCAGGCTCGCGTCCTGGGCGAGTGCCCGGATCATGGTGCCGATGGCCAGCTCGATCTCGACGGTGTAGAAGTTGCCGGTGTGCGCGATCCGCTGCTCTTCGATGAAGACTCTCGGGTTCTCGTGAGCTCCGTTCACGTCCTGCAGGACCGCGTCACGGCAGCGTTCCCAGACGAGACGCAGCGCGCCGAGCGACTGCGGGAGCAATCGCATGGAGAACGGGTCCTGCACGCGCGTGCCGGAACCGGATGCGGGCGGTGCGAGGCGTGACGCGGCTCTCCGAACCGGGGGCTGGCGATGCGCGAACGCCTCGGCGGCGAAGTGCTCGACCGTGGTCCCGAGCGCGCGGGCGGTCGCCGCCGCCAGCACCGTCGCGGCGTCGAGGGCGCGATCGAGGTCGTCGAGGGTGAGTGTCGCATCAGCGAGGGTGAGCGCGCTGCTGCTCATGAACGGAAGACCGTCGGAAGGCGCGAAACCGCCGTCCGCCCCGTCGCCGGTGAGCTGCAGAGCGGTCGAAGCGAGGGCCCCGAGATCGCCCGTGCCCAGCGCCCCGCCGAAACGGATCCGGGGGAGTCGGCCCGGTTCGCTCGCTCGGATCAGGGCTTCGGCCAGGGCCGGGCTCACGCCGGAACCTCCCCGGGCGATCTGGTGGGCACGGATGAGGAGCATGGCCCGGACTCTCGTCGCGTCGACCTCGCCGCCGAATTGCAGCGCGTGGCTGCGCCAGAGGCGGAGGCACGAATCGCGGGTGCGCTCGACCGGGACGGAGCGCCGGGCCCCCACCCCGGTGGAGAGCCCGTAGACGGGACGCGTGGCGGCGAGGCGAAGCAGGGTCTCGTGCGCATCGGCGATGGTTCGGACCCCCGCCGGGGAGTACGCGATCCGCCCTCGGCCTCTGGCGAAGCTCCCGATGTCGTCGATGGTGATCGGGCGGTCGCCGAGGAGCAGTGGCTGCGCGTCGTTCATGGGGCTCCCTCCAAGCGGCGCGCCTCTGCGCCGGGGCCGTGCGGGTCTTGACAGGTGCGATGTTCCTCGTGTTTCATTGTGTGAACATCTTGAATTTCATTCTATGGCAAAGGAGCGCGGGATGGAACGGCGAATCGAAGACGAACGCCAGGCGGCGGCGCGATGAGCAACATGATCGAATTCCGGGACGTCGAGAAGCGCTACCCCGACGGCACCGTCGCGGTCCGCTCGCTTTCGCTCGACGTCGCCGAAGGCCAGACCACCGTGTTCGTCGGCCCGAGTGGCTGCGGCAAGACGACCAGCCTGCGCATGATCAACCGCATGATCGAACCGACCGCGGGCCGCATCAGCATCGGCGGAATCGACGCGGCTACGCTCGCGAAGGCCGAGCTTCGGCGCGGCATCGGCTACGTCATTCAGAACGCCGGCCTGTTCCCACACCGCACGGTCGCGCAGAACATCGCGACCGTACCGCGGCTGAACGGCGTTCCCGCACCGAAGGCCCGCGACCGCGCCATGCAGCTGCTCGAACTGGTCGGCCTCCCGCCGGAATTCGCGGGCCGGTACCCCTCGCAGCTCTCGGGCGGCCAGCAGCAGCGGGTCGGCGTCGCGCGGGCGCTCGCCGCTGAGCCCCGCGTGATCCTCATGGACGAGCCGTTCTCGGCCCTCGATCCGGTGGTGCGCGCCGAACTGCAGGAGGAGTTCTCACGGCTCGGACCCGAACTCGGCACCACGATCGTGTTCGTGACCCACGACATCGACGAGGCGATCCGTCTCGGCGACCGCATCGCGGTGTTCGAACCGGGCGGCGTGCTCGCGCAGTACGCGGCGCCCGAAGAACTGCTGGAGACGCCGGCGAGCGAGTTCGTGGCGCAGTTCGTCGGACGTGATCGCGGATACCGGGCGCTCTCCTTCGAGACCTTCGACGCCGAGGCCTTCGACGCGCTGAGCCCGCTCGACGTTGTCGTGGTCGGCGGTCGCGACTCCGGACTGGCCGGACGCTGGAGCGGGCTCGTCGACGCCGCTGGCGCCTTCCTCGGCTGGGTCGATGACGGTCGCGGCGACCCAGCGTCGATCCGCTCCCGGGCGGGTGCAGTGCGGCCGGGCGACACTATGCGCAGCGCGATGGACGCGGTCCTGACGAGCCCGAGCGGGCGCGCGGCGGTCCTGGGCGCCGGCGACCGGGTGCTGGGGACGATCGGTCTGGCGGAACTCGCTGCGGTCGGCGTCGGCGCGCAGCGAGGCGGAGCCGGAGCCGGAGCCGGAGCGCGACCGTGATCGATTGGCTCATGGACAACGGCTCTCGGGTGCTCGGCCTCGCCGGGCTCCACGTGGTGCTCGCGCTCGCCTCCACTCTGCTCGGCCTGCTCGTCGCGCTGCTCGCGGGCATGCTCGTGGCTCGGGCGCCGCGTGTCTCCGGACCGGCGCTCGCCATCAGCGGGATCCTGTTCACCATCCCGTCGCTGACGCTTTTCATCTTCATCCCGATCCTCTTCGGTACCCGGATCCTCGACCCGGTGAACATCGTGATCGCCCTCTCGGTCTATGCGTTCGCGCTGATCTTCGGCGGTGTGGTCGAAGCCTTGAGGGCGGTGCCGGTGGAGACGCGCCAGGCGGCGGAGGCCATGGGGATCGGCCGGTTCCGCATGCTGTTCACGGTCGAGCTCCCGCTCGCGATCCCCGTGATCGGTGCGACGCTCCGCGTCGCCGCGGTATCGAACGTCAGCCTGGTCTCGGTCGGGGCGCTGATCGGAGTCGGCGGGCTCGGCGATCTCTTCACCGAGGGGTTCCAGCGCAACTACCTCGTGCCGATCGTCTGGGGGATCCTGCTGAGCGTGCTGCTCGCCCTCATCGTCGATCTCTGCATCGTGTGGGGCGAGCGCGCCGCCACGCCCTGGATCCGAGCGGGGGAACGACGATGATCTTCCAGCAGATACTGGCATTCTTCTCGGACCCGGCCAATTGGTCAGGGGCCGACGGGATCCCCATGCGCGTCGGCGAGCACCTGCTCTACACCCTCGTCGTCATCGCGATCGCGGCCGCCATCGCGCTGCCGGCCGGTGCGATCATCGGGCACACCCGCAAGGGATCCTGGATCGTCATCAATATCGCGAACGCCTCGCGCGCGCTGCCGACCCTCGGCCTCCTGACGCTGATGGTGCTGCTGCTCGGGCTCGGCTTCGCGCCGGCCGCGATCGTGCTCGTCATCCTCGCGATCCCATCGATCCTCACTGCGGCCTATGCCGGTGTGAAGGGCGTCGACCCAGGAGTCGTGGACGCGGCACGGGGGATCGGGATGCCCGAGTGGCGGATCCTGCTCGGCGTCGAGCTGCCGATCGCCGCGAAGGTGATCCTCGGCGGATTCCGTTCGGCCGTGCTGCAGGTCATCGCCACCGCGACCGTCGCGGCGTACATCGCTCTCGGAGGCCTCGGCCGGTTCCTGCTCGACGGTCTGGCGCTGCGCGACTACGGCCAGATGGCCGCCGGCGCGATCCTCGTCGCACTGCTCGCGCTCGTCGCGGACGGGCTCTTCGCGATCGCCGGTCGATTCGTCGGCCGGCATCAGCGGCGCGCGATGCCTCGGCGGCCGATGCGGCAGGCGGCCGCCGCGGACGAGACGACGACCCGGGTGATCCGCGTCGGGGGCGCGGAGGGGGACGCGTGAGGCAGTGCTAGCACGAACTGGCAGTGCCAGCACGAACTGATCGAACGGCCGCTCATGCGGCGAAGAAAGGGAAAGCGATGAAGAAACGACACCTCATCCTCGCGGCGGGGGCAGCGGCGCTCCTGGCGCTCAGCGGGTGCGCGAGCGGTGACTCGCTCGGTGGGTCCGGTGGGTCCGGCGGTTCGAAGGACTCGAACTCCGTCACCGTCGGCTCGGCGAACTTCTCGGAGAACGTGCTGCTGGCCAATATCTACGCGGCGGCGCTCTCGGACGCCGGTTTCACCGCGACGGTGAAGCCGAACATCGGCAGTCGCGAAGTCGTGATCCCGGCGCTGAAGGACGGATCGATCGACCTGGTGCCCGAGTACAGCGGTGCGCTGCTGTCGTACCTGGAGCCGAAGTCGCAGGTGTTCTCTTCGGAGGACGTCACGGCAGCGCTGAAGAAGGCGCTGCCGAAGGACCTGGCCATGCTCACCGCGTCCCCGGCCGAGGACAAGGACACGCTCGTCGTGACGAAGGCCACCGCCGACACGCACGGGCTCACCGCCATCGGAGACTTGAAGCCGGTCGCGAGCGGAATGGTGCTCGGCGGGCCGCCCGAGAACAAGGATCGCCGTGCCGGGGTGACCGGTTTGAAAGAGCTCTACGGGCTCGGCTTCACGGAGTTCAAAGCGGTGGATCTCGGCGGGCCGCTGACCGTCGCGGGCCTCAAGAACGGCGACCTCGACGTGGCGTTCATGTTCACCACGCAGTCGGCGATCGCGGAGAACGGCTTCGTCGCTCTCGAGGATCCCGAGCACATGGCGCTCGCCGAGAACATCGTGCCGGTGCTGCGCGCCGACCGCACGGATCCCAAGATCGAGAAGGCCCTGGACCGGATCTCGGCGGCGCTCACCACCGAGAAGCTGATCGAGATGAACGCCAAGATCGAGATCGAGAAGCAGGACCCGCAGAAGGTCGCGCGAGCGTTCGTCGACTCCCTCTAGTCGGACCCGGGGGTCGTGCCGATGGTCGGCGCGACCCCCGGAGACCGGCCGCCTAGTGCGGGTCCCCGATGCAGAACTCGTTGCCGTCGATGTCGGCGAAGGTGTCCCACTGGAATCCGGCTTCGCCGCGGGTGCCGAGGTGCTCAGCGCCCGCGGCGACGTAGCTCGCGATGAGCTCGTCGCGGCTCGCGGTGCCCCGGTCGAAGTCGAGGTGCAGGCGGTTCTTACCCGGCGTCGGGTCTTCCACCAGCTGGAAGCCCAGCGCCACGGGAACCTCGGGCGCACGTACGATGCAGAAGTACCCCTCGTGATCCTGCACGATCTCGCCGCCGAGGCGTTCGGCCCACCATGCGGCCAGCTCGCGGGGCCTGCCGGTGTCGAGGGTCACCATGCCGAGAGAGGTCATCGTCGTACTCCGTTCGTCGGGGAATCGTTGCGGTTCACGCTAGCGGGGACCTCGGACATTCGAACAGCCGCTCCGGAACGGCCCCGGTCTTCGGGCGCGCTCCGACGCCGGTAGGCTGATCCGGATGGAGATCGGGAACAGCATGCGCCAGGTGATCGACTGGACCCCTGCGAGTCCCGACCTGGTGCTCGCGGGCGACAACCTGCCGCTGATGCGCGCGCTGCCCCGAGAGTCCTTCACCGTCGCCTACTGCGATCCGCCCTTCAACACCGGACGCGCGCGCCAGTACGAGCGGGTGCGCGGCACGCGCATCGAGCCGAAGGCCGACCCCGATACCGCGGGTGCGAATGCGGGCGAGAGCCCCGAAGCGGAGGAGGGCGGCCGTCTGGGTTTCCGCGGCCTCTCCTACGAGGTGGTCCGCGAGCGCACGCTGCGCTTCGACGACCGCTTCGTCGAGTACTGGGAGTTCCTCGAACCCCGCCTCGCGGAGACCTGGCGCCTGCTCGCACCCGACGGCACGCTCTACCTCCACCTCGACTACCGCGAAGCGCACTACGCGAAGGTGCTGCTCGACGGCCTGTTCGGGCGCGACTGCTTCATCAACGAGATCATCTGGGCCTACGACTTCGGGGCGCGCACCAAACGGCGCTGGCCCACGAAGCACGACACCATCCTCATGTACGCGAAGGATCCCGACCGCTACTACTTCGACGCCGAGGCCGTCGATCGCGAGCCGTACATGGCCCCCGGTCTCGTGACCGCGGAGAAGGCGGCGAAGGGGAAGCTGCCCACCGACACCTGGTGGCACACGATCGTCTCGCCGACGGGCAAGGAGCGCGTGGGCTATCCGACCCAGAAGCCGGTCGGCGTGGTGCGCCGCATGATCCAGGCTTCGAGCCGGCCGGGGGACTGGATCATCGACCCGTTCGCGGGCAGCGGCACCGCCGGCGCCGCCGCGGCGGAGCTGAAGCGCAGGTTCGTGCTCATGGACGACAATCCGGAATCGATCGCGGTCATGGCGCAGCGCCTCGCCTCCACCGGGGCGGTCGTCGGTCTCTAGCCTGCGACGAATCGCTCGTCCGCCGCTTCGGCCGGTCCGCCTACGCCGACGCGACGCTCGTCGGCGGCGAGCTGGAGGAGCGCGCGGTGCATCGCGGGATCGCCCGAGAGCTCGGGGTGGAACGAGATCCCGGTGACCGTGCCGAGCCGGATCGCGGTTCCGGGGTGCGTTGCTTCCGGACCGCGCGCGGACGCGGGTACGGAGGTCGCGCCGAGCACGCGTCCTCCGGCGCGCGCGATCGGGCGAGCTGCGGCGCCGATCGAGACGATCTCGGGAGCCCGGATCAGCGCGCCGCGCACGGCTCCTCCGCGCCCGCCCCCGAGACGTCCGCGGCGTCGACCGCGAAGTCGGCCTCCGCGGAGGCGAGCTGCGCGCCGAAGGCATTGCGACGCACGGCGACGTCGAGGAACCCGAGCGAGCGCTGGTCCGGTGCGGGATCGAGCACCTCTCGGGCGAGCAGGATCAGACCCGCGCAGGTGCCGAGCGTCGGAAGCCCGCCCGAGATCGCGGCGCGCAGCGGCTCCGCGAGGTCGAGCAGGCGCAGCAGGCGGTCCTGCGTGCTCGACTCTCCGCCGGGCAGCACGAGCGCGTCGAGGCGCGGTCCGTCGGGCCCCGCGAGGTCGCGTTCGCGACGCACGAGCGACACCTCCGCGCCGAGTCTCTCGAGCATCCGCGCGTGCTCGGCGACGCCGCCCTGCAGCGCCAGCACTCCCGCCCGCAGCCCGATGCCGTCCGTTTCGGGTGCGGCGAACGGCGGGTGCGGGGCGAGACGATTCGCCGTTCGCCGCACTCGAATCACCAGCCGCGCTCGGCGAGACGGTGCGGGGCGGCCAGGTCGGCGACGTTGATCCCCACCATGGCCTCGCCGAGCCCGCGCGAAGCGGCGGCGATCTCCTGGGGATCGTCGAAGCGGGCCGTGGCGCGCACGATCGCGGCCGCGCGGGCGGCGGGATCGCCCGACTTGAAGATGCCGGATCCCACGAAGACGCCGTCGGCTCCGAGCTGCATCATCATCGCGGCGTCCGCCGGGGTCGCGACGCCGCCCGCGGTGAAGAGGACGACGGGGAGCTTCCCGGTGCGGGCCACCTCGGCGACGAGGTCGTAGGGTGCCTGGAGCTCCTTCGCCGCGACGTAGAGCTCGTCGGCGTCGAGCGATCCCAGGCGGGCGATCTCGCGCTTGATGGTACGGATGTGCTTCGTCGCCTCCGAGACGTCGCCGGTGCCGGCCTCGCCCTTGGAGCGGATCATGGCGGCGCCCTCCGCGATGCGGCGCAGGGCCTCGCCCAGGTTCGTCGCCCCGCAGACGAAGGGCACGGTGAACGACTGCTTGTCGATGTGGTTCACGTAGTCGGCGGGGAGAGCACCTCGCTCTCGTCGATGTAGTCGACCTCGAGCGCCTCGAGCACCTGCGCCTCGACGAAGTGGCCGATGCGCGCCTTCGCCATGACGGGGATCGAGACGGCGGCCTTGATGCCGTCGATGAGATCGGGGTCGCTCATGCGGGCGACGCCGCCCTGCGCACGGATATCGGCGGGGACGCGTTCGAGGGCCATGACGGCGACGGCTCCCGCGTCCTCGGCGATGCGTGCCTGCTCGGGCGTGACGACGTCCATGATCACGCCGCCCTTGAGCATGTCGGCGAGGCCGCGCTTCACGAGCGGCGAGCCGATGGCGTCGAGGAGGTCGGGGGTTCCGGAGTGCTGGGTATCAGTCATGTCGAACAGCCTGACGAATGCGATTGGTCCGGAACAAGATCCATTTCTGAGATATCTGAGTAGACCAAGACCGGTGTGCGGTGCAAGAATCGGAGCATGCTCGATTCCGATCCGCGCACTCGCGCGCGTTCCGCCAGGGCGGCATCGCTCACGCTCTCGGCACCGCTCGACCGCATGGCGGACGCGCCGCTCCCCGTGCAGCTCGCGGCCCAGATCCGCGACGCGATCGATCGCGCTGTGCTGCGTCCCGGGGAATCGGTGCCGGCGACGCGCGAGCTGGGGCGCCAGCTGGGCGTCGCCCGAGGAGTCGTGGTGGCGGCCTACGAGCAGCTCATCGCCGAGGGATACCTGTCGGCGGGCCACGGTCGGGGCACCACGGTGCATCCGGAGCTCCGGCAGGCGATGCCGCCTGCTCCGGCGGCGCGGATCCCGGCGCAGGAGCCTCGGCCGGTGCGCTCCGCGGCCGGCTCCTCCCGCCTGGCCCCCAGGCTGCCCGGCCCGCTCGCTCCGGGCATGCCGATCAGCGATGCGGTCGACCGGCCGGCCTGGCGCGCGGCCTGGCGCACCGCCGCGGCTCGCGCCCATCTCGCCGCCCCCGAACTCGGCGACCCGAGGCTCCGCGCGGAGATCGCCGAGCATCTGCGCCGCATGCGCGGCACCGCTCGCGACGCGGACGACGTGATCGTGACCGCCGGTGCGCGGGAGGGGCTCGGGCTCGTGCTCACCGCGCTCGGCACGACCAGGGGCCGGGCGCTCGCCGTCGGGGTGGAGGATCCCGGCTACCCCTCCCTCCGCGGGGTCGCGGCCCGCCATGGCGCACAGGTCTTCGCCCTGCCGGCCGACAGCGACGGGCTCGACACGGCACGCCTGCCCGAGGGCGTTCTCGACCTGGTGATCGTGACGCCGAGCCACCAGTATCCGCTCGGCGGATCGCTTCCGCTCGCGCGGCGACGCGAACTGCTCGACTGGGCGCGGCGTCGCGGGGTCGTGATCGTCGAGGACGACTACGACTCCGAACTGCGGCACAGCGGGAGCCCCCTGCCCACGCTCGCGGCGCTCGACGATCCCGTCGCGGGGGCCGTGGTACTGCTCGGCACCTTCTCGCAGACCATCGCCCCCGCGCTCTCGGCGGGCTTCCTCCTCGGGCCGGCCGGTCTGCGCCGAGTCATCGAACCCGTGCGCGAGGAGCTGGGCGGCCCGGTCTCGACCGTCGTGCAGACGGCGCTCGCCGAGTTCCTGGCGACGGGGGAACTGCGGAGGCACACGGCTCGGATGCGGCGACGGTACGCGATCCGCCGCGAACTCGTCGGCGAACGACTCGCCGGCATCCCCGGAGTCCGGGTGCGACCGACCCACGGCGGATTGCACGCCGTGATCGAGCTCGGTGCCAGCGCAGGGGGCGGGAACGGGAGGCCGCGGCGGTGCGCCGGATCGAGCAGGCCGGACTCGGCGGCGCCTCCCTCGAACGCTACTGGCAGCGACGGGACGGAGCCTCGAGCGTGTCCGGAGCCGGTGGTCCGGCCGCGCCGCAGCACGGGATCGTGATCGGTCTCGGCGGAGCCGACGAGGCCGAGTTCGATCGCGCGCTGCGGCGCTTCCGCGAGATTCTCGAAGCGGGCTAGTGCGCTCCGGAGGGGCCCGGAGCGGTTTCCTCCGCGCGGTCGCGCAGCGCGTCGCGCAGCACCACCGCGTGGTTCAGGACCGGATCCCTGGCGCCGTAGACGAGCGTGATCCGCGACACCGAGCGGGCGAGGGAGACCAGCCGATCGAGCGCCGCAAGCGCCGTGCCCTCGGAGAGCTCCGCGCGGTACCGCTCGGCGAACGCCTCGAAGCGCTCGGAGGAGCGCCCGTCGGGATCCTGATGCCACTCCGTGCGCAACTCGGCGCTCGGCGCGACCTCCTTCGCCCACTCGTCGAGCGCCGCGCGTTCGCGGCTCACGCCGCGCGGCCACAGCCGATCCACGAGGACGCGGGTGCCGTCGGACGGGGCCGCGGGCTCATAGGCCCGCTTCAGCAGGATCTCCACGGCCTCAGTCTCGCACGGGCCGGGTCCCGGCGTCGGTGGTCTTCGCGGGAGACGCCGGAGCGAACTTCAACCCGATCACGCAGCCGACGATCCCGGCGATGAACAGGAGCTTCAGTACGGATACGGGCTCGGCGCCGATCACCATCGAGGCGAGCACGGTCAGCGCCGCGCCGGTCCCGGTCCAGACCGCGTATGCGGTGCTGAGGGGGATCCCCCGCATCGCGTAGCCGAGGCCGATCATGCTGAGGGGTGCTGCGATCGCGAACACCAGCGACGGGACGAGCACGGTGAATCCGTGCGAGGCGTGCAATGCGAGCGCCCAGATCGCCTCCAGCACCGCGCTCGCGAGGAGCACGCTCCACGCGGCGGCCTGGCTCGGGGTACGGCCGTCGCGGCGGCCCCCGGCGGTCATGCGCTCACCAGCTTCAGGCCGGCGACGCAGGCGATCAGGCCCGCGAGCAGCGCGATCCGCAGCACGGTCGCGCGCTCCTTGCGGGTGATCATCGCCCAGGCGGCGGTGAGCACCGCGCCGAGTCCGACCCAGACCGCGTATGCGGTGCCGACCGGGATCTCGCGCATCGCCCAGGCGAGCCCCACCATGGAGGCCGTGACCGAGACGACGAAGAGCACGCTCGGCCAGAGCTTCTTGAATCCCTTCGACGCGTCGAGCGCCGAAGCCCAGACGGCCTCCAGCATTCCGCTGAGGATCAGGACGATCCATGCGACAGACATTTCCACCTCCGTGGCAGTCTTGTCGCTGGGCGGGTACTGCTCCCTCGTCCGCGCTTCGGCTCAGAGCGAAGCCCTTCCAGGTTCGCACACTCGCTCCGGGGTGGCAACCCGCGACTCACCGGATGCACAGGTGCATGATGCGCGAGGCACCCTCGTTGCGGAATACTGGTCTGCGAGCGTCTGAGGAAAGGGGGCTGCGTGTTCGGTTGGTCGAAGAAGCGCAAGCGTCCGGGCTCGCGCGCCCCGCGCAAGCTGCCGCGCCGGGTGCTCGCCCCCGTCGAGGAGATCGTCGAGCAGGGACTGCTCGTGGCCGATGTCGCCGTCCGCATGACGGTGAAGAACGACATCATCATGAACGCCCTCAAGAAGCACATGGACTACGACGAGTCCAAGGTCGTCGACATGGTCCGCGAGGCGACCGAAGACCTGGCGTCCGAGCGCGAGCGCGACGCGAAGCACATCAGCCGGGTCCGCGGCGAGATCCGCGACACCGGTCGCAGCGCGTGGAGCGAATCCGAGTACGGCAACGAGGACAACCGCAC
This sequence comes from Leucobacter sp. HNU, assembly GCF_047946755.1. Classification (GTDB taxonomy): domain Bacteria; phylum Actinomycetota; class Actinomycetes; order Actinomycetales; family Microbacteriaceae; genus Leucobacter. The sequence continues at coordinate 1,923,427 of NZ_CP178837.1, read as the reverse complement.
GCTGCGGCACCGCCAGGAGGTCTACGAGAACATCGCGGCCGAGCTGCGCCGCCGTGCCGCCGATCCCGAGTACCTCTCAGAGACCGCCACGCGAGCCCGAGCCGCAGCCTGGGAGGAGATCGGCGACTCGCTGAAGGAGCGCGCCACCCACCCCTATTACAGCGGCGGGGCGAGTGCGGAGTACCAGGAGGCCAGGGACTCCCGGATCCAGCAGCTCATCGAGAAGGACCTGACGGCGCTCGTGCGCGAGCACGCGGAGCCGAAGGCCGGCCTGTTCAAGAAACGCCGAGCCAAGAAGGGCGACGACGAGGGGGACTAGTCCTCGGTGCCGCCGGCATCGTCCGCCGGCTCGCCGCCCGCGAGCTCAGGATGACGTCGCAGATAGCCGGCGATGAACCAGCAGGACGCCTCGATGCGTCGGCCGGCCGTCACCGGGTCCGTCAGCGCCCGCTGCGCGAGCACACCCGCGAGGCCGGTACCGCGCAGCGAAGGATCGACGACCGTGTGATCGAAGTCGATCGCGTCGTCGCCGAGCAGCGTGTAATGCGCCTCGCCGACCCGCACGCCGTCGCGCGTCAGCAGGAAGCGGTGCCGCTCGGTCTCGTGGGTGAGCAGGATCCCGTCGGCCGCGGCCGACGCCTCATCGAGATATCTCGCCATGGGACCAGGGTACGCCGCGGAGCGCGAGCCGGTGTCGGGGGTCCCCGCTACCCTGGAACTCCCGGAACACCGCCCCGCGCAGTGCCGTTCTGCGTCCGCCGTCGCATCCTTCGAGGAGCCCAGTGACCACCACTCAGGTGCCCACCCCGCCGTCCGCCGAGCTCTCCGCCGCCCAGGCCCGCCGCGTCGCGGTCGCCGCGCTCGCCGGCACCGCTATGGAGTGGTACGACTACTATCTCTTCGGGCTCGCGGCCGCCCTGGTGTTCAACCGCCTCTACTTCACGACGCTCGATCCGCAGGCCGCTGCGCTGGCGGCGTTCGCGACCTTCGGGGTCGGCTTCGTCGCGCGCCCCCTCGGCGCGATCCTGTTCGGCACCCTCGGCGACCGCATCGGCCGACGCCCGACCCTCGTCCTCAGCGTCGTGCTCATCGGCACCGCGACCGCGCTCATCGGCCTGCTGCCCGACTTCGCATCGATCGGCCTCGCGGCGCCCGCGCTGCTCGTGCTGCTGCGCCTGGTGCAGGGCGTCGCGGTCGGGGGCGAGTGGAGCGGCGCGATGACCATCGCCGTCGAGCACGCCCCTGCGCGGCTGCGCAACCGCCTGGCGGCGCTCGTGCAGCTGTCGTCGCCGATCGCGACCCTGCTCTCGAGCGGAGCCTTCTCGCTCGTGCTGCTGCTGCCGGCGACGGACTTCGACGCCTGGGGGTGGCGCATCCCTTTCGTCGCGGCGGTTCCCATGTTGCTCGTCGCGGTCTGGCTCCGCCGCCGGATCGAGGAATCCCCGGCCTTCGTCGAGCTCGTCGGCTCCGGGCGCCGCGCGCGGGTCCCCGTGATCCAGGTGATCTCCCGGGCCCCGGGGCGGCTCGGGATCGCGATCCTGGTGTCGCTGCTGGGGGTCGGCGGGTTCTACTTCATGAACACCTTCCTGGTGAACTTCGGGTCGGGCGCGCGCGGTCTCGACCGGCAGCTCATGGTCAACGCGACGCTCGTCGCGGCGGTCGTGCAGGCCGGCGTGACCGTGCTCTCGGGGCGGCTCGCCGAGCGCTTCGGCCCGGGCCGCGTGACGCTCTGGGGCGGACTCGTCACCGCGACGGTCGCGTTCCCCGTGTTCTGGCTCGTCGACTCCCGGCAGCCGGTCGCGGCCGTGTTCGCGGTCTGCCTCGGTCTTGCTGCAGTGATCCTGGCCTACGGGGTCGCGGGCCCGGCGCTCACCATGCTCTTCCCGTCAGAGCTCCGCTATTCGGGAGTGAGCCTCGGCTACAACCTCGCGGCCGTCGTCGGCGGCTTCCTGCCGCTGCTCGCCCAGGCCTCCCTCGGGTGGTCGGGCAACGCGTCCTGGGGGCCGGCGCTGCTGTTCGCGGTCTTCGGGCTCGCCACGGCGCTCGGCGGCGCTCTCGCGCACCTCATCATCGAGCCGGCTGACGGGTCCTACGGGGCGAACGGAGACACCCCGGCGAGGGCGCGATGAAAGCCGTGCACCCTCGAATTTCCGCGGTGGCTGCGGTTGCCGCCGCAGGCGCGGTCCTGCTGGTGCTCTCGGGGTGCGGGCGCGCCGAGCCCGAACCGAAGAAGCTCACCGCCTCGGAGGCCGGAACCCAGTACCTCAGCGCGGTCTGCCCCGTGAACGATGCGTGGGATCGTGCCGACGTCGAACTCGATCGGCTTCGGCTCGTGGCCGCTCGCGGTTCGGCGGCCACCCAGGTCGACCCGAAGCCGTTCAGCAGCGCCATCGGCGTGGTCGGTACGGAGAGCGCCCGGGCCGCGGAGCAGCTCGGCTCCGCAGGGATCGTCTGGCCGAAGGCCGCCGCCCCCGCCATCGCGGAAGTGCGGGACTCCTCGCCGCCGATGCCGCCCAGGCCGCTCGTGTGGCGAAGCTCGACGCGACCGCGGCGATCGAATACCGGTGGGATCCGGGTGCGGCGGCGGCGAGCGATGCCCGCGCCCGCGCCGCACTCGGGCTGACGGGCGACCCGCAGATCGCGTGCGCCCAGCTACGGTCCGAGCAGCAGAAGCAGCAGCAGAAGAAGTCGAGCACGCCGGCGCCGGGCGACGGTACAGCGAAGGAGCAGCAGTGACGGATCGCGTTCGAACCGTGCGCGCGGAACACGAACTCGCGCAGAGCGTCGAGCGAGCGGTGCGGCTCGCCGCACGGGCGGGCAACCGCTTGCTCGCCGGAGGCCGGGCCGAGATCCGGGTCGACGACCCCGTCCGCGCGGCGGCGCTCGAACGCGTACTGACGCGCATGGGGGTGCGTGTCGGCCCCGTGGCGGGCTCCCGCGCCGGCGACGGACCGGGACGACCCGACTTCGTCTTCGTCGACGGGGACGGAACGGCCATCGCCGACACGATCCGGGCACTCGCGGGGACCGCCGGCGCGGTGACCGGGCTGCCGGTCACCCTGATCCCCGTTCCGCAGGATCAGGCCGGGAGCGGCGGAGATGCCGGCCGCGACCTGACCGAGTCGGTGCGCGCGGCACTGGGAGCGGAGTGGCGGGCCGAGCCCCTGCGGCGCGATATCCTCGCGGTCCACGGGCCCGAAGGCGCTGCGGCCTTGGCCGCGCGCACCGGCCTGGCGCCCGAGACCGACGCCGACGCGCGCATCGCCTGGGCGGCGCTCGGCATGCCCGTCACCGCGGCGCTCGCCGCGGAACTCGCCGAGAGCCGCAGTCTTGCCGGGACCCGGGTCGCCGTGAGCCTGGTGCTCGAGCCCAAGACCAGCGCGCTCGCACTGGCGCTGCAGCGAGCGGGCGCCGAGGTCGCCGTGTTCAGCGCCGTGAGCGAGACCGATCCGTCGGTGGCCGGCGCCCTCGCCGCGAGCGGGGTCCGGGTGTTCGCCCCGCAGGTGCCGGTGGCGGCGTCCGAGGCCGCCGCGGTGGATTCGGGGCACGCCGCAGGAGTGCTCGACTGGCGGCCGCAGCTGCTCGTCGACGATGGATCCCACCTGATCCGGCTCGCCCATTCGGAACGACCCCGGGCGCTCTCGGTGATTCGCGGGGCCAGCGAGGAGACCACGAGCGGCGTGCGCCCCTTGCACGAGATGGCGGCTGCCGGCGAACTGCGCCTGCCCGTGATCGCGGTGAACGACGCGCGTACCAAGACCGATTTCGACAACCGGGTCGGCACGGGGCAGTCCTGCGTGCTCGCCGTGGCGGACCTGCTCGACCCGGAAGACGGGGCACCGCCCGCGCTCGAGCGTCCCCTCGTCCCGATCGCAGGCACCTCCTGGACCGTCGTCGGCTACGGGCCGGTCGGCGAAGGCGTCGCGCGCTTCGCGGCGGCCCTGGGCGCACGGGTCACCGTGGTCGAGCGCGACGCCGTGCGCGCGCTCTCGGCGGTGCACGACGGGTTCGAGGCCGCTCCGCTCGCCGAGGCCTGCGCGACCGCCGACGTGGTGATCAGCGCGACCGGCGTCTGGCACACGCTCGACGGGGCCGCGCTCGCGGCCCTGCGAGCCGGCACCGCCGTCGCCGTCGCCGGCGGCATCGACGACGAGCTCGGGCTCGACGAGCTTCGCGCGGCAGGATGGACGGAGCGGGAACTCGCGCCGGGCGTCGTCGAGTGGTGCGGGCCCGGTGGCGGGCCTTCGGGCCCGGGGATCCTGGTCCTCGCCGGTGGCGGCGGCGTGAACTACACGGCGGGGGAGGGCAACCCCATCGAGGTCATGGACCTCTCGTTCGCGACGCAGCTCGCGGCGCTCGACCGCCTCGCCGGCTCCGAGCTCGAACCGGGCGTGCACGCGATCGATACCGGCGACGAGCTCAGGGTCGCCGCTGCAGCGCTCGCGGCGCGCGGGGACGGCGCGGATCCCGCGCCCATCGGCGCGCGCCCGGGCGGTGCCGCCCAGCCGTGGCGGGTGCACCGCTACCGCTCGGCCGGCTGAGTCGGGAGGACCCCGCCGCAGGCCATACACTCGACACCGTGACTGCCGCCCCCGAGATCGTCGTCCACAGCGCTGACCTGGTGCTGCCCGTGACCAGCCCCCGCATCCGCGACGGCGCCGTCGCAGTGCGCGACGGCCGGATCCTGCACGTGGGCGACCGCCGCTGGGTGCTCGAGGCGCTCGCCGAACGCGGTGCGGCCTTCCGCGAGGAGCACTGGGACGGCGCGATCGCCCCGGGCCTCGTCAACGCGCACACGCACTTGCAATACACCCACATGACGGAGGTGGCCGAGCGCCACTACACCGGATTCGACGACTGGGGCGACGCCTTCGACGTCGCCTACGAGGCCGGCGACCACGACTGGGCCGGTGCCGCGGCGGACGGCGCGCGCATGTCGCTCGCCGCCGGGGTGACCGCCGCCGCCGACGTCGTCACCGACGAGCCGGCGCTCTCGGCGCTCCACGATGCCGGCATGCACGGCATCGCCTACTGGGAGGTCTACGGCGCCAGCAACGAGGATTGGACGCCGGAGGCCCGGGACGAGGTGCTCGAGCGGATCCGCCGGATCCCGACGCCGCCCGGGGCGGGCGTCTCGCCGCACGCCCCCTACTCGCTCGACGTGCAGCCGCTGCTCGAACTGCCCGATCTCGTGCGCGAGGAGGGTCTGCGCCTGCACATCCACCTCGCCGAGGCGCACATGGAGCGCGAGCGCGGCACGGGCGCACCGGGGCACGAAGCCTGGCCAGAGCTCGGTGCCGACAGCTTCCGCGCGCTGCGCTCCCGCGGTATCGGCGTCTCCTCGACACAGTTCGTCGACCACCTCGGTGTGCTCGGCCCCGACTGCCACATCGCGCACGGCGTGTACGTGAGCGCCGCCGACCGCGCGCTGCTGCGGGCCCGTGGCACGAGCGTCGCGCTCTGCCCGCGCTCGAACGAGATCATCGGTCTCGACATGCCCCCCGTCGCGGACTACCTGCGCGAGGGCAATGCCGTCGCGGTCGGCACCGACTCGCTCTCCTCCTCGCCCTCGCTCGACCCGCTGGCCGACGTCGCCCTGCTCTACCGGGTCGCCCGGCAGCAGGGCTATGCGGAGCGGGACCTGCACCAGCGCCTCTTCTCCGCCGTCACCCTCGGAGGCGCGACCGCGCTGGGGCTGCACGTCGGCAAGCGCCGCATCGGCCAGCTCGGCGTGGGGGCGATCGCGGACCTCGCGCTGTTCGACGTCGACGCGCGAGACCCCGACGCCGCGCTCGCGCAGCTCGTCGAAGACGGCGCGGGCCGCTGCGCGCGCACCATCGTCGCCGGCGAGGAACGCTACGCCGCGGCGTGATCGGACGCCCGGCACCGCGGCTCAGCGCCGTGCGTGTGACCTTCCGTGACGCGGGGTGCCCAGCCGGACGCACGCGACGAATAGAATGTTCGCTGGTCGAGTCTGTCTCGATCCCGCCAGGACCCCTCGAAGGAGCCCCATGAACCGCCCGTCGCGCTTCTCCCGTATCTCCGCCGTCGTCGCCGCTTCGGCCGCGATCGTGCTCGGCCTGACCGCGTGCGCCGGTGGCGCCGACGCCGGTGAGACGGTCACCCCTGGCAAGCTGACCATCGCCACGGGCGAGCCGGCCTACGCGCCCTGGGTCATCGACAACAAGCCGCAGAGCGGCAAGGGCTTCGAAGCCGCTGTGGCCTACGCCGTGGCCGAGAAGATGGGGTACGACAAGAAGGACGTCGTCTGGACCCGCACCAGCTTCGACGCGGCCATCGCCCCGGGCCCCAAGGACTTCGACCTGAACATCCAGCAGTTCTCCGTGAGCGAGGAACGCAAGAAGGCCGTCGACTTCTCGTCGCCGTACTACACGACGACTCAGGCCGTGGTCGCGGCGGGCAAGACCGACGCCGCGAAGGCGAAGAGCATCGCCGACCTCAAGAGCGCGGTGATCGGCGTCGCCTCGGGCACCACCTCGCTGAAGGTCGCGCAGCAGGAGATCGCTCCCCAACAGGAGCTCAAGGTCTTCAACTCGGTCGACGACACCGTGCAGGCGCTCAAGACCGGCCAGATCGACGCGATGGTGACCGACCTGCCCGGCGCGTTCTACGTGCGCGACGCGCAGCTCGAGGGCGGCGTGATCGTCGGGCAGCTGCCTTCGGGCGCGGCCGGCGGCGACGAGTTCGCCTTCGCGCTGCCGAAGGGATCGAAGCTCACGAAGCAGGTCAGCGATGCCGTCGATGCGCTCCGCAAGGATGGCGAGCTCGACAAGCTCGCCGCCGAGTGGATCGCCGACCAGGGCGCCCCGGTCCTCAAGTGATCCGCCGGGCGGGCCGCGAAGCCCGCCGGTGTCCCTTCCCGGCGTCCTCGGACGCCCTCCGGTGCGCGCTCCCGCGGACCGGGTCCCGACGAAGAATGCAGAAATGAGTGGGGTGAGCCGGTGAGCACCACCGAGGTGAGCTCGATCGAGCTGGAGCGCCGCGCCTACCGCACCGCCCGCGGACGCCGTTCGGCCCTGATCAGCGTCGTGAGCACCCTGGTGTTCCTCGCCGCCCTGGTCGCCGTGCTCGTCACGAGCCCGGGGTGGGATCGCGTTCGCGAGTCGTTCTTCGATCCCGCGACCGCGGTCGCGGTGTTCCCGAAGGTGCTCGCCGGACTCTGGCTCAACATCCAGGTGCTCTTCTTCGCGGCGATCGGCGTCGCGGTCCTGAGCACGCTCGTCGCGATCGCGCGTACCCTGCGCGGCGCGGTGTTCACGCCACTGCGGCTCCTCGCTGCCGGCTACACCGACCTGTTCCGCGGCATCCCCGTGCTGCTGGTCCTCTATCTGATCGGCTTCGGAGTGCCCGGACTCGGGCTCACCGGCCGCGTCCCCGTGCAGGTGTGGGGCACGATCGCGCTGGTGCTCTGCTACTCCGCCTACGTCGCGGAAGTGCTCCGTGCGGGCATGGACGCCGTGCACCCTCGCAGCGCCTCGCCGCCCGCTCGCTGGGTCTCAGCCACGGCAAGACCCTGCGCCTCGTCGTGCTGCCTCAGGCGGTGCGCAAGGTCACGCCCGCGCTCATGAACGACTTCGTATCGCTCATGAAGGACGTCGGCCTGATCTCGGTGCTGGGCGCGGTGGACGCGATCCGTGCGGCCCAGATCGAGGTCGCCTCGGCCGCGAACTTCACGCCGTACGTCGTCGCCGGCCTGCTGTTCGTGATCCTGGCCTGGCCGTTCATCCGCCTCACCGACTGGATTTCGGCGAGAGCGCAGAAGCGCGAGCAGATCGGAGGCGTGGTATGAGCGCGGAGCGAGCGACCCCGGTGCTGCGAGTCGAGAGCGTCGTCAAACGCTTCGGCGAGCACCCCGTGCTGCGGGGGATCGACCTCGAGGTGGAAGCGCACGAGGTCATCGTGCTCATCGGCGCCTCGGGATCGGGAAAGTCGACTCTGCTCAAGACGATCAACCTGCTGGAGCAGGTCGACGACGGCCGCATCTTCCTGGGCGACGAGGACATCACCGACCCGCGAGTGGACGCGGACCGCGTCCGCGCCCGCATCGGCGTCGTGTTCCAGCACTACAACCTGTTCCCGCACATGAACGTGCTCGACAACGTGACCCTCGCCGCGCGCCAGGTCTTCGGGGTTCCGCGCGCCGAGGCCGAGCGCGTCGGACTCGGGCTGCTCGAGCGCATCGGCCTCGCCGAAAAGGCGAGGGAGTTCCCGGATCGGCTTTCGGGCGGGCAGCAGCAGCGTGTCGCCATCGCCCGGGCTCTGGCCACCGATCCCGAGCTGCTCCTGCTCGACGAGATCACGAGCGCCCTCGACCCGCAGCTCGTCGGCGAGGTGCTCGACCTCGTGCGCGAGCTCAAAGCCGGGGGATCCACGATCGTCATGGCGACGCACGAGATGTCGTCCGCGCGGCGCGTGGCCGATCGCGTGGTCTACCTGAAGGACGGCCGGATCATCGAGTCCGGTCCGCCGGAGCAGATCTTCGAGTCGCCCCAGCGCGAGGAGACCCGGGACTTCCTCGCGCGGCTCCGCGAGCCCTTCGCCTGAGCCGTTCGGGAGTCTCGCCGTCGGCGCGGATCCTCAGATCTGCGCCAGCAGGTCCTTCCAGTGCGCGCGCCAGGCCTCGATGCTGTCGGCGTCGGGCAGACCGTTGTGCTCGACCGCGACGACCGACCGTCCCTCGTCCTTCGCGACGGCGGAGACCTCGACGACCCCTGATCCCTCGAGATTCGCGCGCCAGAAGGTGCGTTTCTCGGTGCGGGAGCGGCGGCGCCCGGTGGTGAGATGCCCGAGATGATGATCGAGCCCCGCGACGACCCCGGCCCAGGACTCGATCGCCGCATCGCGATCCAGCTCGACCGTGCGGCTGGCGCTCACCCGGAAGGAGCCGGTCGAGGATTGTCCGGGAACCCTGAGGCCCGTGTACTGCTCGAATGCGATGGCGGCGCCCTGGGCCCACCAGTCGGGGTTCTCGACGGACGCGGGGATCTTCTCCCGCGCGATCCGCGCGATCTCGGCGTGGCCGAGCGTCTTCGCGTCCGCTGACTCGAAGAGCGCGACCCACTCCTCCCAGGGAATGCTGGTCGCGCGCTCGAGGGCGGGGACGTTGCCCGGGCGGGTGCTGTTGCCTGCGGATTCGGTCACGTTCGCTCCCTTCGCCGCGCACCCCGTGCGGATGCGCCCTCGCACCGGCGCTGCCGACGGCGGAGTTCCTCCGTCGATGTCGGTGCCTCCCGTTAGCATAGAACGACTCCCTCGGAGGACCGAGTGAACTCTCGTCTCCGACCTATCTGAAAGCGATGTAACTGTGGACGCCGCTTCGCGCCCTGAATCCGCCCTGCCCAATTCGACCGCTGAATCCGTTTCAGCTCCTTCTTCCGCGCACGACCCCACCCCCTTCGGGCCGCGCGAGCAGCTCGCCGTCTGGGTGCTGCTCGGGTCCGCCTTCGTCGTCATCCTGAACGAGACCATCATGGGCGTGGCCCTGCCGCGCCTCATGGACGCGCTGCAGATCAGCGCCTCAGCCGGGCAGTGGCTCACCACCGCCTTCCTCCTGACCATGAGCGTGGTCATTCCCATCACGGGCATGCTGATCCAGCGGATCCGCACGCGCACGCTGTTCATCGCGGCGATGGGGTTCTTCACCGTTGGCACGGCCATCGCCGCCGCAGCGCCCGGATTCGAGCTGCTGCTGGTGGGCCGCGTCGTGCAGGCCTGCGGCACCGCGATCATGATGCCGCTCCTCATGACCACCGTCATCACCGTGGTGCCCGAGGCGAGCCGTGGCCGGCTCATGGGGCGCATCTCGATCGTCATCTCGGTCGCGCCCGCCCTCGGGCCGACCATCTCGGGTGTCATCCTCGAACACTTCGCATGGCGCTGGCTGTTCCTCCTCGTGCTGCCCATCTCGCTCGCGGCGCTCGTCATCGGGGCGCTCCGCATGCCGAACGTGGGCGAACCCCGGAAGGCGCCCATCGACGCGCTCTCGGTGCTGCTCTCGCTCCTCGGCTTCGGTGGACTCGTCTACGGCCTCAGCGCCGTGGGCGAGCTGGCGAACGGCGGCTCCTCGGTGCCACCGTGGATCCCGGTCGTCGTCGGCGCCGTCTCGCTCCTGTGGTTCGTGCGTCGCCAGCTGCGCCTGCAGCAGGAGGAGCGTGCGCTGCTCGACCTGCGTACCTTCCGCTCGCGGCCGTTCGCGTTCTCGGTCCTGCTGTTCGCCTGCGCCTCGCTCGCGCTGTTCGGCAGCCTGATCCTGCTGCCCATCTTCGTACAGCGGGTGCTCGGCCTCTCGGTATTCGAGGCCGGCCTCTCCCTGTTGCCCGGCGGGCTCGTCATGGGTCTGCTCGGCCCGCTCGTCGGGCGGCTCGTCGATCGTCGCGGCGCCCGCCCCGTGCTCATCCCGGGCACGGTCATCACCGCGATCGGGCTGTGGGGCATGGCGCTCTTCGGGGTGGGAACGCCGCTGTGGTTCGTCATCCTGACCCACGTGGTCATGAGCGTCGGCCTCGCCGCAACGTTCACGCCGCTCTTCACGGTCTCGCTGGGGTCCTTGCCGCACGAGCTCGCCTCCTACGGCAGCGCCATGATCGGCACCGTGCAGCAGGTGGCCGGCGCGGCGGGTACCGCGCTCTTCGTGACGATCATGACCCTGGTGTCGGTCGCTCACGCGGAATCGCCGACGTCGGTCGGCCCGGCGGCGCTCGCATCGGGCACGCACATCGCGTTCCTGGTCGGGGGAGCCGTCGCGACGCTCGGCATCGTCGTGGCGTTGTTCGTGCGGGACCCGGCGCCGCAGGCGCACCGGGCCCCGGCCGGGCACTGATCCGCGGCGCTGCCGCACCAACTCGGAACCCCGTCGGCTCTGCCCGGCGGGGTTCCGCGCGTCTGCGGGTCGCGCGAGCGTCTGCGCCGCCTGCGCGGGGCGCTCGTGCGGCAGCGCCGTTCACTCAGCCGGATCCGAACGCTCAGCCGGATCGAGGGGCTCGAATCCGTCCGGCTGAGTGCTCGGATCCGGCTGAGCGCCCGCCACCCCGCCACCCCGGCGGTCCGGCCGTCTCCGCTCAGGGCACGGGCCGGGCCCTTCGGGGCCGTGAACCGCGGGCTACGCCAGCGATTCGACCGTGCGGCGCAGCGCCTCGGCGAGCTGGCGCACCGCTGGGGGAGGTCCGCTCGCCGGTCCCTTCGCCGCCAGCAGGATCTCCCGCGCGAAGCGCGGATCGTCGAGCGGCCGGAGGGCGACCCCGGCCGGCGGATGCGCAGCCGCCAGCTTCGGTACGAGACCGACGCCGAGCCCCGCGGCCACCATGCCGAGCACGACGGTGTAGTCGTCGGTGCGCAACGCCACCTCGGCGGTGTGCCCGTCGGCCGTGAAGAGATCCCGCACGATGTCGTCGATCGTGTCTCCCGGAGTCGCACCGAACACCCAGGCCTCCTCGTGCAACGAGCGCAGCGTGGGCAGGTCGATGCTCTCGCGCTGCGCGGCCGGGTGGTGCTCGGGCACCGCCAGCAGCAGCGGATCCCGGAGGATGCGGGTGGTGTGGACTTCGGAGCGGAACGGCAGACCGTAGCCGCTCGCCGTATAGACCAGTGCGGCATCGATGGTGTTCTGGTTCACCTGCTCCACGAGCGGGGCCACCTCGGTGAGCACCGCGTCGAGGTCGATGCCGAGTTCGGTCAGCCGGGCCGCGATCCCCGGCAGCAGGTGCGCTGCCGCGGTCGGGAACGTGCCGAAGCGCAACCGCGTTCGCCCCAGCTGGGCGAGTTCTCGCACGTCGGTCAGCGCACGGTCCGAGAGGGCGAGGATCTCGGACCCGCGCTCGAGCATGAGCGATCCGGCTGCGGTGAGGCTGCTGCCGCGCGTGCTCCGCGAGGTGAGTGCCGTACCGACGAGGTTGTCGAGGTTGCGGAGGTGGTAGTCGACGGTCGGCTGGCTCCACCCGAGCCGCACGGCCGCCCGCGAGACGGAGCCCTCCGCCGCGACCGCGGCCAGGGCCTGCAACTGCCGGAGGTCGATCATGCGTGCCCCGCATTCCTTGGACGCTGACGGAGGAGATCCCCATCTTTGCTCCAGAGTGTATATGGTTCGACTGAATGGAATCCGGGGTTCCACCGCGGTCGGCGCAGGAGCAGAGTTGAGGGATGCTGCGCAACGACGACATCACTCCCGCACCCTCCTCCGCCGCCCGCGTCGAGACCGGTGCGACCGAGCATCCGATCCGTGCCATCGCACGGCTCGAGCGGCAGCAGCACGCCCCCTACGTCGAGGCCGTGCAGCAGCACGCCGACGCCGACCCGCTGCACGTCATGGTGCCGGGCCACGGGTGCGATCCCGTCGCCGGCGGTGCGCACCTCTCCGAGGTCTTCGGAGCGCGCACCGTGGAACTCGACGTTCCCCTGATGCTCGACGGCATCGACCTCGGACCGGGATCCCCGCTGGACCAGGCCCGTGCGCTGGCCGCAGAGGCGTGGGGCGCCAAGACGACCTGGTTCATGACCAACGGCGCGTCGCAGGCGAACCGCACCGCTGCGCTCGCGGTTCGCGGGCTCGGGGAGCGGGTGCTCGTGCAGCGCAGCTCGCACTCCAGCTTCAGCGACGGGGTGCTGCTCGGCGGCCTGATCCCGTCGTTCGTCGCGCCCAACGTGGACCACGAGAACGGCATCGCGCACGGCCTCACCCCCGAAGCGCTCGAGACGGCGCTGCGCGAGGAGTCCGAGGCCGGCCGCGAGGTGTCGAGCGTCTACGTCGTCTCGCCGAGCTACTTCGGATCGACCGCCGACGTCGCGGGTCTGGCACGCGTCGCGCACGCTGCGGGCGCTGCGCTCATCGTCGACGGCGCCTGGGGCGCCCACTTCGGCTTCCACGAGGACCTGCCGGATTCGCCGGCCCGCCTCGGTGCGGACCTCGTGATCTCGAGCACGCACAAGCTCGCGGGTTCCTTCACGCAGTCGGCCATGCTGCACCTGGGCGACACCGAGTTCGCTGAGCGGCTCGAACCGCTCGTCGCCCGGGCCTACACGATGACCTCGTCGACGTCGGCGAGCGCCCTCCTCATGGGATCGCTCGATGCCTCGCGCCACGCGCTGGTCCAGGGCCACGCCGAGATCACCCGCGCGATCGAGGCATCCGAGGACTTCCGTGCGCGCCTGCGCGCCGATGACCGCTTCTCGGTGGTCAGCGACGACTTCGGCGACTTCGCCGATATCGTGGCCATCGATCCGCTGCGCGTCCCGATCGACGTGTCGCTGCTGGGCCAGAGCGGGCACTGGGTGCGCAACCGGCTCATCGACGATCACGGGGTCTACTTCGAGATGTCGACTGCCACGGTGATCGTCGCCGTGATCGGTGCGCGTGCCGGGCTCGACGTCGATCGGCTCATGCGTTCGCTCGATGCGGTTGCGCGAGAGGCCGAGGCGCTGCGCGCCGCGGGCGAGACCGCGACGGTCGAGGCGTTCCCGCCGCTGCCCGAGGCCGGCACGCTGCGCATGCTGCCCCGCGCCGCGTTCTTCGGCGAGAGCGAACTGGTCGCGGCGGAGGAGGCGATCGGTCGCGTGTCGGCCGACACCCTCGCCGCCTATCCGCCCGGGATCCCGAACCTCATGCCGGGCGAGGAGATCACGCCCGAGACCGTCGCGTTCCTGCAGGCCGTCGCGACCTCGCCCACCGGATACGTGCGCGGCGCCGCCGACCCGGAGGTCCGCAGCTTCCGAGTGGTGCGGGATCCGCTGACCGCGGCCCAGTCCTGATCCATGCCTCCGGGTCCGCCACGCACGGGCCCGGAGGCGGCGAGGGCGGCGCGATCCGGGCGGATCGCGCCGCCCTCGCCGGTGCGGTTGACTTGCGCGGGCGATCTTGCGACCGTGGAGGCATGTCTGTCGGCCTGCATCGCCTGATCATCTCGGTGTCGAGCATCGATGCCGCCCTCGTGCTCTATCGCGGAGTGCTCGGGCTCGGGCTCACGGGTCGCTCCGGTGAGCTGGCCTGGCTGCGTGCCGACGACGGCACGGAGCTGATGCTGCACGAGCGCCCCGCTGCGGCCTCCGAGGCCGCAGTCGCCGTCGCCTTCGCGATCGACGACCTGGAGGGGACGGTCGCGCGCTGGGAGGCGGCCGGCGGTACGGTGATCGATGCCCCGATCACGCAACCCTGGGGCGAGCGCATGGCGGTGGTGCGCGACGCCGATGGCCACGTCGTGTGCCTGAACGCGCGCGATGCGGAAATCGTCGCGGACTAGGCTCCGGTGAACTCGGGTCGGCGCTTCTCGACGAACGCGGCGGTTCCCTCACGCATGTCGGGCGTGCCGAAGCGGGCAACGAAGGCCTCGCGCTCGATCGCGAGCCCGGCATCGGTCGGGTGCGCCTGCGCAGCCCGGACGGTGCGCTTGGCGGCGGCGACGGCGGTCGGAGACTGCCGGGCCGCGAGCGCGATGATCTCGCGGGCGGCCGCGAGCAGCGCATCCTGGTCCTCGAGCACGCGGGACACCAGGCCGAGGCGTTCCGCCTCGGAGGCGGAGATGCGGCGACCGGTCAGGATGAGCTCGCGCGCGGCGGCGATCCCGACGTACTGCTGCAGGCGGACGCAGCCGCCGAAACCGGGGATGAGGCCGAGTGCGACCTCGGGCTGTCCGAAGGCCGCGTTCTCGGACGCGAGGATCACGTCGCAGGCCATCGCGAGCTCGCACCCGCCGCCCAGTGCGAAGCCGTTGACGGCGGCGACCACGGGCACGGGCAGCGTCTCGAGCCAGCTCGTGAGCTCTTGCGCGTCGGCGGTGTAGGCGTCGGCCTGCTCGGCGCTCATCTCGCGCATCTGCGCGATGTCGGCGCCCGCGACGAAGGCCTTCGGCCCGGCACCGGTGATGACGACGCCGCGGATCGACCAGTCGGGATCCGCACCGGAGCCGAGCTCGTCGCGGAGGACGCCGACGACTTCGCGCAGCTCTTCGATCACCTCGGGGAGAGCGCGTTCAGCACCTCCGGCCGTGCGATCGTGATGGTGAGGATCGCCTCGCGCACGTCGAGCGCGAGCGTGCGGTGATCGAGGGCGGCGAGGCGATCCGCGATGGTCATCGCTTCGGCTTCTCGAAGAGGTTGCCGACCAGGGTCGAGGTGATGAGGACGATCGCGAGCAGCACGACGCCGACGATGAGGATCGGGACGACCTGCAGCGGCTCGCCCGCGTGGGAGAAGTTGTCGTGCGCCTCGTCGCCGTGGGCGAACGCCGGGACCGCGACGAACACGGACATGAGCGCGGTGGTCACCGCGGCTGCGATACGGGTACGGATCTTCACTTCGGTCTCCTCGCAGGATCGGTGCGGCTGCCGCCGCGGACCCCTCTATTCTGCCGCTCCTGGGCGTTTCCCGCGAACCGGCGCGACGGCGGCCGCAGGAAGCGGCCGCCGCACGGCGATCCCGCGGCGCGGAAGTCGGTGCCGATCGTTAGCATCGTCGACATGACCACTGATCAGATCGCCCCGCGCCCGGACCGTCCGCAGACCGAGATCGACCGCATCGCCGAGGGCTGGGTCGACACCGTCGTCGAGCTCGACCCCTCACCGGTACCTATCTCGGGCGGGCCGAATCGAACCGCTCGCTGCCCGACTTCTCGCCCGCGGGAGCGGAAGCGGTCGCCGAGGCCCAGCGCAGCGTCCTCGCCGCGGTGGAGGCCGAAGCCGCCGTCGACGCGGTCGATGCGGTGACCCGCGCCGACCTGGCTTCCGAACTGCGTCTCTCGCTCGCGCAGCACGAGGCGGGCGAAGCCCTGCGCGATCTCAACGTGATCGAGTCGCCTCCGCAGCAGGTGCGCGACAGCTTCGACCTGATGCCGAGCGAGAGCGAGTCCGACTGGGCCGATCTCGCCGAGCGCATGCGCGCGGTTCCCGCCGCGCTTGCCGGGTATCGCGAATCCCTGGAACTCGGTGCGCAGCGCGGGCTCGTGCCGGCGCGCCGGCAGGTGCTCGAGGTCGCGGCGCAGCTGCGCCGCACAGCGGGCGACGAGGGGGCCGCAGAGGGATTCTTCCAGGCGATCGCCGCGCGGGGTGCCGCGGCGGGCGCCGCCGTCCCCGCCTCGCTCACCGCAGACCTCTCCGCGGCGGCGTCGCTCGCCGGCCGGGCGTACGCCGACCTCGCCGACGCACTGGAGCGCGATCTCGCGCCGCGTGCGTCGGAGGCCGACGGATTCGGACGCGAACGCTATGCGCTCGCCTCCGAGCGCTTCGTCGGGGCCTCGGTCGACCTCGACGAGACCTACGAGTGGGGCATCGAGGAGCTCGCCCGCATGCGCGACGAGCAGGAGCGCATCGCCGCCGAGATCGTCGGCGGTGCGGTGCGGCCGGGAATCGTCGCCGATGCCATCGCGAAGCTCGACGCCGACCCCTCACGCAAGCTCCACGGCACCGAAGCCCTGCAGCAGTGGATGCAGGAGACCAGCGACCGCGCCGTCGCCGAGCTCGGCGCGACCCACTTCGACATCCCGGCCGAGATCCGAACGCTCGAGTGCCGCATTGCGCCCACCCAGGAGGGCGGCATCTACTACACGGGGCCCAGCGACGATCTCTCGCGTCCCGGCCGCATGTGGTGGTCGGTTCCCGAGGGCGTCACCGAGTTCGACACCTGGCGCGAGCTCACCACGGTCTACCACGAGGGCGTTCCCGGCCATCACCTGCAGATCGCGCAGGCGGTCGTGAACCGCCGTCTCGCTGAACGGCTGGCGCCGTCAGCTCGCCGGTACCTCCGGGCACGCCGAGGGGTGGGCCCTGTACGCCGAGCGTCTCATGGAACAGCTCGGATATCTCGACGATCCCGCCGATCGCTTCGGCATGCTCGACGGTCAGCGCATGCGTGCCGCTCGCGTGGTGCTCGACATCGGGGTGCACCTCGGCAAGCAGCGGCCCGACGGGCACGGGACCTGGACCGCGGACTACGCCTTCGAATTCATGGGCGAGAACGTCAACATGAACGACGGATTCGTGAGGTTCGAGGTGAACCGCTATCTCGGCTGGGCCGGCCAGGCTCCCTCCTACAAGATCGGACAGCGCATCTGGGAGGAGCAACGCGACGAGTACGCGGAGCGCGAGCGGGGCGCCGGCCGCGAGTTCGACATTCGCGACTTCCATCGCGATGCGCTCGAGCTCGGCGTCGTCCGGCTCGACACCATGCAGCGCGCCCTGCGCGGCGAACTGTGAGCGAGGCCAACGACGGCAGCTGCCCCTGCGGGCGGGGTCCTCGGTACCTCGAGTGCTGCGGGCCGCTCCACGCGGGGGCGCCCGCGCCGACTGCGGAGCGCCTGATGCGATCCCGATACAGCGCGTTCGCACTCGGGTTGGACGCATATCTGCTCGCGTCCTGGCACCCGAGCACCCAGCCGCGGTCGCTCGAACTGGACCCCGATGTGGAGTGGCGCCGCCTGCTCGTCGAGTCGACGGAGCGCGGCGGTCCCTTCGATCGCGAGGGATTCGTCGTCTTCACCGCGATCGGGCGCACCCCCGACGGGCGTTTCGAGCAGCGCGAACGCAGCCGGTTCCTCCGCGACCGCGACGGGCTCGACGCGACTGCGCCGGAACGCTGGCGCTACGTCGACGGGGAACCGGTGTAGGGCGAGCCCGAATCGTCATCCTGCGCGGCGGAGGAGCCGCAGGATCACGCGACTCCCACGCTCGCGCAGGATGACGATGGAGCGAGCGCTACAGCCCGCTGGGCCGCTGCGCGCGGCGCGAGCCCTGCTGGCGCTGGCGGGGCGCGGGGGTCGAACCGCCACCGGTGCTCGTCGAGTAGACCGCGGCGGAGCCGCCCTGGCGCGATGCGCCCGAGCCGCCGCCGTTCGACGAACCCGACCCGCCGCGACCGCGGCCGCCGCGACGGCGCGAACCGCCTTCCGCGGATCCGCCGCGTGCGCTGCCGCCGGTGCCGCCGCTGCCGCCGGTGCTGGCCGGGTTCGCCCCGCCTTCGGCACCGGTGCCGCGTCCGCGACCGCCGCGCGAGCGCTTGCGCTTCGCGTTGGCGCCCTGGGACTTGCCCTCGCCCGCCGGTGCGTGGCCCGCCGCGCGCTGCTGCTCGGCCTGCGCCGCGGCCCGGCGACGCTCGGTCTCCTTCGGGTCGATGCGCGGGGCGACCTCGCCGATGAGCGACAGCACCTCGGGATCGATGTTCGACGCCATCGGGTTCACCGGCTTCGGGGTGACCCGGATCTTGGCGGCGCGCATGATCTGACGCATCTCGCCCCGCTGCTCGGGCAGCACGAGGGTGACGACGTCGCCCTCGTTTCCGGCGCGCGCGGTGCGGCCGGAACGGTGCAGGTACGCCTTGTGCTCGACGGGCGGATCGACGTGGACGACGAGCTCGACGCCGTCGACGTGCACGCCGCGCGCCGCGACGTCGGTCGCGACGAGCACCTTGGCCGCGCCGCTCACGAACTCGGCGAGGTTGCGGTCGCGGGCGTTCTGCGACAGGTTGCCCTGCAGCTCCACGGCGGGGATGCCGCGCGCGGTGAGCTGCTTCGCGAGCTTCTTCGCCTGGTGCTTCATCCGCGTGAAGAAGATGCGCCGTGCGGTGCCGGAGGCGAGGGCCTCGATGAGGGCCTCCTTCTGGTCCTTGCCGGCGACCTCGAACACGTGGTGCGTGAGCTGGGGCACGGGGGACTCCGCCGCGTCGACGGAGTGCAGGATCGGATCGTGCAGGTACTTCTTCACGATGTTGTCGACCCCGTTGTCGAGGGTCGCGCTGAAGAGCAGGCGCTGCCCCTGCTGGGGAGTCTTGTTGAGGATCCGCGTGACGACGGGCAGGAAGCCCATGTCGGCCATGTGGTCGGCCTCGTCGAGCACCGTGATCTCGACGCCGCCGAGATCGACGAGCCCCTGCTTCATGAGGTCGTCGAGGCGGCCGGGCGCGGCGACGACGATGTCGACGCCGGCCTCCAGCGCGGCCTCCTGCCGGCGCTGGGGGATCCCGCCGAAGATCGTGGTGACCTTCACGCCGACGGGATCGGCGAGCATCTTGACGGTCTCCGCGATCTGGGTGACGAGCTCGCGGGTGGGGGCGAGCACGATGGCGCGGGGCCGGCTCGGCTTGCGCTTCTTGGCGGCGTCGTCGGCGAGGTTCGCGACGAGCGGGATGCCGAACGCGATGGTCTTGCCCGATCCCGTGCGGCCGCGACCGAGCACGTCGCGTCCCGCGAGCGTGTCGGGGAGCGTGTCGCGCTGGATGGGGAAGGGGGTGGTCTTGCCGTTCTTGTCGAGCGCGTGCGCGATGGGCTCGGGCACGCCGAGATCGACGAACGAGGGGGTGGTCTGGTCGGTGGTCACGTGAGCGAGTGCTGCTTTCGTGTCGGTCCGGCGCGCGTCCGCAGGATCCGTGGTCGGATCGAGTCGCTGGGCGTGGCCGAGTCGGCGAGTGCGCGGGTTCGCGCATCCGTTCGCCGCGGAAGAGTCGGTCGGCCCTGGCGCATTCGCGATGCGCGAGCTCTGAAATTCAGCGACGTGGGGCCCGCCGATAGCTGGGATCGGCATGGCCTCTCCGGCCAGTCTAGCGGACGTGCTCGGGAACGGCCCGATGGGCCGCCCCCGAGCAGCGGCTCAGCTCGTGAGCTTGCCGAGCAGATCCGCACCCGGATCGGTCGTCGAGCCGGTTCCGGCTGCGCGAGGGGTCGTGCCGGCGGCATCGCCGCGGGAGCCGTTCGCCACCGCGCGCTGCGCCGTGATGACGGCGTCCTCGATGACCGACTCACCGCGTTCGAGGGCCTGGAGGTTGCGCGCCCGCAGCGCGCGTCCCGCGCGATCCGCTTCGACGATCGCGGCGCACTGCGCCTTGACCGAGTCGATCACCGCCCAGATGGTCTCCTCGGTGATCACGGGCATCTGCGAGGCGTTCGCGACCGCCTCGACCGACTTCGCGGTCTCGGCGAAGGCGCCCTGGATCAGCTTGTTCGTACCCTCCTGGACGGAGGCGCCCATCTCGGCGCCCTCGCGTGCGAACGCCGCCTGCTGCCAGAGGGCGAGCGACTGGCGGGCGGAGGGCAGACCCATGGTGCGGAACGTCGCGAGGCGGCGGCGCAGCGCGAAGGTCGTGACGACCAGGTTCCGGGTCGCCGGAGCGTGCGCGAAGCCGAGGAAGAACTGCGAGCGCCAGTCCGCCCAGGTCTTCTCGGTCTCCGAGAGCACGAGGGAGAGGTTGCTCTGGATTTCGCGCAGCTCGTTCACCGAGATGGCCTTGCCCCGGTAGGTCGTCGATTCGGCGCCCGAGGTCTCTGCCATCCGCAGCGCGGTGTCGGCTTCGTCGAACTCGGTGCGCAGCACCTCGATCACCTGCTCGAGCGCGGCGAGCACGGCCACCACGTCGTCCATGTGCTCCAGAGTCTGCGCGTGGAGCAACTGGCCGCGTGCGATGTTGTCGGCGAGCGCGTTCTCCATCTCCTGCAGCTTGACCTCGGCGAGATCGATCTTGTCGGCGATCGGCTTCGACTCGCGGATCATGGTGCTGAGGGTGTACTTGCCCTTCTTGAACCAGCCGATGATCGCGTTCGCCGCGTCCTCGAGCTTCTGGGAGCGCCACTTCTTCTCGAAGCCGTCCATGGTGCGGAGCATGTCGTTGACGATCGCGTCGGCCTCGGGCACGCGGATGTTCCGCTGGGCGTCGAGCAACTGCACGGACGCGCTGTTCAGCTTCTGCATCACGGGGCCGCCGAAGGTGACGATCTGGTTCACGTCGGCGACGAACTTCTGCGCGAGCGCCGGGGCACCGCGCTCCAGGTCCGCGAGCTGCTGCTCGGTCAGCAGGCTCCTGAACTTGAACACCGCGTCGGCGGGGCTCTTCGCCGCGGACTCGATATCGCTCGCGGGGGCCTCGGCGACGGCGGCCTCGAGCGCTGATCCGGGGACCTCGGAGGCCCGGGTGTCTGCCGGCTCGAGCAGCTGCGCGAAGTCGACGGAGATGGTGGGTTCGGTGCCGGTGGGATCGGTCATGTCGGTTCCTTAGCTCTGCGGATTGCTCGGATCGCGGTCGCTGTACACGTCGGACAGCTTCGCATCGTTGACGGCCTTGATGAGGGAGTCGAGGGCGACCTTGAACTCGAGGTCGCGCGACTCGTTGACCTGCCGGATGTTCTCGACGGCCTGCTGGTCGACGGATTCGACGGCGCGCTGCACTTCGGTCAGCCGGCCCTGCGGGTTGCTCCAGTACTGGGGGTTGCGCTGCACATCGCCGTAGTAGTCCTCGGCGAGGGCCTTCAGTAGTTTCGAGAGGGTGTCGCGGTACTGCACGAGCAGCAGTCGGAGCTGCTGCTCCGTCCCGCGGCCGCGGACCCGGACGAACAACTCGGAGACGTGTTCCGACAACCCGTTCAGACGGGGGCCGAGCTCGGGGTAGGCCCCGGCCAGGCGACGGAGCTCGTCGATCGCATCGCGGACGAACTCGCCGTTCTCGCCGTGCAGGGCGGCGTCGAGCTGCTTCTCGAGCTCGCGCGATGACCCGACCGCGCGCTTCGCGTTGCGAGAGCGGCGGATCAGCAGCGTCGTGACCGCCGCTCCCGCGGCGAGCAGGATCAATACCCCGGAGCCGATGATCCATGGCGCACCGCCGTCTCCTTCGCTCCCGGTCGTCGTGGGAGCGGCGGAGACGAGCGTGCTCGCGATGTTGGCGACGGCGTCGCCGCCGTCGGGCAGGTTCTGCGAGTTCAGCTCGGTCGCGATCCGGTTCGCGTCCCCGTCCGAGGCGACTCCGAAACGATCCTTCGCGCGATCCTCGATGACGATGACCGTGCGGGCGCCGGTCGCGGCCTTGAACTGGGTCGCCACGGTCCCGGAGGAGACGCTCTGGGCCTGATCCGGGGCGGGGATCACCAGGACCCGAGCGCCGCTCGGCAGTGCTGCGGCCAGCGTGTCGGGGCTGGAGATCGCGGCGCCGTCGACCAGGCAGACCGCGCGATCGCCGCAGATCTGGACGATCTGTTCGATTGTGCTCACCATGACCGCCTAGAAGTTGTTCATCACCGATTGGAAGGTCTCGGTGATCTTCGTCGGGTCGCTCGCGTCGAACACCTGTCCGCCGGACGCTTTCGCGAGGCGTTCGAGCGAGGACTTGTCGGCCGCGTTCGAGTAGGCGATGGCGAAGATCCGCACGGGCTTGCGGTTGCCGCCCTCCTTCTGATCCGCGTTGATGCGCTGGATCAGCGAGTTCAGCGTCGTGCTCGAGTCGGTGTCCTCACCGTCGGAGAGCACGACGATCGCGTTGATCCGCCCCTCTTCGGCGTGCTGCTTCATGTAGTCGTAGGCCGAGGACAGGGCGTCGTAGAGCGGGGTGCCCGCACGCTCGCTGTGCACGAGATCGTCGATCTCGTTCTTCAGGCCCTCCTTGTCGCCGCCGAGCGGGCCGAAGGGCCGCACGACGCCGACGCCGGTCACGGTCCTGCCGTCGACCTGGGACGTGAGGCCCGTGGTGAACGCCCAGACGCCGATCTCGTCGGTGGGACGCACCTGCCCGAGCGTGGTGGTCGATCCGGCGAGTGCGCCGTCGAGCCGGGTCTTGCCGTCGCCGATGCTCTCGTCCATCGATCCGGAGATGTCGATCAGCTGCAGGATCGCCGACGGCTTGCGGATGGCGGTCCACTGGTCGAGTGCGGCCGAGACCACCTCGGGCGCGGGCTGGGGAGCGCGACCGCCGGTCGCTTCGGATCGATCCCGACCTGGTCGTTCAGGTACTGGCTGACGTCCATCGAGTCGTCGAGCGGGCGGAAGCCGTACTTCGGCAGCAGCTTCTGCGCTTCGGCGGTGTGCAGGAACTTCACGAAGGCCTGCGACGCGCTCTTCTGCTCGGGCGTCACCCAGGCGGCGTTCAGCACGACCGCCGGGTTGTCGCTCCACATCGATCCCTCGGAGGGGTACACCGCGACGAGCTTCTCGGACGGCGGGGTCAGGGTCTCGCCGGGCTGCACGGTGTGCGAGTCGGGATTGCCGATGTTGTAGTTGTAGAGCGAGGTCTCCTCCAGCGCGATCGCGCTGACGTAGGAGGAGCCCTTGCCCGATGTCTTGTCGGCGAGGTTCTGCAGCACCTTGCCCGTGGTGTCGCCGTAGTGGATCGCGCCCGATTCGAAGGCCTTGTTGAACGCCTCGGACTTCTGCACGTCGCTCGCGGTCAGGTCCTTCGCCTTGCCGGAGGCCGCGTAGCTCTGCATCAAGAGCATCGAGAGACCGGTGGTCGAGGTGTTGGGGTTGGTCTTCGCGATCTTGAAGGAGCCCCAGATCGACTTGCCGAGCGCGCCCCAGCCCTCGGGATTCTCGATGAGTCCCTTGATCTGCGCGATGCTGACGGGCTTGGCGGGGTAGTCGAGCGCGCGCGCCATCGACTCGGGGATCCCGAACACCACGGGAGTCTTCGCGAAGCTCTCGGCGCCGGCCACGACCTGCTCGCCCGCGATGGAGGCGACGCGGTCGGTCCAGACGGTCGATGCGGGGGACCAGACGCTGGGCGCGGTATCGGCGTCGAGCGCCCACCTCTTCGTCGAATCCGAGAGGTACTGCGCGGCCTTGCCGGAGGCGACGTTGACGGCGCGCACGGTGGCGCAGGTCTTGAGTCCCCGGTGCTCGGACGATTTCTTGAACTGCTCGCCGAGGGCCTCCATGAGGTTGACCTTCTCGGAGGAGGTGGCGACCACCACGGGGGTGCATCCATCGTCGGAGGCGCCGCCGGCGTTCGGGCCGGTCGCACCGCAACCCGCGAGCGCGAGCGTCAGCGCGGCGCCGAGCGCCAGGGCCGTCGTGAACCGGCGTCTGTGGAGAGTGTCGAGCATCGTCGTTGGCACCTTCGGGCTTCGCGTCCTGGGGTCGGGCGTGACCGGAACTGCCTCCAGTCTTGCACGCTGGCACGCCCGCGCGCGCGACGCGTTCGCGCAACGCGTGCGCGCGGGGCTTCGACCGGGCCGTGCGAACGGCGATACCGGACGGGTATCGGCGGAGCGATCCGCTCTGGCATGATTCCCACATGACACGTATCCGCATTCGCGAATTCCACGACGACGACCTCGACGGGGTCGTGCGCCTCTGGTGGGAGGTGCGCTCGACCGTCGACCAGCCGGTCTACTCGCTCGCGGAGGTCACGGCGTCCTGCCGCGAGGATCATGCGGTGGTCGCGGTGCGCGGCGACCGGATCGTGGCGGCCGCCGTGGGTCGTGCGGCCCATGCCCAGGGGTGGGTGGTCTTCTTCGGGATCGCCGAGGACGCCCGCTCCGAGAACGTGTCGGGAGCGCTGCTCGACGCGCTCGAACGCAAGATGGCTCCGCTCGGCCTGTCGACCCTGTCGGTGCTGATGCCCGAGGGCGGGCGGTTGGGGCTGCTCACCTCGAACGGTTTCCAGCTGCGCTACGGATTGCGGTACCTCGAGCGGCAGATGCCGGTGCAGCGCCGCGAGCTCGACCTGTTGAAGGACGTCGGCGGCAGGGTGCTGCCGCGACATCTCTGGGAGAACGTCGCGGGCATGCGGCACGAGAAGCAGCTGCTGGAGGAGCGCCTCGTGGCGCCGCTCGCCGAACCGGACCTCGCCGATCGCTACGGCGTCGTCCCGCCGCACGCGGTGATGCTGTTCGGGCCGCCTGGCACGGGCAAGACCACGTTCGCCAAGGCAGTCGCCTCGCGACTGGACTGGCCCTTCGTCGAGGTCTTCCCGTCGCGCCTCGGCGACGCGGGCACCGGTATGGCGGCCTCCCTGCGCGACGTCTTCGAACGGATCGAGCAGTTGGAGCACGCGGTCGTCTTCATCGACGAGGTCGAGGAGATCGCGTCG
This sequence comes from Leucobacter sp. HNU, assembly GCF_047946755.1. Lineage (GTDB taxonomy): Bacteria > Actinomycetota > Actinomycetes > Actinomycetales > Microbacteriaceae > Leucobacter. The sequence goes on along the minus strand of NZ_CP178837.1, from coordinate 1,898,650 downwards.
CAGCGCCGCGGCGATCCGCCGTCGCCGACCCAGGGCGTGACGAACGAACTGCTCAAGATCGTCGCCGATTTCAGGGATCGCGAGGGCCAGCTGCTCATCTGCGCGACGAACTTCGTGCGCGCGCTCGACGCCGCGTTCCTCCGGCACGGCCGCTTCGACTACGTGCTGCCGATCGGACTGCCCGACGCCGAGGCGCGCGAGGCGATCTGGCGGCGTTACGTGCCCGGTGAGATCTCCGGCTCGATCGACTTCGACGTCCTCGTCGCCGAGAGCGACGGATTGACGCCCGCGGACATCGAGTACGCCGCTCGTCGGGCGTCGCAGGAGGCGTTGGCTCGAGTGCTGCGGGCCGATGGGCCGGTGCTCGAGACCGATCGTACGCAGCTCGATACCGCCGACTACCGTGCAGCGCTCGAGGTCACCCGAGCGACCGTCTCCGAGGAGGAGCAGTCCGCGTTCTCGGAGGACATCGAGACGCTGGCCCGACTCTGAGCGGGCGGCGCCGCCGACGAATGTCGGTCGGCACCGATAGCGTCGAGAGGACCTCGGCGATCGCCGAGCGGCGATGCGGAGGGAGTGCGCATGTTCGTGCAGCGCGGTGCTGACGGGGCGATCCGCCTCGTCACGAGCGCGACCGACCTCACTGCGGCCAGCGTCTGCGAGTTCGCGTTCCTGAGACGGGTCGACGCGAAGCTGGGGCGCGCGGCCCAGGTGCCTCCCGACGACGACCCGATGCTCGCGCGGGCCGCGCGTCTCGGCGATCAGCACGAGGAACGGACGCTCGATGCGTACCGCCGTGAACTCGGAACCGGCGCGACGGGGGTCGTCGAGATTCCCCGTCCCGAGAACATGGGAGAGGAGGAGCTCCTCGCCGTCGCAGCGACGACGATCGAAGCGCTCGAAGCTCGCGCGGCGCTGGTGTTCCAGGCGACCTTCTTCGACCCCGTCCAGCGCAGCGCCGAGCTCGGGGCCGACGAGCCCGCCATCGGCTTCGTCGGCTTCGCGGACTTCCTCCGCCTCGGCAGTGCAGGGACCTACGAGGTGCAGGACACGAAGCTCGCGCGGCGCGCGAAGACGACCGCGCTCATGCAGCTGGCGGCCTACGCCGAGCAGCTCCAGCGCCTCGGGATCCCAGTGGCTCCCGAGGCGACGCTGATCCTCGGCGACGGCGCGCGTTCGACGCATCGGCTCTCCGACATCGCGCCGGTGTTCCGGGCGCGACGCGCGCGGATGCACCGGATCCTGCTCGATCGGTACGCGGCCGTCGGCGACGACGGTGCGCGCGAGTCTGCGGCCCCCGTCGCGTGGGGTGCCCCGGGCACTGCGGCGTGCGGTCGGTGCGAGGTATGCCTGCCCGAGGTCGAGCGAGCGCGCGACCCCTGCTCATCGCGGGTATCACGGCGGCGCAGCGCAATCGCCTGGTCGCCGCCGGATTCGATCGGATCGAGGCGGTCGCGGAGCTCGATGGCGCGGCAGGCCCGTCGTCCGGGGAGTCCGCGCGGTCGGCGGCGTCGCCGAGTCCGAACGGGTCCCCGGACTCGGCCTGCACGTGCTCGAGCGACTCGCCGCGCAGGCCAGGGTGCAGCTCGACGCGCGTGCGGGTGAGGCCCCTCCGGTCCGGGTCGTCGACGCCGCGGCGCTCGCCGCGATCCCCCGACCGAATCCCGGCGACTTGTTCTTCGATTTCGAGGGCGACCCGATGTACCGCGAACCCGGCGACGAGAACGACGCCCGCTGGGGACTCGACTACCTCTTCGGCTCGGTCGACGAGCAGGAGCGGTTCCTGCCGCTCTGGGCCCACGACCTCGAATCCGAGAAGCGCACGCTGCTGCGATTCCTCGAGCTGGTGCGGCGGCGCCGCTCCGACTTCCCGGGCATGCGGATCTACCACTACGCGGCGTACGAGCGCACCCACCTGCTGAGCATCGCGGCCCGCCACGGAGCCGGCGAAGCCGAGGTCGACGAACTGCTGCGCGAGCACGTGCTGGTGGATCTCTACCCGATCGTGCGCAAGGCGCTGCGCATCGGGACCCGCTCCTATTCGATCAAGAAGCTGGAACCGCTCTACATGGGCGACGAACTTCGGGACGCCGACGGCGTGACGAGCGGGGCGCAGTCGGTCACCGAGTTCGCCGAGGCGATCGCACTGCTCCGTTCGGCGGATCCCGCGGAGCGCGCCGAGGGGAGCGGCGGCTCGCCGGGATCGCGGACTACAACCGCTACGACTGCGTGTCGACCCTGCGGCTGCGCGACTGGCTCAGGGGAATCGCGCAGGAGCACGGCGTCGAACCGTACCCCGACGCGCTCCCGGCGGACGACGAGTCCCCCGAGCTCCGACTGAGCCCGATCGCGGAGGCGCTCGAGCGGCACGCGGAGCGGATCGTCGACCCCGCGATCGCCAAGACCGCGGCACTCGCCTCGAGCGCGATCGACTACCACCAGCGCGAGCAGAAGTCGTTCTGGTGGGCGCACTACGCACGACTCGTCGATCCGGTGGAGGACTGGGCGGACACCCGCGACGTGCTCGTCGTCGATGGGCTGCTCAGCCGGGTGGTCGACGACTGGCACGTCCCCGACGAGCCGCGGGCGCGAGCGCTCCGGCGGCGGATCAGCCTGCGCGGGCAGCTCGCTCCGGGCAGCTCGCTCCGGCCGGGCGGCCAGGCGTACCTGCTCTACGAGGCACCCGCGCCGTTCACGACCCGCGGGGCCGAACCCGGTGCACGCAGCGCCTCTCGTGTCACCGTGGTCGAGCGCGACGGTGACGCGGTGCTCGTGGAAGAGCTGCTGCCGCGCGACGCGATGCCGTTCGGCGTACTTCCAGTGGCACTCGTGCCCGGCCCCCCGCCGCACGCCGGCCAGCAGAAGGGCGCGATCGAGGAGTGGGGGCGGTCGTTCGCGTCCGCGCTCGACCGCGGCGAGCTCCCGCGAGACCCCGTCGTCGACCTGATCCGGCGAGCGGCGCCGGTGCTCGGCGCCGCCGCGCCGCTCGTCGACCCCGCGAGCGAGCTCGCGCTCGCCGCCGGGGGCGGCGATGACGAGGCCCGCACGATCGGGGCGGTCGTCGCGACGCTGCGGCAGCTCGACCGCTCCTACCTGGCGGTCCAGGGGCCGCCGGGCACCGGCAAGACCTATCTCGCCGCCCGCGTCATCCGCCGGCTGGTCGAGGAGGACGGCTGGCGGATCGGCGTCGTGGCGCAGTCGCACCGCGTGGTGGAGCACGTGCTCGAAGGCGTCGTCGCCGCGGGCCTGGCCGCCGATCAGGTCGCCAAGGTGCCGCAGAGCGGACGGGCCGAGGGCGCTGCGGAGCCGGGGTTCCGCGTGCTCGGCCGCAACACCCATCGCATGTTCCTCCGCGAGCACGCAGCGGCCGGACTCGGCTGCGTGCTCGGCGGCACGGCCTGGGACTTCAGCAACCCGACCCGGGTCGCGCGTCACGAGCTCGACCTGCTCGTGATCGACGAGGCCGGACAGTTCTCGCTCGCCCCGACGATCGCCGCATCGGTCGGAGCCCAACGGCTGCTGCTGCTCGGCGACCCGCAGCAGCTCCCGCAGGTCTCCCAGGGCACGCATCCCGAACCGGTCGACACCTCCGCGCTCGGCTGGCTGCTGGGCGAGCACGAGACCATGCCCGAAGAACTGGGATACTTCCTCGCCGAGACCCGTCGCATGCGCCCGGAGCTCACCGAGGTGGTCTCCGAACTCGCCTACGGGGGACGCCTGTGCGCCCACCCGAGCGCTGCGGAGGTGCGCGCGAGCGGGATCGGTGCGCCCGGTCTGATCCGGCACGAGGTTGAGCACGTCGCCAACACCACGCACTCCATCGAGGAGGCAGCGGTCGTGGCGCGCATCGTGCGCGACGCGCTCGACCGCGGACGGTGCGATACCGGTGACGGAGAGCGAGCGCTCGTCCCCGACGACATCATCGTGGTCGCCGCCTACAACGCCCAGGTGGAATGCGTTGCGGAGCGCCTCGCAGCCGCCGGGTGCTCCGAGGTGCGCGTCGGCACCGTCGACCGCTTCCAGGGGCAGGAGGCGCTGCTCGCCGTCGTGACCCTCGCAGCGTCGAGCGCCGACGACGTGCCGCGCGGGCTCGAGTTCCTGCTGCTGCGCAATCGCCTCAACGTCGCCATCAGCCGCGCGAAGTGGGCCACCCACCTCGTGAGCTCCAGCCGACTCGGGGACGGCCTGCCGATGAGCGCCGAGGGCCTCGCCGCGCTGAGCGGATACCTCAGGCTGGAGGAGCGCGGTGCGACCGCGGCGGGTGGTGCGTGAGCGCCGCGGGCACCGAGCTCGAGAAGCGCGCGGCAGCTCGAGAACGCGCCGCGCTCAGGACGCACCGCATGCCAGGATGGGACGCATGAGCGGGAGCACGCAGGAAGCCGGTGCGGTGGGGCGCCGCGCCGGGCTGCGCGCGCGCATCCCGCGTGCCATCGATACGGCCCTCGAATTGCTGTACCCGGGCGACGCGAGCGGCGGGGCCGACTCGCACCAGGCGCGGGTCGAGGCTCGCGCGCTGGGCGCGGCCACGCTCGCCGCGGCGGTCGCGGTCCTCGTCGGCATCATCGTGTTCGGACCGGGTACGCATCCGCTCTGGGGGACGATCTCCACCGGATCCATCGGGACCCTGCTCGCCGGGCTGGTCGCGATCGCGAGCTCGATCATGGAACAGCTCCGCGCGCCGCTGCGCGTCCCCGCATCCTGGTCGCCCCGTGCGGCCCGGACGCAGCGCATCGTCGGCATCGCGGCGGTCGCGCTCGTGCACGGCGGCATCGCCGTCATCGGCATCGGCATGGTGTTCGCAGTGCTGTCGCAGGGATTCTTCGGTGTGCAGCTCGATCAGCTCACCTCGACCGTCGCCTCCGTCATCGTCTCGGCGGGCACGGCCTACCTCGTCACCGTCTCCGCGGCCAAGATCACGACCGCCGAGCTCTCGATGCTGCTGTCGATGTTCTTGACCGGGGGGATCGTGGTCGCGATGCTGACCACGACCGACGCGAAATGGTGGCACTACCATTTCAGCGAGCTCGGCGCTGGGACCGACGTCAGCGGCCTCGTGTTCAACCTCACGCTGTTCCTCGGCGGGCTCCTGCTCGCGGCGTTCGCGTTCACCCTGCTCATCGACCTCGAGGCGTGGGCCGCGGGCGCCCCGCCCAGCCGCACCCGCAACGTGCGCGCGGTCGCGTGGGGCTTCCAGATCATCGGCATCTGCCTCGCCGGCGTCGGAATCGTGCCGGTGAACCTCAACCTCATCGTGCACAACACCTTCGCCACCGGCATGGCGGTCGTCTTCGGCGTGATCCTCATCGGGCTGCGCTGGCTGCTCGACGGCTTCACGCGGGTCTTCCTCCTGTTCTCGGACGTGGTGCTGGCGGCGATCGTCTTCGCCGCCCTGCTGTTCTGGCCGCTCGGCTATTACAACCTCGCCGCGTTCGAGCTCGTCGTGGCAGGCGTGATCTTCGCCTGGCTCATCATCTTCGTCCGGCACGTGGGCGCGGCCGTGCCGACCGGCGCGTTCGCGTCCGAGGACCTGACCGCGTCACCCGAGAGGAGCCGATGATGTCCGCCAGAGGACCCTTCAAGACCCCGCCCCCGGCCTGCCGCCGCATCCCGCGACGTCGCGGGACGGCTCCGCCGAGCAGACTCCGGGCGCCCCCGACGCCCCGAACGGCCTCGGCGCGTCCCGGCGTTCGGTGATCCCCGCCTTCGAGGTCATGCAGATCACCGGGGAGGTCGAGCGGAGACGAGCGGAGGGGCGCGACATCGTGTCCCTGTGCGCGGGAGAACCCAGCGCGCGCCCCGCGCCGGGCATGCTGAAGCCCGCCGGCTACACCAGCCCGCTCGGCACCGCGCCGCTCCGCGAAGCGATCGCGGGGCACTACGCGAACTGGTACGGTGCGTCGGTCGATCCCTCCCGGATCGCCGTCACCACCGGATCCTCCGGTGCGTTCCAGCTGGTGTTCCTCGCCGCATTCGATCCCGGAGACCGCGTCGCGCTCGCGAGCCCCGGCTACCCGGCGTACCGCAACATCCTGCGGTCCCTCGGAGTCGACGTGATCGAGATCCCCACCGGCCCGGAGACCCGCTACCAGCCGACCCCCGGGCTGCTCGAGGACGCGGTATCCGCCCACGGGCCGCTCGCAGGCCTCATCGTGGCATCTCCGGCCAACCCGACCGGATCCATGCTCAGCCGGGCGGAACTCTCGGCGCTCGTGGACTGGTGCGCGAGCCGGCGGGTCCGCCTCATCAGCGACGAGATCTACCACGGCATCACCTATGCCGAACCGGGCAGCCCCGACGCGCGCGGGGTCAGCGCGGTCGAACTCGACTCCGAGGCGATCGCGATCAACTCCTTCTCCAAGTACTGGGGCATGACCGGCTGGCGCCTCGGCTGGGCCGTGCTGCCCGAGTCGCTGATCGCGCCGATGGAGGCGCTCGCCTCGAACTTCGCGCTCTCGCCGCCGGCTCCGGCGCAGGAGCTCGCCCTCGGTGCGTTCTCCGAGGAACGCTACGCCGAGCGAGATGCGGTGGTGTCGGGATTCGCGCGTGCCCGCGCGCTGATCCTCGACGCCGAGCCCGCGCTCGAATGGGGTGAGTCCGCACCGTCCGACGGCGCGTTCTACTTCTACGCCGACCTCGGCCCGCAGCTCGAACGGTTCGGCGATTCCCTCGGGTACGCGCGGGCGCTGCTCGACGGCGCCGACGTCGCGGTCGTGCCCGGCATCGACTTCGATCCCGTCCACGGCACCCGCACGGTGCGGCTGTCCTACGCGGCGGGCGAGTCCGCGGTCGAAGAAGCACTGAGCCGGATCCTGCGCTTCCAGGGAACCCCGGGCTGATCCCGATGCTCGGGAGCGGGCCTGCGCGATCCCCGCGATGCGGCAGGCCCGGACCTACTGATGGTCGAGGCGAGAGACGAACGCACCGTCGCGCATCAGGGTTTCCTGCAGGCGGGCGACCGTCTCGTCGAACGCGTTCGAGGTCTTCACGGCACCGATCGCGCCGCCCTTGAGCGCGCCGCCCGTCATGTTGCGCGAGATCCGCGCGACCAGCAGCCCCTGCTCGGTGACCATGAACTCGATGAGGAACGTGACCTGGAACCTGCTGCCCGCGAGCCCGCCGAACAGCACCGTGAGGGCCTGGCTGCCGCGGCGCGCATGGAACCCGCGCGCCGGCGTGAGCGACACCTCGAAGCCCTGCGCGATGAGGCCGGAGTGCACCAGCTGCTTCGCGTGCTCGTGGTCGCCTGACAGGAACAGGTCTGTCGCGCTGGCCATGGGTCGGACTCCTTCGTCTCGGATGCAAGAACCCCTGCGCAGCACACTATCGGCTCGCGCAGGGGTTCATGACGGCGTCCGGAGTCAGTACTCGATCACCGTCCGGATCCCCTCACCGGCGCGCATCCTCGCGAAGGCGTCGTTCACGCCCTCGAGGGGGATGCGATCGGTGACCATCGTGTCGAGGTCGACCTTGCCCTCCATGTACAGGTCGATGATCTTGGGGAAGTCGATCGACTGCCGGCTCGAACCGTAGTTCGAGCCGATCAGGCGCTTCTCCTGATCGCTCATCACGAACGGATCGATCGAGATCCTCACGCCGTCCGCGACCTGACCCACGACGACCGCGGTGCCGCCGCGGCGGATCGCCTCGTAGCAGGCCTCGATCGTGAAGGGCAGCCCGATCGCCTCGAACGCGTAGTCCACTCCGCGGCCGTCGGTGAGTTCGCGCACCGCGTCCACCAGATCCGTCTCGCGGCTGTTGACGGTGTGGGTCGCGCCGAAGCGTCGCCCGAGCTCCAGCTTCTCGGCGCTGACATCGGCGACGATGATCTGCTTGGCACCGACGAGCCGCGCACCCTGCACCACGTTCAGGCCGACTCCGCCGCAGCCCACGACCAGCACGGTCGAACCCGGTTCGACCTGCGCGGTGTTGGTGACGGCACCGATCCCGGTGGTGACGGCGCACCCCACGAGAGCGGCCTGGGCCAGCGGAGCATCCTTGCGGATCCGGATCGCGGCGGAGGCCGGCACCATCGCGTGGTCGCCGAACGAACCGACGGCGAGGAAGCTCCTGACGCGCTGTTCGCCATCGGCGAGACGGGGCTTCCCGTCGAAGAACACGTGCTGGTAGGCGGTCTCGTTGGCGAGCTGGCAGAGCACGGGCCGACCCGAGACGCAGAACTCGCACTTCTGGCACGACGGGGTCCAGGACAGGATCACGTGGTCGCCGATCTCGAGGTCGCTCACCTCGGAACCGACGGCGACGACCTCGCCGGCGCCCTCGTGGCCCAGCACGATCGGGACCGGAGTATCCCACTCCCCGTCGAGGGCGTGCAGGTCGCTGTGGCAGACCCCCGAGGCCGCCAGACGCACGAGCACCTCGTTCGCGCCCGGCTGCGCCGGGATGCTGAGCTCCCGCAGTTCGAGGGGCTCGTTCGGGGCGACGAAGACGGCGGCCCTCACATCGATCGTGGACATACCGGATTCCTTTCTGGCCTGCTCAGGCATCGGGGGAGACGGACGCGGCCGGGGCGAGCGCCCGGACCGCGCGGATGAGGTCGAGGATGCGATCGGGTTCGCCCGGAGGGAACGCGGTCGCCTTGAAGATCGGCGGGATCAGCACCCAGACGAAGGCCCCGCCCATCGGGCTGAGCGTCAGCGTGCGCCGGCCCGAGCCCGAGATGCTCGCGCGCACCAGGTCGATCCCGGCGAGGTGCGGTGCTGCGGTGGCGTTCAGCCGATCGATCCGCGACCGATCCGCGGGCGCCGCGGGCGCCGCACCCCGTGCAGCGACGAACGCGCCCCCGCGCGGCGTGCCCCGGTGCGAGAGCTGCGCTCCCGTCGGCACGGCGCTCTCGCCGGGGAGCACCGTCGAGACGGTGAAGGCGTACACCCGGGAGAAGATGAAGTTTCCCGGATCGTAGCTCAGCACCAGATCGATCCCGTCGTCGGTGCGGACCTCCACGGAGGTGCGATCCGCGCGCCGCACCGTGCCGAACTGCTCGGCGGTGAAGCGCAGCGCTCGCCGCGCGCGGTCGACGATGGGTCCGTCGCCGTCCAACGGGTGCTTGCGCGGACGACGCGCGCCCGTGGGGGCGACGGAGACGGTTCCCCCGAAGCCGCTCATCGGAGGTCCGCCGCTTCGGACTCGGCCACGGTCTCACCGGGCGCCGCGTCGTCGGGCTCTTCCGCGTACTCGTCGTCCATGCTCTCGGAACGCACGATGATGTTCGACTGCGTGTGGGTGAGGTCCGTGGGGGTGAACAGCGGCAGCCGATTCGCCCTCAGCCAGACGATGCCGAACAGGGCGATCGCGGCGATCAGGATCCCCGCGACGCTCCAGATGACGACGCGCTGATCGAAGTCGGGGACGATGAACACGATCAGGTAGATGCAGGACGCGATGCCCAGCACCTGGGGCAGCGGGTAGAAGGGGGTCTTGAAGGGGCGCTTCGCATTCGGGTACTTGCGACGCAGCACGATCACGTCGACCTGCGCGATGATGTAGCTCAGGAGCCAGGTGGTGCAGGCGATGCTCACGAGGGTGAGGATCAGGTCGATGCCACCTGAGGAGAACATCGAATAGGCCAGCACGGACGCCATGCAACCGGCCGTCACGATCATGCCGGCCCAGGGGACGCGGGTGCGGCGCGAGACCTTTCCGAACCACTTCGGCAGCAGCCCCTCGTTCGCCAGGCCGTAGAGCATGCGAGGGATCGCGGCGAGATAGGAGTTGCCGGTCGAGAACGACGCGGCGATGGTGCCGAGGGTCATGATGAGGCCTCCGGCGCCTCCGAAGATCGCGGTCGCACCGACGACCTGAGGGATCGAGGACGATGCCATCTCGGCGAGGTCGGCGTAGCGGGTGGCCCCCATCCGAACAGCAGGTCGACGATGAAGATCGTGATCACTCCGGCCACCATGGCGAGCGGGATGTTCTTCCACGGGTTCTTGATCTCCTCCGCCAGCGGGGCCACGAACTCCATGCCGATGTAGAGCCAGATCGCGACGGCGCCCATCGAGGCGAGCGTGCCCCAGTCCGTGGCGAGGAAGGGATTGTGGACCGGCGTGCCGCTGCCGAGTCCGAAGATGCCGCAGAGGCCCATGATCGCGAGGATGCTCATCTTGGTGACGACGATGGGGATCTGCACGCGGGCGTAGAAGTTCACCCCCGCGATGTTCAGCGCGAAGAGGATCGCGAGCAGGAGGAACGAGAACGCGGGCGCGGGGACCCCGGTGAGGGACTGGAAGGCGTTGCCGGCGACCATGAGCTGCGTGCCGCCATCGGCCGAGACGAGCACCATGTAGCCGCCGAGGACCGCGATGATCGCCATGAGGCGGCCGAGTGCGGGCATCGTGTACTCGCCGACCATGCCGCCGCCAGGCAGCATCGACGCGAGCTCGCCGTAGGAGATCGCGACCATCAGGATGATGACGAGGCCGATGAACGCTGGGATCGCGAATGCGAGGCCGCCGGTGCCGAAGCCGTTGCCGAGCGACACCATCGCGGTGCCCGAGACGACGAGTCCGGTCGACGCGGCGTACGCCGCGGTGAAGCCGAGGCTTCGCTTGAGTTTGGTCATGCCCATTGCTCCTTTGCAATCCGCCGGCGGCGGAGCGGGCGGCTCCCCGTGCACGGCGAGTTCAAGCTTGCAGCAGGCGACCGCAGGCTCGCATTCGACAGTGCGTCGCTCTCGAGACCTCTGGAGGACGGAATGCCGGAGAATGGCGCTTCGCGATCGCGAGAGAGTGTCCAGTGCTTCTGGAATCGTGTACGAAGTGTCGATTCCGTCGCGTCTCAGTGCAGGTAGCGCAGCGCGATCGTCAGCTCGGCCCGCGTCTGGACGTCGTCGAGATCCGCCCCCGTCAGCGCGGCGATCTGCTCGAGCCGGTTGAGCAGGGTGTGCCGGTGAACGCCGAGCTCGCGCGCCGCGGGTTGCTGCCGGCAGTGCGTCCCGAGCCAGATCCTGAGCGTGCGCAGCAGGTCCGAGCCCTGCGCGCGGTCGTGTTCGATCAGCGGCCCGAACAGGCGGCCCGCGATGAGCGCGGCGTCGGATGCGTCGATGAGGTCGGTGATGCCCTCGCGCCAGATGTCGGGGAACGCGGTCACGTTCGGTGCTCCGCGCCGCAGACCGAATTCGGCGGCCTTCTTGGCCTCCTCGAGGGCGAGGGGCAGCGCGTCCCAGCGGTCGCTCTGCGAACGGCCGAGGACGAGCCCGAACGGCTGCAGCTGGGCGAGCAGACGATCCGCATCGGCTGCGGGGGCGAGGATCGCGACGTCGCTGCGGTACTGCGCGAAGAACAGGGGGATGTCGCCGGACAGATGCAGCGACTCGAGCGCGGGCATCAGGCGGACGGAGTCGAAGTGCTGGGGGATCCCGATGAGCGCCACGAGCGGGGGTGCGGCAGCGCACCCCACACGCTCTCGACGATGTGCCGGGTCACCTCGACGTTCCCCGAGAGGAGCAGCTGCAGGAGCGCCTCCCGCAGCGTACGGTGCAGCCCCGCGAGGGCCTGGTTCTGCTCGAGGGAGACGCTCACGAGGGCGAGCACGCTCGTGAGGACGTTGCGGGACAGGTCGTCGAATCCCCGGCTCAGCGTGAGCACGAGCATGCCGCTCGGGTCGTCGGTCTCTCCGAGCATCTGCAGCACGGCCTCGACCTCGGGCGTCACCTGCACCGAGCGGAAGCGCTGCCGGCTCTCGAGCCCCTCGAGCACGAACGGGGCGAGTTCGGAGCTCTCGGCCCGCGGCCCTTCGGGCGCCTCCACGACGGTGACCGCGCGTCCGAGGGGGTCGTAGAGGGCCACCCCGCAGCCGAGCTGGCGCGCCGTCTCCCGCAGGGTGGCCGTGAGGCCGTCGCGGCGCGTCGCGGCGGTCGCGATCGCCTTCTGCGCGCGCAGCGAGCGGGTGTAGCGCTCGGTCTGGTCGCGCTGCAGCACCCGGGCGGCCTCCTGCAGCAGGTCCATGAACGAGATCTCGTAGGGGACCTCGAACAGGATCAGGCCGTGGCGGCGGCACGCCGTCGCGAGCTGGTGCGGAATCCCGCGGTGCACCACGTCGCTGCCGAAACCGATCCCGATCAGGCCGTGCGCGGCGACGAGCGCTGCGTAGTCGTGGTAGATCCGATCGAGCCGCTCGGGCGCGACGCGCACCTCGGGGATCGACGAGTCCGCAGCCTCGACGACCGGGAACTGCCATCCGAGCGTCAGGATCACCTCGGCGGGGCCGAGGAACGGGGTCGGATCGATCAGATCGGTGGCGTGCAGCCACTCGAACTCGCGATCGAGCGACCGGTCGAGGGCATCCTGACTGTCGCCGCCGCCGACCACGACCTTGAGGCGGAGCGAGGGATTCTGCAGGAGCTTGCGCAGGGTGAGGGACACGCAGTCATGCTACGCGGGCCCGCACGGCCTCAGGGCCGGGCGGGCCCTCCCGGTAGGAATCGGTCTGCCGACCGGCCCGTCAGTCTGCGCGGACGACGGGAGTACCGGCCGTGAGGCCGGTGCGCATCTGGAAGGCCTCGGAAGCTCGGGCGAGCTCGCCCGGGCCGGATCCCGCGTCGAGCGAGAGCAGCGCCGCGACGGAGGCCTCCGCGCCGTTCAGAGCGAGTTCGAGGCGGGTGATGGAGGCCGACAGCGGTTCGCCCAGCTCGGCGACCACGCGCGCGGCGGCGGACCGAACGGTCGCGGCCAGCGCGTCGAGATCGTCCGCGGCGCCGCGCAGCCGCACCTCGGATCGCCCGTAGCTCACGCCGTCGCCCGAGAGCGCTTCTCCGACGACCGGCGCTGCGGCATCGTCCGCGGACGCATGCGACACCCGGAGGATCAACTCGGAGCTCGTCCCCGACGGCGCCGTGCTGAAGGGCAGCGGACGGCTCCCGGGCGGCATCGCGGCGCCCGGGAGCCGTGGTCGTGCGTGGCCGGCTGCCGGTCGGCGAAGCTGAACTTCAGATCCATGGGGACTCCTTCGGAGTGTGCCGCGCGGGGCGGGGTTCGTGGCGGACCGAGAATAGCAGCGGGGCCCGCTCCTCTCGGAACGGACCCCGTCTGCGCAGTGCGTGAACGCTTAGGCGTTCGCGAGCACGTCCTCGACGCTCGAGAATGCGAGCTCCGGGAACGCGTCAGCGACACCCTTGAAGGTCAGCACGCCGTCGTGGGCGTTGAGGCCCTTGGCGAGTGCCTCGTCGGACTTGAGCGCGGCGACCCAGCCCTTGTCGGCGAGTGCGACGACGTAGGGGAGGGTGGCGTTGGTGAGCGCCGCGGTCGAGGTCTCGGGGACCGCGCCGGGCATGTTCGCCACGCAGTAGTAGATCGAGTTGTGCACCGGGAAGGTGGGATCGTCGTGCGTGGTCGGGTGCGAGTTCTCGAAGCAGCCGCCCTGGTCGATCGCGATGTCGACGAGCACGGAGCCCTGCTTCATCTGCGCGACCATCTCGTCGGTGACGAGCTTGGGGGCCTTCTCGCCCGGGATCAGCACGGAGCCGATGACGAGGTCGGCTTCCTTGAGCGCCTCGGTGATGTTGTGCGCGTTCGAGGTGCGGGTCTGGATGCGACCGTTGAACTCGTCCTCGAGCTGCTTGAGGCGGGGGAGGGCGATGTCGATGACAGTGACGTCGGCGCCGAGGCCGAACGCCATGCGAGCGGCCTGCTCGCCGGCGGCGCCGCCACCGATGACGACGACCTTGCCGCGGCGGGTCGCGGTAACGCCGCCGAGCAGCATGCCGCGGCCGCCGTTGGCCTTCATCAGCGAGTGCGCGCCGACCTGGACCGAGAGGCGACCGGCGACCTCGGACATCGGGGCGAGCAGCGGCAGCGCGCGGCCGGCCTGCACGGTCTCGTAGGCGATGGCGGTGGTGCCCGACTCGAGGACCTTCTCGGTGAGGGTCTTGTCTGCGGCGAGGTGCAGGTAGGTGAAGAGCACCTGGCCCTTGCGCATCTTGTCGTACTCGGCCGCGATGGGCTCCTTGACCTTGAGGATCATGTCGGAGTCGGCCCAGACCTGCTCGGCGGTCTCGACGATCGTGGCACCGGCAGCGACGTACTCGGCGTCGGTGATGGCGGAGCCGAGACCGGCACCCGCCTGGACCAGCACCTCGTGGCCGCGACGCTTCAGCTCGAAGACGCCGGCCTGGGTGATGGCGACACGGTTCTCGTTGTTCTTGATCTCGGTGGGAATACCGACGCGCATGTTGTGCTCCTGTGATGACAGCGTTGGGACAGCGAGTGATCCGCACCGCATCGGGCATCGGAGCCGGTCGGACGCGCTGCCGACCGTCGCCGCTCGTCGCTGCGCGGGTCACCACTCGCAAGGAAGCATATTCGAATCTCGCGGCTTTCGGTGGAAATTTTCGCGAAAATCGTCAATGATTGCAGTACCAGCAACTGTTTCGAGTGGAGTCTGCATGGATCGGGCGAAGAATCTGCGTTCTGATGTGGCTCTCGACGAGGTCGACCGACGGATCGTCGAAGAGCTGCAGCTGAACGGGCGCATCACCAACGCCGAACTGGCGGACCGAGTGGGGATCGCGGCATCGACCTGCGTGGCGCGCGTGCGCAGCCTCGGGTCCCGCGGCATCATCACCGGCTTCTCGGCGCGCGTGGATCCCGCGGCCATGGGCATGCACCTGCAGGTGATGGTCAGCGTGACCATCCGGTCGGGCGCCCGCCAGCGGATCCAGGAGTTCAGCGACGAGCTGCAGTCGCTCCCCGAGGTGATGCAGCTCTTCTTCCTCGGGGGCGTCGAGGACTTCATCATCCACCTCGCAGCGCGCGACGCCGATCACGTGCGCGAGTTCGTCATGGACCACCTGTCGGTGCACCCCGCAGTGTCGAGCACGCGCACGAGCATCGTGTTCGCCCACCACGCGAACCCGGTGCGCTTCGAGGAGTAACCCGCTACGCTCGCGGTGAACCCGGCGCCAGCGCGCGGACCCGGGCGATACCGAGCGAGGGGATGCCGCATGGCCCGCGGATTGCTGATCGTCGATGTCCAGAAGGACTTCACCGAGGGCGGCGCGCTGGGCGTCGAGGGCGGTGCGGCGGTCGCATCGGGCATCACCGAGCTGCTGCGCAGCGAACCGGGCTACGCGCTCGTGATCGCCTCCCGAGACTGGCACGATGCCGACGGCACGAACGGCGGGCACTTCGCGGCCGACGGGGAGCAGCCCGATTTCGCCGGCACCTGGCCGCGCCACTGCGTCGCCGGCACCGAGGGCGCCGAGTACCACGATGCGCTCGACGTGGGGCGCGTCGACGTGCACGTCCGCAAGGGTATGGGGGAACCGGCGTACTCCGCGTTCGAGGGCGTGACCACGCGCGGCGAGCGTCTGGCCGACGTGCTCGCGGAAGCGGGGATCGACGCGCTCGACGTGGTCGGCATCGCGACCGACTACTGCGTGCGCGCATCGGCGCTGGACGCGCGGGCCGGCGGTCTCGCGGTCGTCGTCCGTACCGAGCTGATCGCCGGCGTCGCGCCCGAGACCTCCGCCGCGGCGCTCAGGGAACTCGCCGCGGCCGGTGTGGGGATCGCGCCGTAGCCGTCAGACCTCGCCGTCCGTGAGGATCCCGTCCTCGTCGCTCCACACCGTCGCGCCCGGCCGGAACGTCGCGCCGCCGAACGACACCACGACGTCGGCTTCGCCGGCGCCGGTCTTGCTCGACTTCCGGGGGTTGCTGCCGAGCGCCTTCACACCGATGGGCAGCTCTCCGATGGCGACGCGGTCGCGGATCACCCCGTTGACGATGATCCCTGCCCAGCCGTGCTCGACGCCGAGCGCCGCGATGAGGTCGCCGACCAGTGCGGACTCCAGGGAGCCGCCGCCGTCGACCACGAGCACGGCGCCCTCGCCGGGCGTCGAGAGGATCGCCTTGAGCAGCGCGTTGTCGCGGTGGCAGCGCACGGTGCGGATGGGGCCGCTGAAGCGCGGGTGCCCGCCGATGTTCTGGAACTGGAGCGAGACGGACTGTACGGCATCGCCGAGCTCGTCGACCAGGTCTGCGGTGCTGAATGCGGCCATGCGTGCGCTCCTTCGTCGCGTGCGGAACCGCGGTCGCGGTTCCGAGGTGCGGTGCGCCGCTGCGGCGTACCGGGATTCAGCGTAGCGGGCCGAGCACGCGATCAGTGGTGCTGCGGTGGGGTGAGCCGGGACTCGTGCGCGTCGAGCGCGAGCTCCGCCGCGTGCAGCGCCTGGGAGCTGTACTGACCGATCGCGCGCTCCTCGAGCAGCGCGTCGCGCTGGGCGTCGAGCACGAGGCGGGCGAGCCGCAGGTAGTCGTACGCCTCCCGTTCCATCTCGCTCGGTTCGGCATCGGGCTCGGACGAGCGGTGCTCGGCGGCGACCGCGAAGGCGAGCGGTGCGAGCGCGTTCTGCGCGCTCGCGCGGACGCGTTTCGCGACGGCCTCGGAGGGGACGCGGTGCGAGGGGTCGGCTTCGGCGAGCGCTCGCTCGCGCTCGATGATGCCGTCGAGCGCCGTCGTGGCCTCTTCCACGAGGTCCTGGCCGAGCGAGACGAGCTCGTCGGAGCGCTCGTCGGCCGTCGGCCCGGCGGGACGTAGGCGGCGGATCACCCAGGGCAGGCTCAGCCCGTGCAGGAGCAGCGTGATCGTGGCCGCGATGAACGCGATGAGCACGAGCTGCGGGCGGTAGGGCACGGTGACGGGGATCGACTGGGCGGCGGCCAGCGTGACCACGCCGCGCATCCCGCTCCAGCCGAGGATGAAGGCGCCGCGCCAGCCGAAGCTCTGCGTCTGCGCGTGCTCCAGGTCCGCGGCCGTGCGCCGGGCCATGCGCTCGACCCGCTGCAGCTTCGCCGCGTAGCGCTCGCTCTTCTCCTCGGGGACGTCGATGTTGCGGGCCCGCGAGACGAGCCGGCGCATGCCGGTGGCCCTGGCCTCGTAGCGCGGCAGCGCGCGGGCGAGGGACTTCACGAGCGGAATCATGAAGACCATGCGGCAGAGGATGAGGATCGCGACCACGCCGACCGAGATGAGGCCGATGTGCACGATGGTGACCTCGCTGTCGCCGACCTCGTCGACGAGGGCGTGCAGCTGCAGACCCATCACCAGGAACACGCCGTTCTCGAGGATGAACTGCACCGTGCGCCAGTTGAGCCGCTCGTTGATACGGGCGGTGGCGCTGAACTTCTTGGCCGCGTGGTGCCCCGAGTAGAGACCGGTGATCACGACCGCGAGCACGCCGGAGGCTCCGACGGCCTCGGTCGGGACGAACGAGATGAACGGCACCGTGAACGACACGATGGTGTCGTAGACCGGGTTCACGAGCTTCGACCTGAGCCATACCGTGAGCACCCCGATGAGCAGGCCGATCACCACGGCGACCGCGACGGCGAAGGCGAACTGGCCGACGGCTTCCCAGAACACGAAGCTGCCGGCGACGGCCGCGATCGCGGTGCGGAGCAGCACGAGCGAGGTGGCATCGTTGACGAGGCTCTCGCCCTCGAGGATCGTGACCAGGCGCGGAGGCATGCCGAGGCGCTTGCCGATCGAGGTCGCCGCGACGGCGTCGGTGGGGGCGACCACTGCACCGAGCGCGATGGCCGCGGCGAGCGGGATCTGGGGGACGACGAGGTGTAGCAGGGCCCCGATCGCCACGGCCGAGACGATCACGAGCACGACGGAGAGGCCCGCGATGGGGCCGACGTTGCGCCGCAGGTCGAGGATCGGCACGTTGACGGCCGCCGAGTAGAGCAGCGGCGGCAGGACGCCGAGGAGGATGATCTCGGGGTCGAGGCTCACGGGCGGGACACCGGGCACATAGCCGATGCCGATGCCGAGCACGACGAGGAGCAGGGGGCCGCGACGCCGATGCGACCGGACAGCATGGAGACTCCGACGACGAGGACCAGGCCGAGCACGGCGAGCAGCGCGAGTTCCATGGACTCAGCGTACCGGCGGGTGCTCTGCGGAGCCTCGGATCGTGCGGTCGGGGCCGACGCGGCACCCGGCCCGGGGCCGACGCGGCCCCGTTCGGTCAGCGGACCGTGCCGATCGAGCCGATCTCGGCGGGGATGCCCTGGAACGCTCCCCAGGCCGAGGCGTGGGGTCGGAGCGCTCGGGCGCTCAGCCTGCCGCCGCCGGGGAAGAGCTCGGCGTCGATGCGCGTCGCCTTCGTACGAGACGTCTTGAGCCAGATGCCGCGCACCCGACCCCGCTCGACCACCGTCGCGCGGAACATGCCGTTGCGACCGGGCACGATGCGCTCGAAGTGCTCGGGGGCGAGCACGGCCGAGCGCTCGGTGTAGCCGAGCAGATGCTCGTCGAAACCGGGCAGCAGGAGGACCTCGGGGACGCCGGCGGCGGCCGCGTCGTCTCCGGTGAGGATCGTGTTCGGGCCGTCGAGCAACGCCGGCTCCGCCCAGTGGCGCACGCCGTCGACCTCGACCGCTGCGAGACGCCGGTCCGCTGCCGCAGCGGCGAGCCCTCGGCGCGCGACGGTGACCGGCAGGCCCGTCCACCACGCGAAGTCGCGGTCGAGCACGGGCCCGCGGCCCCGTGCGAACCGGGTCGCGAGCTCGGCGAGCGCCTCGTCGCCGTCGAGGGCGCGCGGAGCGCGGATCCACTCCTCAGCGAGGACGAGTCGCGGTTCGCCGTCCTCGGTGGGGCCCTGCACCAGCACCCCGTTCTGGCAGAGCCACCAGACCACGTGGTATCGCCAAGCGCTCTGCACCGAGATGCCCGCCGCCGCCCAGACCTCCGCGAGCTCGTCGCGCGAAGGGAGCTCCCGCCGGTGAGCGCGGCGACGGCGACGTCGGTCATGCGCGTGAGGGACGCGTCGTCGAGCCCGAGCACCGCTCGACGCTTGGCCGCGCCGGGAAGCACGCGGTGATTCGTCGCCTGCTGCATCCAGCCGATGTCTTCGGCCGGCACGACGTGGATCGTGCCGCGCATGGGCCACGAGCGCACGACGAGACCGCGGGAGAACGCCTCGCGCACATCGGCGTCGGAGGTTCCCGGTGCTCGGAGCCCGAGCGCCCAGCGGGAGGCGTTCCAGTCCTGGCCCTGGACGGCGAGCATGCCCCGTGCGACGGCGTGGATGCGTGCTGCGTCATCGGGTTGTTCGGCGGCCGAGGTGCCCGGCAGCGGAGCCCAGAGACCGAGCGCACGCATGCGCCAGCCGATGAGGTCTGCGGTGCTGGCCAGAGCGATGGGGGCGGTCATGGCAACACTCTAGAGGCGGCCACCGACAGCCGCGCGGGGATCAGAAGCGGGCCCGCCAGTACTGGCGCGGGACGAGCGCGTCCGCGCCCGGGGCGCGCAGTTCGTGCGCCCAGCGCAGGGGCAGGTGCGGATCCCGCAGCAGTGCGCGACCGAGGAGAACCACGTCGGCCTGGCCCGTGACCAGGATGCCCTCGGCCTGCGCGGCTTCGGTGATGAGACCGACCGCGCCCGTCGGGATCCCCGCATCGCGTACGGCCGCGGCGCAGTGCACCTGATAGGAGGGGCCGACCGGGATCGGCGCCTCCGGCGCATTGCCGCCCGTCGAGCAATCGACGAGATCGGCGCCGTCCTCGGCGAGCCATGCGGCGACCTGCTGCGCCTCGTGCAGCTCGAATCCTCCGGGAAGCCAGTCGGTGGCCGAGATCCGCACCAGGATCGGAAGCTCGGGATGTTCGGCCCGGACGGCGCAGACCACCTCGCGCAGCAGCCTCGCGCGGTTCTCGAGCGCGCCACCGTAGGCGTCGGTGCGGAAGTTCGAGAGCGGCGAGAGGAACTGGTGCAGCAGGTATCCGTGCGCCGCATGGATCTCGACGGCGTCGAGTCCGGCGCGCACCGCACGGGAGGAGGCAGCGACGAAGGCGCGCACCAGCTCGGGCAGCTCCTCGCGCTCGAGCGCCCTCGGCTCGGCGAAGCCGTCGAAGGCCGCGGCCGACGGGGCGACGGTCGGCCATCCGCCCGAGCCCACCGGAACCGAGCCCTCGGGCCCGCCGGGCATCCAGGGGTAGGTCGAGGCCTTGCGGCCCGCATGGCCGAGTTGCACGGCGAGCTTCGCCCCGTGCGCGTGCACCACCTCGGCGAGGCGCGCGAACGCGGCCTCCTGCTCGTCGTTCCAGAGCCCGAGGCAGAACGGCGAGATGCGGCCCTCCGGGACCACTCCGGTCGCCTCCATGATCACCATTCCGGCCCCGCCTCGCGCCAGGCCGCCGAGATGCGAGAGGTGCCAGTCGGTCGGCACGCCGTCCTGCGCTTCGGCCGAGTACTGGCACATCGGGGAGACCCAGAGACGGTTGCGCACCTCCGTGCGGCGCAGGCGGTAGGGACGGAAGAGCAGGGGATCGGCCATGGTCAGCGAGCGTACTCCCGTTCGCCCGGCAGGCTCCGCGACTCCGGCACCGAGCATCCGGGATCCAGGGGAATCTGCCAGGCTTGACGGGTCCCGTCCGACGGCACCCGCGAGAAAGGAGCGGCGCGATGCACGAGATCAGGTGCCCGCACTGCGGCAAGGCGTTCACGGTCGACGAGGCCGGGTACGCCGAGATCCTCAAGCAGGTCCGGGACGCCGAGTTCGAGCGGCAGCTGCACGAGCGGCTCGAATTCGCCGAGCAGGACAAGGCGAAGGCGCTCGAACTCGCCGGGGAACGTGCCGCGGGCGACCTGCAGCGTGCCGAAGCGGCGAAGGATGCCGAGATCCAGCGGCTGCGGGCGGAGCTCGACGCAGGGGAGACGGCGCGGAAGCTCGCCGTCGCGGAGGCGCGTGGCGCCCTCGAGAAGGAGCGCGACGAGTTGCGCGCGCAGCTGGAGAGCGCCGATCTCGCACGGAAGCTCGCCGTGAGCGATGCGGTGGGCGCCGTCGAGCGGCAGCGCGACGCCCTGCGGGCCGAGCTGGATCGAGCCGCGCTCGAGAAGGAGGTCGCCGAGCGCGCCATGAAGGAACGCTTCGAGATCCAGATCAGGGATCGCGACGACCAGATCGAGCGGCTCCGGGACCTGAAGGCGCGCCTCTCGACGAAGATGCTCGGCGAGACCCTCGAGCTGCACTGCGAGAACACGTTCAACCGGGCCCGGGCGATGGCCTTCCCCAACGCCTACTTCGAGAAGGACAACGACGCCCGGACCGGCAGCAAGGGCGACTACATCTTCCGGGACTACGACGACCGGGGAATCGAGCTCGTCTCGATCATGTTCGAGATGAAGAACGAGGCCGACGCGACCGCGACCAAGAAGAAGAACGAGGACTTCCTCAGGGAACTCGACAAGGACCGCACCGAGAAGGGCTGCGAGTACGCCGTGCTCGTCTCCCTGCTCGAGCCGGAGAGCGAGTACTACAACGACGGCATCGTGGACGTCTCGCACCGATATCCGAAGACGTACGTGGTGCGACCGCAGTTCTTCCTGCCGCTCATCACGCTGCTGCGCAACGGATCGCTCAACGCGCTGCAGTACAAGGCCGAGCTCGAGCAGGTGCGTGCGCAGAACATCGACATCACGCGGTTCGAGGAGCACCTCGAGACGTTCAAGGACGCGTTCGGGCGCAACTACGACCTCGCGTCGCGGCAGTTCCAGGAAGCGATCAAGCGCATCGACACCTCGATCGCCGAGATGCAGAAGGTCAAGGACAACCTGCTGAAGTCCGAGAACAACCTGCGCCTCGCGAACGACAAGGCGCAGGGCGTTACGATCAAGAGGCTCACGCGCGGCAACCCGACCATGCAGGCGAAGTTCGCCGAGATCGAGCAGTCGACGTCCGCTGCGGTCGAATCCGCGCCGGACCCTAAGGAGAATCCCGACACATGAGCCTGCAGCAGGCCCTCGAAGCGGTGCGCGAGAACGGCGGCGACCCCGAGGAGGCATTCGCGGCGTTCGTGGAGTGGGCGCTCGACGAGCGCGGCCTGCGGCTCTACCCCGCCCAGGAGGAGGCCGTTCTCGGCATCACGCTGGGCAGCAACGTGATCCTCGCGACGCCGACCGGCACGGGCAAGTCGCTCGTCGCGATCGGCGCGCACTTCATCGCCGTGGCCGAAGGCCGCCGGACCGTGTACACCGCGCCGATCAAGGCGCTGGTCAGCGAGAAGTTCTTCGACCTCGTCGGCATCTTCGGCGCCGAGAACGTCGGCATGGTCACCGGCGATACCGCGATCAACGCCGACGCCCCGATCCTGTGCTGCACGGCCGAGATCCTCGCGAACCTCGCGATTCGCGATCGCGATGTCGACAACCCGGAGGCCGGCGGCATCACGCAGGTCGTGATGGACGAGTTCCACTACTACGCCGACCCCGATCGCGGCTGGGCCTGGCAGGTGCCGCTGCTGCTCATGCACGACGCGCAGTTCCTCCTGATGTCGGCGACCCTCGGCGACGTCACCGCGCTCGCCGCGGACCTGAGCGAGGCGACCGGCCGCGACACCGCGCTCGTCACGGGCGTCGAGCGACCGGTGCCGCTGAGCTTCAGCTACGAGGTCGCGCCGGTGCACGAGGTCGTCGAACAGCTCATCGCCGACCGCGAGACCCCGGCCTATCTCGTGCACTTCAACCAGTCCCACGCGGTCGAGCAGGCGCAGGCGCTCGCCTCGATCAGGATCGTCGACCGTGCCGGGCGCGACGAGATCGCCGCGGCGATCGGCGACTTCCGCTTCTCGACGGGATTCGGCTCCACGCTCTCCCGGCTCGTTCGCTCGGGCATCGGGGTGCACCACGCGGGCATGCTGCCGCGCTACCGCAGACTCGTCGAACAGCTCGCGCAGCGCGGCCTGCTCCGCATCATCTGCGGCACGGACACGCTCGGCGTCGGCATCAACGTGCCGATCCGCACGGTCGTGCTCACGGCGCTGACCAAGTTCGACGGCGAGAAGATGCGCCGCCTGTCCGCCCGCGAGTTCCACCAGATCGCCGGTCGTGCCGGCCGCGCGGGCTACGACACCGAGGGCGATGTGATCGCGCTCGCGCCTGAGCACGAGATCGAGAACGCCCGCGCGGTCGCGAAGGCCGCGGCGAAGGCCGCGGACGGCAAGGGCGGCAAGAAGGCGAAGCCCGTCAAGAAGAAGGCGCCGCCGCAGGGCTTCGTCGCGTGGAGCGAGCAGACGCTCGACAAGCTCGTCGCGTCCGAGCCCGAACCGCTCGTGAGCCGCATGCGGGTCACGCACTCCATGGTGCTCGGCGTCATCGGGCGCGGCGAGGAGTGGGAGGAGAAGCCCTCAACACGATGCAGATGCTCATCTTCGACAGCCATGAACCGCGTGCCGCCCAGTTCGCGCACGCGCGCACCGCGCTCGAGATCTTCCGCACCCTGCGCAACGGCGGCATCGTGGAAGTGCGCGAGCACGTCGATCCCGCCACCGGCGAGACCCAGCGCCTGCTCGGCCTCACCATCGACCTGCAGGCGAACTTCGCGCTGAACCAGCCGCTGTCGCCGTTCGCGCTCGCAGCCATCGAACTGCTGGACCCTGATTCGGCCACCTACTCGCTCGACGTCATCTCGATCATCGAGGCGACGCTCGAGGATCCGCGGCAGATCCTCCGCGCACAGGAGCACCGCGCCCGCGGCGAGGCCGTCGCCGCGATGAAGGCCGAGGGGATCGAGTACGACGAGCGGATGGAACGGCTCGAGCAGATCACGCATCCGCAGCCGCTCAAGGACCTGCTCGACGAGGCCTACGAGGCCTACACGGCCGAGGTGCCGTGGGCGCGCGACTACCGGTTGAGCCCCAAGACCGTGGTGCGGGACATGATCGAGCGCGGCTTCGGATTCCGCGACCTCGTGTCGTTCTACGGGCTGGGACGCGCCGAGGGGGCGTGCTGCGCTACCTGTCCGACGCGTTCCGCGCCATCGAGCGCACCGTGCCTGAGCAGTCGAAGACCGAGGAGCTCGATGAACTGATCGACTGGCTCGGCGAGCTCGTCCGCCAGGTCGATTCGAGCCTGATCGACGAGTGGGAGGAGCTCGCGCACCCGGATGCGGCGGCTCACGAGGCCGCGGAGCGGGTGTCCGTCGAGGGACCCCTCGCGCCCCCGGCGATGCGCTCGCTGCTCGGCAACGAGCGCGCATTCCTGGTCATGATCCGCGGTGCGCTGTTCCGCCGGGTCCAGGCCGCGGCGTTCGAGCGCTACGACGAGCTCGCGGAGCTCGACGGGCCCGGCGGCTTCGGCGAGGACCGCTGGCGCGATGCGCTCGACGGCTACTTCACCGAGTACGAGGAGATCGGGGTCGACGCCGACGCGCGCGCCGCGAATCTGCTGCAGATCGATCGCGGATCCGAAGCGGTGAGCGAGGGGTCTGGCGGTTCCGCCAGGTGCTGCTCGACCCCGCGGGCGACCGCGACTGGGGCATCGAGGGCGTCGTCGACCTCGGTGAGTCCGAGTCCGAGGGTGAACCGGTGATCCGGGTGGAACGCGTCGGGCCGCTGTCGGGGGTCTGACCCCGCGCAGCGCTCGCCGCTCAACGCGCACTCCCACCCGCACGCGCACCCGCATCCGCACCGCGCCCAACGCGTCGCGGTGCGGATGCGATCCTATGCGCACGCTGCGAGATTCCCCGGATCCCCTTGGCAGCTCGGCACCGACGCGTGAAGATATCTCCAACCGCGGATCCGACCTCCGCGGGCGGATCCGGGGGGACCGATGGTCGAAGAGAGACTGCAGCGCGTGCTTGTCATCGTCGGCACGCGGCCGGAAGCCATCAAGATGATCCCGGTGATCCGGGCGCTCGACGACGGCGGCCGGATCCGCCCGGTCGTCATCTCGACCGGGCAGCACACTGAGATGGTGCGCGAACTGTTCGAGGCGCAGGGGAAGCGGATCGACGCCGACCTGCGCGTCGCGGATCCCGTGCACGATCCCGATTCGGGTGAGGACCGGCGGCCCACGCTCAACGAGATGGTCGCCCGGGTGATCACGGGGATCGACCGGATCTGGCGGGTGCAGGCTGTACCCGAGCGCAATCGCTCCGACGGCCGACGCGGTCCCGACGGGGCGCTCGCCTGCCTCGTGCACGGCGATACGAGCTCCGCGGCGGCGGCGGCGCTCGCCGCGTTCAACCTGCAGCTGCCCGTCGTGCACGTCGAGGCGGGGCTGCGCACCTCGAATCTGCTGTCGCCGTTCCCCGAGGAGGGCAACCGGCAGCTCATCTCGCGCATCGCGGGCTTGCACTTCGCGCCGACCGAGACGAATCGCGAGAACCTGCGTGCCGAGCTGATCGACGACGACCGGATCGTCGTGACGGGCAACACCTCCATCGACATGCTCGAGTGGGCGACGCGGCAGCCGCTCGATTTCGGTCCGGGCCTCGAGGACCTCATCGCGGATCCCGACGCCCCGTTCGTGCTCGTCACCGCGCACCGACGTGAGCACTGGGGGATCGGCCTCGAGCGCATCGCCGCGGGCGTGCGCGCGCTCGCAGAGCGGTTCCCCGAGGTCCGCTTCGTGGTGCCCCTGCACCCGAACCCCGTCGCGCGCCGCCCGTTGGTGGCCGCGCTCGCGAGCCTGCCCAACGCGCGGCTCGTCGAGCCGCGCGGCTACGTGGCGTTCGCGCACCTCATGGATCGGGCGCTGTTCGCGCTGACCGACTCCGGCGGGGTGCAGGAGGAGGCACCGGCGCTCGGCACCCCCGTGCTCGTCACGCGGGACACGACGGAGCGGGGCGAAGGCGTCGAAGCGGGGACCCTCGTGCTCGTCGGTACGGATCCCGAGCGGATCCTGGCGGAAGGGAGCGCCCTGATCGAGAACCCGGCGATGCGCGCGGAGCGCGGATCCCGACGGAACCCCTACGGTGACGGCACCGCGTCGGCGCGGATCGCGCGGATCCTCGATGCGGTGTTCAGCGATGATCCCGGAGCGATGAGCGCGCGTGAGCGGGAAGTGCGCGCGGGCGTGCGTCGCCGCCTCGGACTCCCGGACCCGATCGAGGGCGGCGCGTGAGCGGCGGGAGCGGTCCGGTGCTGCTCGGGCAGGCGATCGTCGCGCCCGCCTCGCTGCAGGACGAGATCGACCGCACGGCCTACGCCATGGCGCACCTGTTCGACGGCTCGCCCCCGTGGTGCCAGCCCATCTTCATCATCGCGCTGGCGCTGATCCTGGTATCGGTGCTGTCGACGCTGATCCTCGGCAACCGATCCCGCAGCGAAGGGCGGCGCGAGCGCGACGACGATCGGAACCTGCCGGAGCTCGATGAGGCGGACTTCCTCTGGGTGTTCGTGGTGCCCGCGCTCAACGAGGAGGTGACGATCGCGGATTCCGTCGGGCGTCTGACCGAGGTCGAAGTACGCAACCGGGTGATCCTCGTGATCGACGACGGATCCGACGACCGCACGGGGGAGATCCTCGCGGGTCTCGACCTGCCCGAGCTCACCGTGCTGACTCGCGTGCCGCCCGAAGCCCGCGAGGGTAAATCGGAGGCGCTGAACGCGGCCTGGCGGCACCTGCACGAGCGCGTGCTGCGGACCGGCCGGTGGGCGGATTGGCCGGTCGAGCGCGTGATCTTCACGATCGTCGATGCCGACGGGCGCCTGGATCCGCGTGCCGGGCGCGTGAGCTGGCACTTCCGCGATCCCGAGGTCGGCGGGGTGCAGTCGCTCGTGCGCATCTACAACCGGACGACCCCGCTCACCTGGGCTCAGGACGTCGAGTTCGGTGTGTTCGGCAACCTGCTGCAGCGCGGGCGGATGGCGTGGGGCACGGCGAACATGGGTGGCAACGGCCAGTTCAACCGGCTCGCGGCGCTCGACAGCGTGGCCGTGCGCGATGACCGCGGGCGCCTCGGCCCCTGGCGGGCGGGCCGCCTCACCGAGGACCAGGACATCGGGCTCCGACTCCTGCACGCCGGTTGGCGTGGTGAGCAGGCCCGCAGCATCACCGTCTCGCAGCAGGGGCTCAACTCGCTGCGCATGCTCTACCGGCAGCGCACGCGGTGGGCGCAGGGCGGCTGGCAGGTGATCGATCTCGCGGGGGCGGTGCTGCGCGACCGATCGCACGGGATCATGGCGAAGCTGAGCCAGCTCTGGTACCTCGCGACGCCGATCGTGCAATCCTGCGTCGGCCTGTCCGTCGTGCTGAGCGTCGTGTTCCTCATCACCGGGGAGGTGCGGCCGCACTGGACCATCATCATGGCCGTGCTGTTCTACCTGTTCACGGCGGTGCCCGGCATCATCGGCGTGCTGCACGCGCGCCACGGCCGCCGGGTGCGCGACATCCTCGTCGACCTGCTGATCGCGCACGGGTACCTGATCTACTCCTGGATCATCTATCCGGTGGTCTACCGGGCGCTGTTCCGGCAGCTGTTCGGGATCCGGTCCTGGGTGAAGACCAAACGCGAAGCGCTGACCGAGGCCGACGACTCCGCCGCTCCTGGGGAGATGGGCGAGATCGGCGGCCCGTCAGGCGTCCCCGCGCGGTAGCGCGCGAGGACCGTCCGACGTCGGCGGGGTCGCGCGAGTCGCCCGGGCGCCCGGTCAGAACCCGATGAAGCGGAACACGGCGACGAACAGCGAGGCTGCGAGCAGCACGATGTTCATGCCGATCGCCTTGGCGTCGTCGTGGCGCACGTGCCAGACGATCGCGAGCACCATCACCGCGGCGAGGCCGGTCGCCGCGAGCGGCGTCAGCACGGGCAGGATCCCGGTGAGCTGCGGCAGGATCAGGCCGATGCCGCCCAGGGCCTCGGCGAGTCCGACGAGCTTCACTCCCGCGGGGAGTAGTCGTTCACCCAGGCCATCTTCTCGGCCAGCTGCTCCTTCGGCGTCGACATCTTCGCGATGCCGGCCATGAGGAAGACGGCGGCGAGCAGGCCGGAGACGATCCAGAGGGCGATCTGCATGGGAGTCCTTTCGAGAACCGTGCGATGCGCGCGCATCGGCACCGCGGGTGCAACCCGGATCCGCCCCGCGCTATTCCGGGCCGCGGCGGCACTATGCTTTCGACATGCGCCTCGGAGTGATCGACGTCGGATCAAACACCGTCCACCTGCTGGTGGTGGACGCGCACCCGGGCGCGAGCCCCGTGCCCTACCACTCGCAGCGTTCGGTGCTGCGGCTGATGCGCTACCTGGATGCCGATGGGGCGATCGTCGAGGAGGGGTCGTCCGCATCGTCGACGCGATCCGCGAAGCGCGCGACACGGTCGCCGAGATCGGCGTCGACGACCTGATCGCCACCGCGACGTCGGCGATCCGGGAGGCGGCGAACGGCGAGGAGGTGCTTGCGCGGATCGAGCGGGAGACGGGAATCCGACTGCGCGTGCTGACGGGCGAGGACGAGGCCCGGATCACGATGCTCGCCGTGCGGCGTTGGCTCGGCTGGTCGGCGGGCGAGATCCTGCTCTTCGACATCGGCGGGGGCTCGTTCGAGATCGCGCAGGGCGCCGACGAGTACCCCGATGTGCAGGTGTCGCTGCCGCTCGGCGCCGGGCGGTCCACGATCAACTTCCTGGCCGAGGATCCGCCGCCGCGCGAGGCCGTCTCGCTGCTGCGCGCCCACGCGCGGGCCGAGTTCACCCGGGTGCGCGAGGAGCTCTTCTCGGAGCGTCCGCGCCCGAAGCGCGTCGTCGGGACGTCGAAGACGATCCGCTCGCTCGCGCGGCTCATCGGCGGGCCGTCAGATCCGATCACCGGGGATCTGGCGCCGCTGCACTACGTCGGTCTGCGCGAGTGGGAGCCCTCGCTGCGCGAGATGCCGGGCTCGGTGCGCGAATACCTGCCCGGGATCACGCCCGAGCGCGGCTATCAGATCATGGCGGGGGCGGTCGTGCTGCGCACGGCCATGAAGGTGTTCGAGGTCGAGACCCTCACGATCTCGCCGTGGGCGTTGCGCGAGGGGATCGTACTGCGGTACATCGATTCGCTGGACAACCCTGGAGCGGACCCCGTCGGGAGCTGAAGCGGAGGGAGTATCGCCCTCCACAGACGCGATCCATCCACAGATTCCCGGATCGGGCCCCGCGCCCGTCGACCGGACGGCAGAGTCGAAGGCATGAGAACCTCAGACTCCCGGCTCGATCCGGAACGCGTCCTCTCCACCGACCGCGACCTCCAGGAGGTGCTGCGACTCCTGCTCCGCGAGGCCAACCAGCGGCAGTTCTGGTTGATCTTCCTCGACAGGGCGAAGCGCATCGTCGGCCCGCTCATGCCGATGGACGACTACCCGATCAGCCCCGACAGCCCCTCGGAGATCGAGGGACGCGTCGACGACCCGATGATCGACGTGCTGTGGGACCGTATCGGCGAGATCGTCCAGCTGGTCGGAGCAGCCTCGCTGGTGCTGGTGTGGGAGCGTCGGGGGCCGGCCAAGTTCTCGAACGCCGACCTCAGCTGGGCGCGCGCGTTCTCAGCGGCCACCGCCGACGGCGGTCCGCCGATCCGCGCGCAGTTCGTGCTGCACAGCAGCGGTATCCGTCAGATCGCCGTCGACGACCTGATCTGAGCGTTGCGACGCGGTGGCGGAGTCAGCCCGAGATCTCCCGCACGGCGAAGTAGTTGCCCTCGGGATCCGCGAAATTGAAGGTGGTCTGCCCGCCGTGCTCGGCGACCGGACCGACGGTGACGCCCTGCTCCTCGAGTGCTTCGCGCATGGCACGCACGTCGCGGCTCGCGAACAGGATCGACGGGGTCGCGAGGTCGAGCTCAGGTGACATCCGGGCAACCACTGCGCGGTCGAACAGGGTGATCGCGGCTTCCGAATCGGGGGTGTGCGCGATCTCGACCGAGAGCGTCTTGCCGTCCAGTTCCTGCGACGAGAGCTCGGTGAAGCCGACGGTGCCGACCCAGAAATCGGCGACGGCGCGCGGGTCGGTGACGTAGATCATGACGTTGCCGAAGCGATCGATCACGGGGAACTCCTCTGGTCGTGCGAGCGGGGGAGCGGGCGCTCCGGGCTCGTCACGACCCAGTATCCCGCGCCGAGGCGCGCCCGGGCGACCGTGTTTTGAACTTTGCCGAGGTTCGATGTAGAGTTGTCTCTCGGTGCCGCGGTCCTCCGGGCTTCGGAATCTCACCATTGGGATATGGTGTAATTGGCAACACTACGGTTTCTGGTACCGTCATTCTAGGTTCGAGTCCTGGTATCCCAGCCACATACGAGTTTGTCGAACCGCGCACAAGCGAACCAGACAAGCTCGTTTCGGTGAGATCGCCCCTTGTATTAGTTCGAGAGGCTTTCTTTTTCTTTGCGTTCTGGCCCGTTTCTGGGCCCTCTGAGGCCCACATGCTGCGGATCAGCGTGTTGGCCTCGTTTCGTGTCGGTTCAGTCTCCACGGCGCCTTCCTCGGCGTTGATCAGGATCTCGCTGTAGAGCGCGGTGAGCATGTCGCGGCGCACACTGTCTGGCGCGTTCTCGTAGATCCTCCCCGGCTCTCGGAGCAGGTCAAGGTACGCGAGCGCCATCTCCGCACCGTACCGTAGCCGCTCGGCGGTGGTTTCCAGCTTCTCGGCTACGGCTGCCTTTTGGAGAGAAGTCTTCTCCAACTGTTCGTGGATCTTCTCGATCGCCGCCGTGCCCGTGGCTGCGAGGGCGATCAGGCGCTCTTCCTGCGCTTCGAGCTTCTTGAGCTGCTTACGCAGATGCGCCTTGGCTTCCTTGTCTGAGGCGAGAATATCGTCCACTGCCTCGGTGACGAGCACCTTGAAGCGGTCGAGCTCGTCAGGGTTCATATCCTCTGCCATGATTGCCCGCTGCACGGCTTTCTCGACGATCTCGATGCGCAGCCAGGGCATGTCGCAGAGGCGACGCTGTTTGGAGGTGCAGACGAAGTACTCGTAGACGCCACCGTTGCCGGATGCTTGGCTATAGAGCAGCCTGCTCTTGCGCCCCTTCTCGGCGCATCGTCCGCAGTAGATGATGCCCTTGAAATAGTGGAAGTGGACGACGTCTTTGTCACCGCGCTGGGTGCGCTGGTCGAGCACGGCCTGCACCTTCAGGAATGTCTCCTTGGAGATGAGGGGCTCGTGCCGCCCCGCGTAGAGCTTGCCTTTGTAGCGGATCACGCCCGTGTAGTAGGGGTCGCGGAGGATCCCGGCGAGCCGGGTGTGGCTGACCGGTTTCTCGGCACGTGCCGGGGACGGGCGCATCGTGAGCCCTTGTTCTTCAAGCATCTCTTGCAACTGGGAGATGGAGTACGAGCCGGTGGCGTACTGCTCGAACGCCCAGGTGACCAGCGGGGCGCGTACCGGATCGACGTCGATAGTATTCACGAGCCTGCCGCTGAAGTCCTTGCGCACGTTGAGGTAGCCGAGCTTCGCGCGCCCGACCGAGCCGCCCTGCTCGACCTTGTGCGCCATCTTGACCTTGACGTCCTCGCCGTTCATGCGCACTTGGACTTCGTTCATCACATCGGTGATGGCTTCCATCGCATCGGCCATGTACCCTTCGCCGAACTCCTCCTTCGCCGAGATCAGGCGCACGCCCTTCTCGAGGAGTTGCCGCTTCGTGATCGCGGCGTCGGTGAAGTTTCGGAACACGCGCGAGCGCATGTAGATCACGACGAACTTCACCTCGGGGTGCTCGTCGAGGTAGCGGAGGAGCTTCTTGAACTCGGCACGCTTGTTGATGGTCTGGGCGGACTGCCCTGGTTCGATGAACTCGCGCACGACGGTCGCCCGGAGCTCACGCACCTTCCGCATCGCCTCCACGCGCTGGGTGGCGATGCTGTTGCCGTCCTCATCGAGATCAGCGGCGGTGTGCAGCTGCCTCGGCGTCGAAACGCGCAGGTAGAGCACCGCCTGAGCGGTGAGTGACGCGGTAGGGTTCCCGGGCGAATCGTCCCATGCCGTCTGAAGGTGTTCCAGCCCGGTGATGGAGTTCGCTGCCGGGCTGTCGGTGACTGCCCCGCCACTTGGCTGTGGTTCTGTGTAATCGAGCATGAATCGACTCCTTTCCTCTTATGCCTGTTCGGATTGACGCTCGTTCCGGCCTAGAAGTCGAGCGTTTACGGGTGGTTCAGGGTGAATTCAGCGGATCTACCCCTGGTCACCCCGGCGTTGTATTTTTCACCTCGTTTCGGCTCTTGAATCGCCTCTCTTGTTGCCTGTGGCCTCTCCGTGTTGGTGCGCGGCGAGCGTGAGTAGCGCCTGAGCAAGCGCACGAGGATCAGGCTTCTTGCGGTGCACTAGCGTGGCTCGCACGCTGCGATTCGTTCGCGTGCCCGCATCGAGCTGTGGCGGCAGACGGTTGAGACGCCGCCTACTTCGTGAAGACATGTACCCACTCCTCGTCTTCCACGAAGTCGTATCCCTCGCCCGCTTCCTCGCGGAGCTCGCGGTAGTCAGGCGACATGGTCTCGATGACCATCCGCTTCTGGTCGGCGTGGTCGATCACGTCGCGTTCGCGTTCGTCCACCTCGCAGATCTCGTGCAGGGCGTCATTGAGTGACCGGTAGGAGCGGACGAAACAGTCGTGGAAGTCTTCCATAATGGCGCCGCTCATCACGTTCACGTTCGGGAGACTCAGGAACGCTCGCAGCGCCCGGTCTTCGTCGATTTGGAGTTCGGCCAGGGTCGGCACGAGATCATTTTGGATGACCTCTCCCGAGTAGCTTCCCGGGACGTGCACGGTGAACGCCCAATCGCCGACCTCCACGATGGTAGGCACAAGGAGTTTGTCGAGCGTCAGCGGGTAGGGTTCCGGGCTCTGGATCGTTTGCGCGTTCGGATGGGCATGGCGGATGAGGTGGGTGCCGAGCCAGTTGATCTGCTCCTTCGCCCAGGCTGGGCCTGCGGGGTCGTGGTAGAGCGTCAGGTATTCGTCGCGGAGCCGCTCGTAGTCACCTTCGCCGGTGCGCCCGAAGTCCGCGAGCGCGCTCATGCGTCCGATGCCCCGCCCGAGGACGTGGGCGATCGTTCGGGCGGTGCTCTTCTCGATCCCGGAATGCGTCTCTACCGCGTACGCGATGCCACCCGTGACGAAGTCACCGAAGCGACGGGAGGCGACTTCGATTCTGCGCCAATCGGTCTGCTCGCCCTCGGCCGCGGGGCGGATAAGGTGTTCGTCTCCAGGCGTCGGTGCTCGTTCGGTCGGGTTCATGATCTGCCTCCTTTCGTGAAGAGGATGTGTCGGGCGAGGGCATCGACCCAGGCTTCCTGCTCGAAGGGCACGCGGACGTAGTTCAGTTCATCGAGCGCAGCCTGGGCCTCGAGGTATCCGGTGGCGGCGAAACGTTCCAGGGCAGTTCCGGGGCCGTCGTGCAGGGTCGCCGCGATCACCCTGGCGACCGTGTGTGCCTGCGCTTCGGGATCGAGGAGGAGCGCCAGTTCGATGATCTGCGTGGCCTTTTCGCTCTGGTCTGGCGCGGTGACCTGTGCCGCCTGGTTAGTGATGACGTTGATGTTGGTGGATGAGTTCATGGTGTTTCTCCTTCCTCATTCAGTTGGTGATTGAGATGAATACGGGGCGACGATCGGGATCGTTGTCTCCTGGGTGCCGGTGCGAAACAGCTCCGGCGTGAGCGACGGATCGTTCGTGATCGCGCGGCGGATACGCTCGGCGCGCTCCTCGGTCGGGGTGACCCAGACGATGCTCGGGTAGAGGCCGTCTTGCTCGGCTTGGATGGCTCCAGTGTGGTAGTGCTGCTGGTAGAGGCGGCATTTGCGGAGGATCGCGGGGAGGTGTTCGGTGTCGCGGTCGATCTCCACGAAGCTGTGCGTTTCGTGCTCGCTATCGGCTGTGACGACGAACAGGTCGGGCTTCAGAGTGAGTGCTCCGCCGTGGGCAGCATGGAACTGCTGCCACGTCGCCGGCTCAGTCAGCAGCTCCAGTACCTCGCAGTGCTGCTCGCGTGCTCGCTCGATGAGTGCTACGGCGAAGCGGGCGATGTCGAGGGTGTGCGCCTGAAACAGCGGGCTGGGGTCGACGTAGCGGCGGCGACCGGGTTCGCCTCTGCGGGCGCGTAGGAGCCGTTCTCCGGTACTGGCGAGGTGCCATACGGTTTGGGTCGAGCCGTGCCGGGTTCCGCCCACACGTCGCCCCACGTGGGCAACCAGGCCGTGCCCCTCGAGGCGTGCCAGGATCCGGAGCGCCGTCCTGGTCGCTGAGCCGCCCGTCTGGTGTGGGCCGCCGTCGAACACGGGAAACTGGAGGCGTTGGATGAGCCGGGTATCGAGGAGTCGGAAGCGTTCGAGATCTTCGAGGACGCGGAGGTCGCGTTCGGTGAGCTGGAACAGTAACGCATCGATCTTGTACGGCGAGCGTTTCGTGGTCATGTCTGGCCTCCTTTCGGTGAGAGGTGATGCGGATTGTCAAAGTGCTGGACGGGCTGACGGCGTGGGCTACGGCACGCCAAGCTGCCTCCCGGTTCGCTTCGTCGGCGGCTTGGGGTCGTCACCCCGCGCCCCGCTCAAACGAGCGGGAGTCCCATCCCAGTTCGCCGGAACAGGGGCGACACGACGGGATATCAGGGGTGGAGTGGGCAGAGTGAACGGAACAGTGAACCGAATACCGCTCTCACTTCTCGCTTCCACAAAAATGCTCGCCTTCTGACGTCGTGACGCACTCATGACGGCCTCCGTTTCCTCTGATTCGACGGCGATACGCTCGCCCCTGACGCACCTGAGGTCATTGCCGAGGTAGTTCCTGTAGTCGCGGAGCTTGACGCCGTAGTCGACGTGTTCGGTGCGACTGGGTTGCCGCCGAACTGCTTCCGGTAGGCGGCACGAATCTGCTTCCCCTGCCCGCTGCGTTTCACCTTTGGGAGGGTGCGGGCAGAGAACCATCCAGCGGGTGCGCCGTCCACGACGAGATTCGCGTAGACCTCGAACCGCCCGAGACTCTGGAAATCCTCCTTGGCGAGTCTCGTGGTGGTGCGCTGGAGCGCGGTGGCGTCGTTGGGGCTGGCCGCGAACGTGACCTGATTCCGGGCGTTCAGCTCCAGGGCGAGTTCGAGCTGCTTCGGAAGCTGCGAACGGCCTTGCGCTGCGAGATGCCAGCCAATCCCGTAGGAGCGGCTCGTCGCCAAGGCGTCATTGATCGAGGTCGGCAGATGCAGGTAACGTTGCACCTCATCCACAAACACCATCCCCGGCCTCGCCTGCGGATTCTTCTCCAGCGCCCGCTCCTGAGTAGCGAGCCAGAGTTCCGAGATGATGAGGCCACCGAGGAGTTGGGCGGCTCCCGGCCCGATCAGTGCATCGTTCAGCGGCACCAGCACCGCGTACTGGCTGCGCCACAGATCCCGCAGCCGAAGCTTCGGGCTGGCCTGTCCGAGGATTGCCGCGATGTTCTTCCGCAGCACGTACTTGCGGAGCTTGTTGAGGGTGCGGCGACGATCGATGCCCGGTGCGCGGCGCTCAACCCGTTGAACGTCGCCCAGTAAGCGGCAAGCGTCGGATCGTCGGTGACTGCGCCGATCACGCTCCGCCGGTAGGCATCGTCCGAGATGAGCGGCGGCAGATCCAATAGGGTGTGTGGCTCGCCCCGCCGCTGCCCGTCCGCGACGAGGGTGAGGAGGGAGACGAGCAGGAGGTCTTCGGTGCGTGGCCCCCACCCGTCTGCGAACACGGTCTTGAAGACGGCGAGGATGCCATCGACGACCGGGCCAGGATCATGATCCCCGATATCGAGCGGGTTGAACCCCACCGGGCACTCGTCAGCGGCATCGATCACGATGAGCTTCCCGCTGGCGTTCTTCGGGGCGCGGGAAACGATGTGATCCACCAGCTGTCGTTTCGGCTCGATCAGCGCGAGCGGCCTCTCGGCCGCGATATCCGACAGGGCGAGAGCGGCGAACACTTGGCTCTTGCCGGAACCGGTGCCGCCCGTGATCGCCAGATGCTGCAACCTGGCCTCCGGCGTCAGGCCAACCGGATGGTCGTAGCCGGGCGCAGTGGTAACCGCGAACACCGAGGTGTCTTTCGAGATGCCCTTCGGGGGTGGGAGTTGCTTCGGATGCGCTGGCGGCAGCCCCGGAAGCGGCAGATCATCGACCGGCCAACACAGGAGCGCGGTCAGTACGGCGGCAGTCAGGGGAATGCCAGTCAAGGCCGTGCGGGCCTGCTCCCACCTCGTAGACGGTTCGTCGTGGAGCGTCAGCCGGGCACCCGGTGCTTCGAGTTGCGCCAATGTGCTGAGGAGTTGCCCGCGTAGCTGACGGCGACGCTCCGACACGGCGGCGGTCACCCCGACGCGCACGGTCACATCGACCCTCGGTGCTGCGGCATGCACGGCGACTCGCTTTCGCGTCTCAGCGCTGGCGACCCCACCGCCTCGGAGCAGGAGCTGCCTGAACGTGGGCGCGGGGTCTGCGATCTTCGCAGGCACCTGCACGGGGCGATACCCGCGCCCGAGCACCACCTGCACCGCAATAGCCTCACCGGAGCGTCTGCTGGCAAGCACCCCGTACAGGGCATGCAAGGTGGCTTCGACCGTCGTGTCGCTGATCGGCAGCGCGCGTGGCGTGAGCCGAAGCCTGGCTACTCGTTCCGGGGTGACCGGTCGCTTCGTGCGAAGCAGCCGAGCGCCAGGGAGCTGAGCGCGGATCAGCGAACGCAGCGGCGCTTTGCCGGGTTCGGCGCGTCCGACGAAATGCTGGATGCAGTCATCCGTTGCGTAGGTCTCGAAGACCAGTGGTCGGGGTGCGCCCGGAGTGCTGAGCAGGCGCAGGAATCGTTCGATCTGCGCCGAGGTGGTCTCGGTGCTGGGGAGCAGGCGCGTGAAGTGAATGGGGTTACGCATGACGAACCTCCGCCCGGAGAAGCTCCGGCTGACGTTGACAAACAGCCAGTGAAGGTCGTACAGGTACCCGAGAACGGGTGTTGGCGTCAGTTATGAACTGAACTTGACAAGCTGTCAAGTACTGTTGTCCATTCCACAACGACACGACAGAGGTGAACGCGCTCATGGTTATCACCAGCCGTCCCGCCATCTGCGCCAGACCGCGACACCGATCCACAGCGTGACGGCGACGAGCGCGATGACGGCGAGCCACACCCAGAACCGGGTCAGCAGGCACACCGCGAGATACAGCAGAATCACGCCTGCGAGCACTGCAAGACAGAACTTCAGGAACTTCATTCCCATCCCACTCACCTCCTTCTTGCCGGAATTCTTCGTGCTGGAAGGCATCAGTCATCACCGCACCCTCCATCGCCGGCCTTCGCCTGCTGAATGAACTTCGCATCGCTCGGCACCGGGTAGCCCGGCAGCATGAAGTCGGAGTCGATCTCGTTCCCCCACACCAGCCAGTCCGAGCGGGAGTTCGGGCGACGACGGGCGAAAAGTTCGGCGTACGGGCCGTCGAGAATGCGCTCGATCATCGGGATCATCTCGTCCGGCTTCCGACTGTGCTCGGTGCGCGGAAACAGCAGCGTCGAACGCTGCGCCCGATACTTGAACGGCACCTTGCCGCGCACTCCGTGGAGCAGGGTCTCGTGGCTGGAACGGAAGTACGTGCCCAGCCCCATGTAGTACTTGTCCCACGCGGCATGCGACTTGTACTCGAAGCCCCACTCGCGCAGCACTTCGATGCCTGCAGGGAGGGTGGCATTCGTGACCCACATCAGCAGCGTCGCGTTGTCTTCGGAGAGCTCCTGAACGAGCGGCCCCATCTGCTTGATGCGGTCAAGCGTCATGAGATCGTAGTGCTGGGCCGCGCCGCGCTTCCCGGTCTGGGCGATATCCCAGGGCGGGTCAACGTACCAGGTTTTGATGCGCTTGTCGGTGCCGAACCGAGCGATCCGCGCCTCGGTCTCTGCGTTGATGTTGCCGCGCTCGGCGGGTGTGGTGATGATGGTCATGTGAATGTGCTCCTTTGCTTGTACCTGAGCGGTTTTGCTGCCCGGCGGGTGAAGAGGATTTATGGGACAGCGGGTCGTAGCTGTCAACTGTCGGATCGGGAACGCCCGACAAGACGGTGCGGGCGAACCGAATACCGGACGCCGTCCGGCACCGCCGACGCATCAAACCGAACGTGGCAGCGTTTTTGTGTGTTGTGGATTGCACAACGCCCGCCCCGAACGGATAGCGGCTACTCGACGGGAGGAACCCCGCCGCTCGACAGATACGCTGCACGCGTGAGCGCACGTGAGGCCTCGTCGCGGTCAGCGGCAAGATGCTCCGCAAGCGCGAGTACCGCCAGGCGAAGATCGTTCTGCGCGGCATCGAGGTCGGCCTCGATACGGGCCATCTGCACCTGACGGCGCTGTTCCCGCCACTCGACGATGACCTCAACGAGCACCTCGATCCCGTAGATGACGGCGTAGGCGATCAGGAACGAGGAGACGAAGGTGCCGATGATCGTGAGGGTCAGTTCTGCCGGGTGCATGGCCTACAGTCCTTTCTGGAGCCGTTGGATCGCGCCCTGTGCGTACGCGGTCACGATCGCTTCGTACAGGTGCGCGCCCTCGGGCGCGGTCTTTGCGTGGGCTTTCGCCTGCGCCACGAGCGTGGCGGTATTGCAGAGTGCGGTCGCGGTGAGGTAGGACTGGGCGTGCTCCTCTGCGGCGCGGAGGGTGGCTTTGGAGGCGAGTTCGGCTTCGGCGATCTGGTGCCGGACGGCGATGTTTGCGAGCGCGACCTGCCCGCGCGCTTGCGCCTGTTCCACTTCGCGGCGCACCTGCCGGGAGGTCTGTGTGCTGAAGACGGGGCCGAGCGCCCCGCTGGTTGGGTTCCCGAAGAGGGAGACTTCTTGCGACATGGGTGAATTCCTTACGTGAAGAGATGCGAGTGAAAGATGCTGGGGAGGGCGACGGCTATCGCCCTCCCCAGCTGCTCCGCTACTGCTTGCTCGGCCAGTCGAGGGGGTGCCGGTTCAGGTGTGCGAGGTATTCGCAGAGGCTGTTCAGCTCTGGCACGCCGCGACCGAACGCGTCGGCGAGGTTCCCGCCGCGCTCCGGCGAGACCAGCGAGACGGCCTCGACGAGCTTCATTGAGAAGTCGAGGTGTTTCCGTACCTGCTCGGTGAGGTCGTCCACGAACTCGTGCACGAGGCGGGCGCGGAACTCGTCCGGGCTGACGCCCTTCCTGCGGGCGATGCTGGCGAGCCTGGCGAGGGCTTCGGCATGGTCTGTGGCGAGGAGGTTGGGGTTCATGGGAGCTGCTCCTTCGGTTGTCGTGTGCGGCTTCAGGAATCATTGTGAAGACCAATTTCGTCGCGCATCAGACCAAGAAAACCCCCAACTTGTGCCGCAGAATGGGGCAAAGTCTGGGGGAAAGTTTGGGGGCCTTGTACGCTGAATGGAGCGGCGTGAGGAAGGCGGATCGTGGATGGAGTATCCGTCAGTTGCGCAGGTGCTTGACGAACTGAAGTTGGTGCGCAAAGGGAGCGGGCTGACGTATGTCAGTGCTCAGCAACTGGAATGCACGTCACGACTGCGGGCGGTCGAGGCAACGCTGAAGCGATCAAAACGTCCTTCAGGTGATCGCTTCGCGGTCGCGCTCGAGTTCATCGCCTGTGTCGCAAAGTCGCCTCGGCTCATGATGGGGAAAGACTGGAGCCGTATCGCCTGCATCGCACTCAACATCGATGCTGGTAGCGAAAAGCTCCTCGGTGAACGCGAGAAAGATTACTGGTCTGGCGAGCACCCTTCCGAGATAAAGACATACTTGAAGAACCGGAAGAACGCCTTTCTACAGCTTGCTGGCCAGCTTGTCGGTCTTCCGCATTCGCCGTGCGAGATAGATGCCGACCGTGCGCAGGAGGACGCGATCCGTCTCGCGGTTGCTGAATACCTCGTCGTGATGGAAAACCACCATTTGGCCGCTGCTGAAGCGGCGCGTACGCTTCGTGAGCACCTCACCGAGCGCGAGGTCTTCTCATGGCTTGAGCATGGGGTCGCTGCCGCGCCGAGGATCATTCGCCGGTATGCGCCGGGGAAGCGGCCGTTCCGCCAAACGATCCAGCAGATACTGCTCCGCGTGATTCGCACCGAGTATCGGCGCTGGCAAAATGAACTCGGCCTGGCAGGGCAAGTGCTCCCTCCCGGCGTCATGGATCGCCTGATCCAGCAATCAGGAAGGCTGGGCCGTGATTTTGTGAATTACTCCGTGCTGACTCTCAACGACTGGCTGGTTGAAAGTGAACCGTCCGACCCTGACCAGCCGTTCGACGCTGAACTGCACGCTGAGATCTTGGAGAGCAAGATGGCGCTGCTGTATCGCAGCTTGACGCTCCTGCTGCGCATCGTGGAAGTGATCGAGCGGTCGGGCGGCCTGGACTGGTTACAGCTTCCAGAAGACGAGAATTCCGCCACGAAGGTACTCGTGCTGCACTGACGGTTGGCGATGAGCCGACGTCTCCGCTGCCCGAGTTTCTCGCAGAAAGAGAAGAGCCCGCTCGCGAAGGAGCGGGGCTCAACTTCGTGGGCGGGCGGTGGTTTAGTCGACGACCTGGATGAGCGCGTCAGGGTCTCCGGGGGTCGCCGGGATGAGTTGCCAATAAAAGTCGTCGAAATCGAGGCCTTTGGTGTGGATACGCACTCGGCGGATGGTTTGCCCCTCCGGATCGTAGCCGGATGCGGGGAGCCAGCCTTCGAGGTACCAGTGCGGTTCTTCCCAGCACCCCGGAGGGGTGGCACCCATCTGGTTCGGCTTGTCGTAGTTGTCGTAGAACGCCTTGGCGCTCGTGATCACGATCGAACGGCGCGCTTCTGTTACTGAGCACTCGATAAACACGGGGACCGGATTCGAGTAACTGGAGCTAAACAGCGATTCCATCACCTGCTCTTTGGTGAGCCCGTACCATTCGGAACGGACGGGCTCGCCTGGCTCGAAGCCCATCTCACGCATCTCGGCGCTCCGACGTTCGGCTTCTTCGCGTTCACTGAGTTCAGTGGTGTTCTGTCCATTGGACATGGGGTTCTCCATTCGTTGAGGTGCGGTTGCGTTCCCGTGCGGATACATGAGGACGCGACGCAACTCAATGGATGGCATATTTATTATAACAAATAGTTATGTTTTGTCAAGATGGATGGAGGGCGCCGTGGGCAGTGAATCGCAAGGTCGGTCTGAAGCGCCGCTGGACGCGCCGGAGCTTCGGCGAGTAGCCAAATGGCTCCCTGTCGCACCACGCATTGCTCGTGCGACAGGGAGCCATTACTGTTTTCGGGAGCGTAGGAACCAATCCGAGCCGTAGAAACCAATCTGGCGGTCACCCCACCATTCAAGGAAGGTTGCCGCGTCTTCGGCGTTGTGATCGTCATCGAACGCGCAGTCCATTGAGATGATGATGCCGTCCGTGGCCTCCGCGAACGCGGCGGCGACGAGGCCGTACCCGGTCGATGCAACGGCAGGCCCGCCGAAGTTCCGGTACTCCGAGAAGGTGTGCTCGATTGCTTCCATCCTCCGGAGAGTCTCGTCAGAGAGGACGGTCTCGAACTCTTCGACGAACCAGCAGCGCCCCAAGAACTTCTTGTCTGTGTGCTCGAGATCTCCGGCTTGTACGTAGTCCTCTGGGTCTCGTGCGTCGCAGCTCGGCCAGGAGTCGGAGTCCCACACGCCGTTCAGGTAGTACGAGAAACAGACGGCGAGGCCGGGAGACCAGTGGAGATCTGCGGTGATCGGAACTTTGTACCGCTTGGCTTCTGGCGCTCGCGTCGTGGCCCGAACGGTGATCTTCGAGTCGATGCCGTGCCGGTCGAGTAACTGCTGGAAGAGTTCCTCGGTGCGTTGCCGGGTTCCCTCGACCAGGGGAAGGTCGGGCTTCGTGGGGTAGATGTCGATCGTGGTGGACATCGCAGTAGGCTATAGCGAACTACCGACACTCATGCCTGCGTACGTTCGCGGAGACCCCTCCGCCCACCCGAGCAGGCTGCGGGCCACTAATTGATATTGATTACCACCTGGCACGCGCCACCTCCAGTCAGTGAACGGTAGATATTCTCCCAATCAGGGCCAAGCTGCGCCTCGACATCGGCGAGGAGCTGCGGATTAGCTTTTACCTGTTGGATAGAGGCTTCGGCGCTATTTACTCCTCGCCCGCAAGTGGAGGTATCCGCTGGGAACCAAACAAGAACGACCTGATCTAGCTGAGAAGTGTTGACATGCTGGAGGAAGATTCCTCTTGTCCAGATTGACTGGTCGCCCATCGCGTTGCCTTCATACATCGGGAGGCCGCTCGGAATCGTCACCCCCGCCGACCGCAACATGTCCACCTTTGAGATGTCCAATGTGACTCCCGAAGACGGAGATGACGTCATATTAAGGCAAGACCCAGCCGGGAAGTTGCCCGTCGCTGGATAGTCATTTGCTTCGCCAAGGCAGGTTTGATAAAAGGTCGTGTCGCTCGAAAGCGCGCCGCTCGTGATCGCCAGGCGAATCTGCTTCTCCAGCCCGTCAACAGCCGCAGCGTAGGTGGCGGTGCCTGCGCGCTTCTGGATGCCGTTGTAGGCCACGATGGTGATCGCTGCGAGGACAGCAATAACCACGACCACAATCAGAAGCTCAACGATCGTGAACCCTCGCCTGTTCACCATCACCATGCTGCCCTGTTGTGTAGTTCCTGCCCTCATATTTCACCGTCTGACTATGAGCCATAAGCACGATTCGTTCAAGTGTTCCGGTGTCGTAGTTTTTACAACGTCCCGAACCGAATATTGACTCCCTCACCCGCTGAGTCATACTCAAGAGACCTCGTTCCTGCTCTGCGGCTACGACATGATCCACCCGGATCGTGGGCCGCACGCATGAAGGAGGTGCTCGCCATGAGCGAGAACATTAACGGGCAGGGGGCTGCCTACAAGGTACTCACCGTCCGCACCAGCGAGGACACCCGAGCACAGCTCGAAGTCCTTGCCCAGCTCAACGAGCGCAGCGTCACAGAAGAGACGCGGCTCGCGCTGGAGCACTGGGTCGAGAAGTCCAAGTCCGACCCTGCGGTGCTCAAGCGTGCCGAGCAGGTACGTGACGAGATCGAGCGCGAAGCCGAGACTAAGCGAAACGCTATTGCGGCGGTGCTCGGTGGCAAACGCGCCAAGAGCACCCGCTCGCCCAAGCAGGCTGCTTTCGAAGCCTGAACATGCACACGGCAGTCATGCCCAGAGTCGATGGCCTTACGGCCGTCCTCTGGGCAGGCTGCCGATTCTCTTACCCGAAGCTAGCCCGCATGGGTTGGTTGACACTTCAGGATTACATGCGTGCTCACGAACCTCTCGATGCGCCGAGCACTCCCAGAGCCTTCTCGAGGTGTTCGGACAATGCGTGCTCACCCTCTCGAGCCGGTCTCGTCGCAGCCCGTCGAGCGAAACGCGCAATCGAATCTGCCGCTTCGTTCAGTGGGTGACTGGCATGGCCCAGGACGTGCTGAAACGTCACCTCGGTTCGGGCACGTGCTCTCCGCCACACGTCACGGAACCGGGTGCAATACTCCTCGCTGAGCACGCGACCGCCACCGAGGAGTGCCTTGTGATACGCGCCGTGAGTGAGCCAGCGAATGATCTCCAGCGCATGCTTGCTATCGCTTGAGATCACTGCCGTCTGCGGGGCCGTTCCCGCCACTATCTCAAGAGCTTGGAGGAGAGCGATAAATTCAACCTCGCCAGAATGACCCTGCGTAAACTCGGCCGTAAGGATGCAGTCACCCCGATCACTCACCGCGCAGGCCGCATACAAACGGCTGTACGCCACACTTTCCAACGACGCATCCGCGGCGATATGGAGAACATCAAGGCCTGCATGGTCGACAATCCGTCGCTCTGACGGCAACCAGTACACCTGGTCAGAAGGCTCCGGGAGTCCCACCTTCTTCACTCGACTGCTCGGGCCTACCGCGTCGGCTTTTGTTGCTTCAATGAGGAGCAGTCGGGACTGCGCCGCGATCTGTTCGCGGAGTTCGGGTTCTGCTCGACTGCCACGGCCCAGGCCGGCAGTCACGACGTATCCTGATCGTCG
Organism: Leucobacter sp. HNU; assembly: GCF_047946755.1. Lineage (GTDB taxonomy): Bacteria > Actinomycetota > Actinomycetes > Actinomycetales > Microbacteriaceae > Leucobacter. The sequence goes on along the minus strand of NZ_CP178837.1, from coordinate 1,854,908 downwards.
CAGCGTTGCAGCGAGACCACGCCGTTCCTTGGGGACGGTCACCCAGACTGGCCCCTGCACGTCAGAGAGTGCGCATTCGAGTTCAGCGGCGATCAGCGCCGCTGGTTCGGTACCCGCAGTACGACCAAGGTGGATCTGAACGTCCTCTTCTTCTGCCGCCACGATGATCGCCCATCCGATGAATCGGCCGCTTGGAAGGTCTGTTCTTGGTTGAGCGTACGTAGCAATTGCAACGTGCACCGGAGACGCTAGCATCGCCTCGGTCGGCACACGCGGAACCGCTTGCAGATCTCGTATTACTGGCGACGACGAGTCGATGTCAAAAGGTGGGATTTCCTCCATAGCAGCAGGCTCCCATAGGCCACCGACATTGACGCTGCTAAGGATTCCACTCGTTCGTGGACAGAGCTTTGACGAAGCTTGAATAATGGCGGTCCTCGTTGTTTACAAGGAGATGGCTAATCTATGAGGCAGCGAACGCCAAAGCCGTAAGCTCGGAGCATGCCATTGCCCGGGTTGACGTAGTTAGCACCAAAGAACGCGCTCTGGGCGTAGTTGGAGTTATAGGCGGGGCCAGAGGTAGACCGCGACCAGACCTCCCCACTAGTACCCTGACCACCTAAGTTGTCCCACCAGCGGCCAGCAAAGACACCCTTGAATGGGCCAGTAAAGCTCCAGTGTGCGGCGTTGGTAGCGGAAGAGTAGTTACTGCTGGTGTAGCCTGCATCGGTCACACCAGTAAGGCCAGCCATCTTGGCATTGAGCTGAGAGAATTCATTGTTTGGATCATTCCAGGCTCCGCCACTGGGCAGTTGCCAGCCTTTGGCACAGATGGAGTTCTGAGCGTTACCACTGTTTACTGGGTTGCTGGTGCGGGTGGCACCAGCGGTGGCAGCGCTCCAGTTGTACAAATAGCCATAGTTGGCCGCTCCGCTTCCGGTGTCGCCAGGAACAGGACCGTAGGCACGTGGTGTGTCGTATTCCGCATTCTCACCTTCGCCTATCCTCAGCTGAGGCAATGTAAAGTTGCTCGACACATCACTGTCGGCTGGAGTTAGGACAAGGGGCCCTGCTGTGCTGCCAAGTTTGAGAATCGTCAGCATCCAGCACTTGCCGTCGGCAAGCTTGGCGACTTCGTAAGTGCGGGTGGTGCCGCCGCGAGAATCAGTCAAGCTGACGACAGCACTGCTATTGCTGCCCGTGAACGTAGCGAGCGCCGAGCAGTGCGCTGAGGTAAAGGTCTGCATAGTCGTAGCTATTGGAAGTGAGCAGTTACCTTCTTCTACCGCGCCTGTTTCTTTGACCCGGAAGTTTTTGCCGCTGGCGGACCCGGTGACGCAGAAGGCGTTACCTCCGCCGCTGTAAGTAAGGCCAGTAGCTGAGTAGGTGTCTGGGAAGGAACCGGTTTCGACCTTCTCGAGATTTAGCTTCTTGGCGGCAGTAGTGAGGTCTGACTTGAGAGCAGCCTCTTTAGCTTGATCAGTGATGCCGTTATACACCACCACGGTAATTGCGGCGAGGATGGCGATGACGACCACCACGATAAGGAGCTCCACGATGGTGAAGCCTGCTCTCTGCTTGAACTCTTCTTGTCGCCCTGTCACCTCTGCTGTTCCTGCTTATGAATGTTTGCCGTTGATTATGAGTCAAAGGCGCGATTCGTTCAAGGCTTTCAGCGTAGTGGTTATTACAACACCTCAAGTCAGTTGCAAAGCACCTCTGGCCAGCCGTCCATGACAACAAGCCACTGCGCACCGTTCTGCGTATGGACTAGGCACCCCTTGTCACCCGTCCAATCGACATTCGTAGAACCTTGCCCTGAGCCGCCAAACGCTACATATATCGATGAGGGCATATTGAGCACAGCGAGCGCATCACCGTTCTCATCGAACGGCCCCAGTTTGAGGTCCGCGGTGCGCTTCTCGGGAGTGTGCACAGCGCCAGGCTCAAGATCCGTATCAGAGGTACCACCGAGCGAGAGAATGCAATATGACGAACTCGCCCAGTCATCACCCTCGACCGAGATTCCACTACCTCCCGTGCATCCAGCCGACTTAACCGGATATAGCGCCCACACCCGCATGCCAGGAAGCTTTGAACGTCGCTCCGGCGTCGTGTTTGTGTACACACCCTGCGTGGAGGCTTTTGAGAGTGCTTCGAACTGCCCGGGAGGCGCATCCGTTACATCGGATGTCCACGGCTGCAGCTTTCCGGAGAATTCGACGGTTCCGGTGTAGCCCGCTTCATCTGTGATGGAGAAGCTATTGCTGAACGTTGCCGATAGTCCCTTGGAGAGCGCTTGAGTTGGTTCTGGAACCGCTCCAGGCGTGGTGTTGGCTCCCTGTGCCACGATGGTGGCCACGAGCTCGCTGTCGAGGGGAAGCTTAATTCTTGCCGTGGCGAGTTGGGTGTATTCGGGGATCGCTCTGGTTCCGTCTTCAAGCTCGAAGAACATTTGAGCGTTCTCGCCATCGACCCATGACAGTTCGCCTCCGCTCCATCCGCTGATTGATTGAGGGAGGTCGAGGAAGTTGTCCCATACCCTGCTTGTTGGTGGATCTGTGGTGTCGTCTACTTCCTCGTGAAGCACGCCTCCGGCATTCTTTCCCCACTCTTCAATTTGCTCCTCGGTGATTCGGCCCTCTTCGCCGAGGCGGAAATAGAACACGTTTACACTTCGGTAAGTATGGTCCGAGTTGCTCGCGCTGCCTGTTTTGCGCGCGGCATAGCCGCAACCTCCGTCAGGAAGGGGCGTCGAGAGCTCTCCCTGTAGCAAGTTGACGTCCAATGCTTCAGCCCACTCGGGATCTTGCATGTATGCCTCGCCCAGATCTTCTGCACTTGGGCAACCTTCTGGGACCGGATAGAAGACGGGGGCCTTTGGTGTCTCTGGCTCTGCTGGTTCAGGGGCTGGCGAAGCGCACCCCGCGAGACTGAAGAGGAGTGCGCTGACAACGGTGGCCGTGCCCAGGACTAGTTTCCGGTGAAACGTCGAGGTTGCAAAAGGGTGGATATCGCGCATTGAGATCCTCATACTCGCTGGGGGTCGCCCCCCCAGAACGGTCGTGAATTTCGGGCAATGTGCCCTTGGGGACACTACCCGCTCGAACTTTACCAATTCTTATTGGTTCTAGCCAACTCTTATTGGTAGTTCCCTTGTGGGGTGGATGATGTCGGGGGTACGGGCGAGACTTGGGGGAGCTTTGCGCGGGAACTCGGTCTAGCCCTCCGGCGTCGCCGTTCTGAATTGCGCCTTACCCAAGAACAGGTTGCCGAGTACGCGGAGATCGCGCTGTACTCTTACCAGCTCTATGAACGAGGCACAGGCACGAACGGACAGCCGACAAACCCGCGCCTCGCAACGCTCCTTGCGATCTGTCAGGTGCTCGAGGTGCCAGTTGAAGAGCTTCTCCCGAGCATCCCGCAACTGGCACGCCCGCGCGCTTAGCGAAGTTCCACAAAGAGCTTGCCGAGCGCATCGGGCAGACGGAGCGCGCTCTCGAGGGATAACCCCCCATGCCTGTTCGTCGACGCTAAGCGCCACCCAGGAATGCGAATCATTGGGGTACGCATATCCAGGGTCAAGTAGATGAGGTGGCTCCTCGAGGCGGGCGACGTTGTCAGATTTTAGTACCAAGAATCGACGTCGCATTGTCGCTGAGCCGGAGGTGCCTTTGGTTTTGTGTATGCGGCCTTGCGGGAACTCATCAGCGCAGCAATTTCGCACCTCAACACTGAAGCGGACAGTTATTGCTGTTGGAGTTTTGGGTATTGTCGGGCATTAAGGGGTTCCTGCCACCCGCTGACCATGACCTCCAGCGCGAAAGGGTCGACGGGCTTTCCGAAGTAGTTTTTACATCACCATCGAACGGCGGATTGACTCTCCGACTAATGGGCGCATACTCGGGAGACCTCGTTCCGGTTCTGCGGCTACGACGTGATCCATTCGATGATCGCGGGCCGCACGCATGAAGGAGGTGACTCGCCATGAGCGAGAACACGAATAACCACGGAGCCGCCTACAAAGTACTCTCAGTCCGCACCAACGAGGACACTCGGGCGCAGCTCGAAGTTCTTGCCCAGCTCAACGAGCACAGCGTGACGGAGGAGACTCGGCTGGCGCTCGAACACTGGGTTGAACGATGCTCGCCTGACCCCGCAGCGCTCAGGCTTGCCGAGCAGGTGCGGGATGAGATCGAGTGCGAAGCAGAGACCAAACGTCAAGCCATCGCAGCCGTCCTCGGAGGCAGCAGCGGTTCCAGTGCCAAACCGCCTACTCGCGCTGCCAGGCAGCCGTCTCCTCGTGCCCAATTATTCAGCGGCAGTCCCACCTGAGCTTGCAGTGCCATCCGGTACACGCTCGGGTCGGCTGCCGCCTTCACTTTGCGGAATTTCTGTCACGCTCACCAGTCTCTGGAGTGTGACGATGCAGTGACTTCGGATCGTTGAGTGACGTCCTTGTTGGTTTCAGGCTCCACTCGCTCTTTCAGAATCTCAACGATGTTCGGCCGGAAGCGATTCTGGAACCGGTGCCGGGTGCCCTTGTTAATCTCGTCGATGAACTTTGCCACGGTTTCGGCGTGACGAGTCTTCCCGCCTGCTGCGAAGTAGGCTGCGAGCCAGAGCTCCTTGTTGGTGGGATAGCCGGCCTGGCGGAACGCGTGAATCAAGCTGAGGACTGCGTCCTTGCCATTGCCACTCCCAAGCCCGTTATATTCCTCGTTGACCATTGTCTTGGCAGCCTCAATCAGTAGCGGATCTGGAAGCGCATCGTGCTCACCGGTTTCAAGATTCACTGCTCCGAAGCCGCGAAGAATCGAGCGGCTCATCTCGCCTTCATGCGTGATGATGATCACGATCTTTGGGAAGGTCTGGTCGACGATCGCTCGCCGGATCGCTTCAAACTCCGGCTCCTTGAACGGAATGAGTGCGACGAGCGCCACGTCGACAGACTTGCCTTGAACCTCGTGGAGGTTGCCGAAGGCTGCCTTGAACGATTTGATGTTCGGATTCTGAATCGAGGCGAAGAGGTCACGCTCTTGGCGATGACTGTTCGGCGAGTAGTGGGCTTCCTTCTCGGCGCAGAAGAGATAGGCGGAGGTGTCGCCGATCCACTCCTGGATGCGCTGGCCGCTCTCGGCCATGCCGTTTCCTTGCTTTGCCCAGTCTGAGTAGGTCATGAATGCGAGTTGTGTCATGGTCACTGCTCTGCCGTGCACTTCCGACATTCTTATCCACCTCGAAATGTGTCGTCGTGGTAGTTGCTCTTGAGCCCGCAGCATCGTAGTGGTCGCTCGGACGAGCGGTCGCCTGCGCCTACCTACGAGTCCACCCCCTCAGAGCGGAGGGCATCAAGTTTGCGCCGCGCTTCTTTTGCGGCCTTCTCCGCCTTGGCCAGATCACCTTCAGCGCGAACGATCTGATTCTCCCGTTCTCGCTCGGCTTGCTTCTTGCGCTCTGAAGCTTCGACGATCTTCACGGAAGACACCACTCCTCGTGTGATTCCACATTCATCGCAGCGCTGCGTCGAGAAGCTCGGCCCCGAGTTCGTGTGATGTACGCTCTGCTGCACCAGGTGGCCGCACGTCAGCGTCCGCTCCCAAATGTCGAGTTCTTCCTCGCGCGGGTTTGCGCTCGCGAGGATCCGCCTAACTCTCTCGAGGTACTCGGGTGGAATCGGGAGCGGAGGGCAGCACAGGCCACAGTGCATTGTGTGCGACCCAGAGATGCTCCACCGATGAGACCCGCAATCTGGATGCAACTCCTTGAACCGGCCTTCCGCTGCATCATGCTCAAGCCGTTCTTCGTCTGAGAGCTGCATCAGCGGCGGCCAATCTCCAAGCCCGTCCATGATCGGCAATCCGCAACCGCGGCATAGTTCGCGAGCAGCAGCCTGTTCTCTGGTGAGATACATCCGCTTTTCCTGCCACTCCTGACGGTGAGCTTCCTGGCGGTGTGCATGTTCTTCGGCAGCGAGGGCATTCTTCATATTGCGTTTCGCAGCGCGCTCAGCTTTCTGTTGCTCCGTGAGTGCCATGACAGTTCCTATTCCTCTTGGGATGACCGATGTCCGCTCGTAGGCTCAGAGTAAGACGGTTCAATGGGTTCTGTCTCGACTTCGACGGGAGATGTCGTGAATGAGGAACTTCCTAGCGTGATCGAACTCAACGATGCGCAGATCAAGGTGCTGGAATGGATCAGAGCGGACTGTCCTGACGGCGTCTACCCGGACGACAACTATACACACCGCGTCTCGGCTCGGGCTCTCCACTCGCGAGGCCTTGTCCGAGTGTCTGGCCACGGCAAGAACTGGAAAGCGGAGCTTACAGAGCGAGGACGAGTCTGGCCCGCCGCGGTACCGCAGGATGCCACCGAAAGAGAGGACAAGGCGCGCACGGTCGCGGCGCGTGAGGTTCAAGCGTCAGCGAAGCCTGCGCTGCCGAACTCGAAGCCTCGTAAGGCGCCGAGCAAGCCGTCCGCTGCTACGCTCGCAGCCCGCGACGTCGCCGAAGCCGAGCAGCTCATCACGAGGGTGCTCGCTGCGAAGGATCAGCAGGTGCCGGTCGAAGAACTCGATCTTGGCCCCCGAAAGTTGCCGCGCATCATTGGGGCGTCACTCAAGGCATCAAACCGCCCGTTCGGTCGGAAGCTCACCACCCACCGCGTAGGCAACTACTGGAACGGCGAAGAAGTCGTGTCCTTCGACTTCTACTTCCGCGACTTCGTGGCCGAGCAGCCCATTCCCGTGCCCGAGCGCGTCGCCAGGTACCACCCGGCAGTCAAGGAATTCCTGGCAGACAAAGACTGGCAATACGTCACAAAGGAACACGTGCCGAGGGCAGCTCGCATTCTGCAAGCCATCATCAGTGAAGCTCAGCGGCGCGGCTACACAGTGATTCCGCACTCGAAGAAACCGAAGAGCGACTACCGCACGGCGAACAGCGTCGAGCACGGCAACCTCTGGATTGAGACGGAGTACGGGCTGTACGGAGTGGAGATCAAAGAGGTTGCGGGTTCGGGCGGGAGTAAGTTCAGTGACCTGGGGTTGACTTGGGACCAGCAGCAGCGTCGCTTTCCCATCTGGGTGAGGCGGCGCAACCGGGAGTTCGTGAGCACCGGCCGTCTACAGCTTGGGCAAGGTACTTCGCTCAGCAGTTACGGTGAAACGCATCTCCGCGATGCGCGCGGCACCCTGCTCGAGGAGAAGCTGCCAGAGGTGTTCGTTCGGTTCGATACCTGGATGCTCGAACAAGCTGAGCACGAGCGACTGAAGGTACTCGCCAAGGAGCGTCGGCAGCGGAACTGGGAAGCCGCGATGGCCAATGCCAAGGTCGATTATTACGCCGCTGAACGCTGGAAGTACTTCGTCGCCCTCGCCGAACAAGACGAACGGCTCCGCACCTACCGGGATTTCCTGGCCCGTGCAGGAACAGCCGCCGAGTCGCTGCCCTCTGAGCAGCGGTTCACCGCGAACGGCTTCCTGTCCGAGATTGAAGCCTCGATGAAACTGCTCGACCCGCTCGCCTCACCTGAGTTGCTGGTGCCGGACATTCAGAAGCCGAAGTCCGAGGACTTGAAGCCCTACCTCGGCGGGTGGAGTCCGTATGGGCCGGATGAGCGGTAGTCCTCGGTCTGGGGATGGAGTTACGGTATCGACATGGATATTCGCCCGCTTTCGGAAGATCAGAGCTACCGCACCTGCTCAACCTGCGGCGCTGACTGCGAACCGGAGCCGATGCATGCTGGTGATGGCACGCTGCGAGTTGCGTTCATTTGCTGGGTCTGTGGGCTGCATTCCGTGGTGGATCCGTTCGAGCACCTACGGTAGTCGACACCTTTGATGCCGCTGTGATGGTGCCGTTCCTCTGCTGTGCGGCTTGCCGTTGTGCGGATGTCAGCGGTGCTCGGTACCTTTGGAAGAGCGAGATGTGCCCGCCCATTCCGAGAAGCGAGATCCAACAATGCCCGACGTCCAGGTCAGCAGCATTCACGACGTCCTTGAGCAGTACCGCAAGGTCTCCTTCGACCAGAGGGATAAGGGCACTCACTTCGAACTGCTGATGCAGGCGTTCCTCAAGACCGAGCCGCAGTATGCAGAGCTGTACGACGAGGTCTGGGGTTGGGAGGAGTACCCGAGCAAGGGCACTCGTACTGACACTGGTGTCGACCTGGTCGCCCGAAACCGCGACACCGGCGAGCTGACGGCTATCCAGTGCAAGTTCTTCTCGCCGACCACCACGGTGACGAAGGGCATGCTCGATTCGTTTCTCTCCGCATCGGGCAAGATGAACGAAGATGGCTCACCCGAGTTCGCATCCCGTCTCGTGATCTCAACTTCGGATCTCTGGGGCAAGAACGCCGAGGACGCGATCACCGGCCAGTCCATCCCTGTCGAGCGTCTGCGGGTACAGGATCTTGACGAGTCCAGCATCGACTGGTCTCAGTTCGTGTGGGACGAACCGAGAAACTTGATCCGTCATGAGAAGAAGAAGCCGTTCCCATACCAGGAGGCCGCGATCTCAGACGTGATTGGCGGCTTCGCGGCGCACGATCGTGGCAAACTCATCATGGCGTGTGGCACTGGCAAGACGTACACTTCACTGCGGCTGGCGGAGCGCACGGCCCCGCTCGGGGGCACGGTATTGTTTCTTGTTCCCTCGATTGCGTTGCTTTCTCAAACGCTCAAGGAGTGGACGATTCAGGCTGAGGTACCGCTGCGCTCGTTTGCGGTGTGCTCCGACGTCTCCGTTGGCAAACGACGCACGGAGGAAGACATCCCCGTTCGTGATCTCGCCTTCCCTGCAACGACAAACGCTTCGGCGCTCATAAAGCAACTGAGTCAAGGTGATGCCTCCGAGAAGCTGACCGTGATTTTCTCGACCTATCAGTCGCTCGCAGTGATTTCGAAGGCTCAGGAACAAGGACTACCGCAGTTCGATCTGATCATCTGTGATGAAGCACACCGGACTACCGGTGCTGCGCTCACCGATGAAGACGAGTCGGCCTTCATGAAGATACACAACCAAAGCTTTGTGCAAGGCAAGAAGCGTATCTACATGACCGCAACGCCGCGCATCTTCTCGGACGGCACGCGCAAGAAGGCCGGCGAGGTCGGCGCAAAGCTTGCGGACATGGATGACGAGTCGGTGTATGGCCCAGAGTTCCATCGGCTCGGCTTCGGGCAGGCCGTAAGTATGGGGCGTCTTACCGACTACAAGGTACTCGTACTTGCCGTTGACGAAGGCTTCGTGAGCCGCGAGTTCCAGTCTTTGATGTCGAGCGACGGCTACGAACTCAAGATGGAGGACACTGCGAAGATCGTCGGCACATGGAACGGGCTATCTAAGCGATCCGTCAATCCCGACGAGTATGACGAAGATCCCGCTCCGATGCAACGAGCGGTGATGTTCGCGCAGAACATTGCCACGTCAAAGAAGCTCTCGAACGCATTCCAACAAGTGGTCGAAGGAGAGATCGAGCGCCTTGAAGCAGCCGGAGAGGACACCTCCCGACTACTTCACGCCGAAGCAGACCACGTCGATGGCACCCAGTCGATGCTCGTGCGCAATGGCAAGATCGACTGGCTGAAGGAAGCCAGCCCCGAGAACACGGTACGTATTCTCTCGAACGCGAAGTGTCTCTCCGAGGGGGTCGATGTTCCGGCGCTCGACGCCGTGATGTTCATGAACCCGCGCAAGTCCGTGGTCGACGTGGTGCAGTCGGTCGGACGCGTCATGCGCAAGATGGTCGGCAAGAAGTACGGCTACGTTATCCTCCCGATCGCCGTCCCGAGCGACGTGTCACCGGAGCAGGCGCTCAACAATAACGAGAAGTACCGGGTGGTTTGGCAGGTACTTCAAGCGCTCAGGGCGCACGATGAACGCTTCGATGCGGAGGTCAACAAGATTGATCTCACCAAGAAGACCGACCGACTCAAGATTGACCTGATCGGGGTCGGCGGTAGCGGCGACCGTGATGAGGACGAAGCAGTCTCTGGAAATGACAAGGTAAACACGTCGCTACAGCTCGACTTTTCGAAGATTGAAGCGTGGCGCGATGCCATCCTTTCGAAGATCGTGCAGAAGGTTGGTACCCGCACGCACTGGGAGAACTGGGCCAAGGACGTCGCAGACATTGCCCGCGCCCACACCAAGCGCATCAACGGGTTGATCTCAAGTGGTAACCCGCGAATCGCGCAGGAGTTCGAGGCCTTCACCGAAGGACTGCGCCTTAACCTCAACCCTGAAATTTCGCACGACGATGCCGTGCAGATGCTCTCGCAGCACCTCATTACGCAGCCGGTATTCAACGCGCTGTTCGAGGGGTACGAGTTCAGCCAGAACAACCCGGTCTCGCAGGTCATGAACGCGATGGTCTCGGTGCTCGACGGCGAGAACCTGGAGAACGAGACTGAGAAGCTGGAGGAGTTCTACGCGAGTGTCCAGCTCAGGGCGCAGGGCATCGATGACGCGGCCGCGAAGCAGACCATCGTCAAGGAGCTGTACGAAAAGTTCTTCTCGACGGCGTTCTCGAAGACTAGCGAGAAGCTCGGCATCGTGTACACACCGAACGAGATCGTGGACTTCATCATTCACAGCGTCAACGACGTGCTGAAAGAAGAGTTCGATGCAACTCTTTCGGATGAGGGCATCCATGTGCTTGACCCGTTCACCGGAACGGGCACCTTCATCGTGCGGCTGCTCCAGTCCGGTCTGATCAAGCCCCATGACCTTGCCCGGAAGTACCGTTACGAGCTCCACGCGAACGAGATCGTGCTGCTTGCCTACTACGTCGCAGCGATCAACATCGAGGAAACCTACCATTCGCTCCAAGGTGGCCTGTATATCCCGTTCGACGGCATCGTCCTCACGGACACTTTCCAGATGCACGAAGATGACGACGAACTCGACAATCTCGGGGTATTCCAGAAGAACAACGAGCGCGTGATCGAGCAGAAGAAACGCGACATCCGAGTGATCATCGGCAACCCGCCCTACTCCAAAGGGCAAACCTCGGGAAATGACGACAACGCAAACAACACCTACCCGACCCTGGACGAACACATCCGGTCAACCTACGCCGAACGATCGACCGCGACCAACAAGAACAATCTCTACGACTCCTACATTCGCTCGATCCGGTGGGCCTCAGACCGCATCGGCAACGAGGGCGTCATTGGCTACGTCTCAAACGGCGGCTACATCGATGGCAACACCGCTGATGGGCTCCGTAAGACGCTCGTCGAAGAGTTCTCAAATCTCTACATCTTCAACTTGCGCGGCAACCAACGTACGTCTGGGGAGAAGTCCCGGCAGGAAGGCGGCAAGGTTTTTGGAGGAGGTTCCAGAGCAACAATCGCTATCGCTATCCTCGTGAAGAACCCAAGGCAGACGCTGCCGGGGCAGCTGTACTACTACGACATCGGCGACTACCTCACCAGGGAGCAGAAGCTCGAGAAGATCCAGAGTCTCGGTTCGATCGCCGGTGTCCCTTGGCGGCAGATCACCCCCTCACCCGAGGGTGACTGGCTCAACATGCGCAACGATGATTTCGCTAAGTTCGCGCCCCTCGGTGAGAAAGACAAGGCCAAGAGCCGCGAAACCAGAGTTTTCGACGTGTTCGGTCGAGGGCTAGAAACTGGTCGAGACGCCTGGGTTTACAACTACTCGCTGACGGAACTCGAAGGAAACGCATCTCGCCTGATCTCAAATTACAACGCTGAACTTGATCGGTGGATAGTTGCCGGCAAGCCTACGCCCGTAGACGGCTTTATTACCGCAGACACCACTGCTGTAAAATGGAGTCGGAGCCTTCGGGGGCACCTGGCGAAGTCTAGAAAAGCGGAGTTCGAGAAGGCCCGCACGCAGTGGATCAGCATGTATCGTCCCTTTGCAAAGCAGCATGTCTACTTCGATGGCACGATGAACCACGAGCGCTCCCAGCTACCCAGGTTCTTCCCTGAGCAGGGAGCAGCGAATCTTGGAATTTACTACGTTGGCATGGGGTCTGCTGTACCGTTCTCAGTTCTGATGCTCGACTGCATCCCTGACCTCCATGTCACGGGAGCCGGGAGCGGTGGCCAGTTCTTCCCACGTTTCACCTATCGCAGAGTCGAGCAAGATCCCACAACACTCTTTCCCGACTCGGGCATGCTCGACGTGTTCGAGCAGGAAGAGACTGAGAATCAGCTTGACTTCACCACCACAGGGTATGAGCGCCTTGACAACATCACCGACGAGATCCTCACTGACTACCAAGAGGCCTATGGCAAGGTCTCGAAAGATGACATCTTCTACTACGTTTACGGGCTGCTGCACTCCCGCGAGTACCGTGCCGAGTTCGACGCCGACTTGAAGAAGATGCTGCCCCGTATCCCGAAGGTGAGGGCGTTCAAGGAATTCGTCAAGGCTGGTCGGGCACTCGCGGAACTGCATCTCAATTACGAATCGGTTGAGCCGTACCCTCTCACCGAGAATGCTGCGTCAGGAGCCTCATTGCGCGTGACGAAGATGCGCTACGCGAAGAACGGCCGTCAGGATGACAAGCGCACGATCATTTACAACGACGACATCACTCTGTCGGGGATCCCGGAAGAAGCGCAGGAGTATCTGCTGGGCTCCCGTTCAGCGCTGGATTGGGTTATCGAACGTTATCAGGTGAAGACAGACAAGGCGTCGGGAATTGTGAATGATCCGAATGCCTGGTGCGACGAGCACAACGAGCCGCGCTACATCCTTGATCTCATCAAGCGATTGACCACTGTCAGTGTTGAGACGGTGAGGATCGTGCAGGGTTTGCCGCAGCTGGAGGTCATCGAACCCTGAATCATCTAAAGCTCAGTCAGCGCAACGGAGCGCTTGGAAATACGAAGAGGAGTATAGAGATGGAGAAGCGCCTTGCTGTGTTAGGCGGGTACACGAATGGGTGGCAGGAGATCGACGACACGCTGCCCGAAGACGACGATGCCCAGAGGACACTACAGGAAACGGCCCTAGCGTCCCTCCGTGAAGAACTTTCGCTGATCACGAACTCGGAAACTCTGATCGTCCTTGCTGGCTCGGGAGCTTCGCTCGGGATCACCGATGACCTCGGTGTACCTTGCGCCCCGAGCATGGCTGACCTGTGGAACGAGGTCGAGAAGCTCCCTTCGTTTGCGACCGTGAGCGGAGATCTGGCTCCTGCGCCAATCGCAGCCAAGAATTTAGAACATGTACTCTCCGATGCGCAGGCTCGAGCCATGCTGGATCCGAGTGACACCAATCTGGCGACGTTTATCACTGAAGCAGAAGACATCGTCTGGTCGAAATGCAGTTTCATTGACGACCACTCCGAGCTGGGAAGCCACGAGCTTTTCCTTCGCAAGGTAGCGCGGCGCTCGACACGGCTCCAGCGGGCACAGATCTTCACGACAAACTACGACCTGGCGTTTGAATCAGCGGCTCGTCGGACTAGATTCAACGTCATCGATGGGTTTGGGTTTGGTGGACGTGACTTCGATGGCGGGTCGTTCGATCTCGACTATGTTCGCCGTCTCCCCAATGAGCCGTTGGCGCTTGACCCGAGCGTTTTCCACCTCTTGAAGTTGCATGGCTCGGTTGACTGGACGGCTGTTGAGGGCGGGGTGCAGAAGGTGTTTGGTGGCGCAAAGCCGCCCGAACCAGTGTTGATCTACCCTTCGGCAACCAAGTACCAGCTGTCGTATCGGCAGCCATATCTTGAATTCATGTCCCGATTCCAGATTGCTCTGCGTCAGCCTGACGTGGGGCTGATCGTCGTGGGATTCGGGTTTAACGATGACCACCTCTCCGCACCCATTGAAGCAGCACTGCGAAGCAACATCGGACTGCGCGCAGTCTTTGTTTCCTTTGGAGCGCGTGACCCTAAGCGTGCCAAATCGATGGATTGGATTGAACAACTCATCACGAAGGGAGATCGTCGTCTGACAATCCTTGAGACCACATTCGACGAGTTCGTCCGCGTC